>DASXKY010000097.1:0-29468 GCA_036496555.1 Burkholderiales bacterium | reverse complement strand
GAGCTTGCGACGACCGACGGCCACATCACGATCGACCACGACTACACGACGCAGTGGAACACGAACACGCAGGACGACAACGTCTCGCTGATCGCGCGCGGCACGAACAAGAACATCGTCGGCGGCACCACGCTGATCACGACCGGCAACGTCGCGCTCGACGCGAGCGGCGGCATCGGCATCGGCACTCCGGTGACGCTTGATTCCGCAGGAACCCTGTCTCTGACGACGGCGGGGAGCGCAAGCGCGGGCGATATTTCGGTCGTGCAGGCCGTCGCCGGCGGATTCAGCACCAGCAAGGTCACCACTCTCACCACCGACATCGCAAGCGTGCAAAGTATCTCGCTCGGCTACAGCCCGGCGCTCGCTGCTGATCTCACGATCGACGCGGATATCGGCAATACGCAGGACAACCTGTCGCTCGCCGCTACCAACGGCAACATCGTCGGCGGGGCCGGCACCGCGACCGCGAACATCTTGTCGCTCAGCGCCTCCGGCGGCATCGGCGTGGGAACCGTACTGAACACCGAGGCGGCCGTGTTGCGTGCGAGCGCGACCACGACGATCGATATCCTGGAGGCGACGGACGTCCAGCTCGGCGACGGAACTTCCGGCGTCACCTCGTCGGGCGGATCCATTTCTATCGCCACCACCAACGGAGCGATCACCACGGGCAACTCGGTGACGACCACAGGCGGGAATGCCCCGATTCTGCTGGCGAGCGGCGGAAGCAACGACATCACGCTGAGCAATAACATCAGCGCAAACGGGACTGGTGCAGTGCGCCTGCTCAGCTCGGGCGCCGTCAGCCAGTCCGCGGGCGCGATCACGGCGAGTAGCCTCGGCGTGAGCGCGCAGACCGGAGTGAGTCTCGTGCAGTCGGGCAACGACGTTGCGACGCTCGCGATCTCGAACGTGCTGAGCGGCGCCGTTAGTTATCAGGACGCCAATGCGTTCACGATCGACAGCGTGGCTGCGCTAGGCGCGTTTACCACGGTGGACGGAATCACCAACACCGGCCGGACCGTCACGCTCAATGCTGGCTCGGGCACGGTGACGCAGGCTTCGGGCAAGAACGTGACGGCGGGGAGCCTGGAGCTGCAGGGGGCGGGCAGCTACACGCTGACCAACACGGGCAACAACGTTGCGACGATCGCGGGCTCGACCAGTGGCACGGTGAAGTACATCGACGCCGACGCGCTGGCGGTGGGCACGGTGACGAGCACCGGCTTTACGGGCGCGGCGAACGTGTCACTCAACACGCAGACCGGGGACCTGTCGGTGAATCAGCAGATCAAGGCCACCGGCGGTCTGGTGACGCTGGAGGCGGCGACGGGCAACGTGACGCAGGCGGCTGCCGGTGTGATCAGCGCCGACACGCTGGGGGTGCACGCGGGGATCGGGATCAACCTGGGCGCGGCCACCAACGTGATCGCCAGCGACGTCGCCATGCGGGCCGACGGGGCGAGCGTGTCGTTCCATAACGCCAACGGCTATCAGATCAACACGGTGGCGGCGGACGCGCCGGTGTTCGCGTTCACGATCGACGGGATGAACGCCGGCATCAGCACCCTGACGCTCAACACCGACGCCGGCACGGTGACGCAGGCTTCGGGCAAGAACGTGACGGCGGGGAGCCTGGAGCTGCAGGGGGCGGGCAGCTACACGCTGACCAACACGGGCAACAACGTTGCGACGATCGCGGGCTCGACCACCAACACAGTGCAGTACACGGATACTGATGCACTGACCGTCGGCACGGTTACCTCCACCGGTTTGACGGCCTCCGATATCGTTCTGTCGGCTGACGGGCAGCTCGCGCTCGTCCAGAACCTGAAGGCGACGACTGGCGACGTGCGCCTGGTGACAACGGCGGACGTGAACCAGACCGGCGGGGCAGTCACGGCCAACAACCTGGGCGTGATCGCGGCGACAGGGGTGAACCTCGCCCAGTCCGGGAACGACGCGGCGACGGTGGCGATCTCCAACTCGGCCTCGGGCAACGTGAGCTACACCGACACGAATGGCTTCGCGGTGGGCACAGTGAGCGCGCTGGGTGCGTTCACGCCGGCGGTAACCGGTATCACGAACACGAACGGCAACGTCACGCTGAACGCGGGCGGGCCGCTGAACGTGAACACCGCCATTGCCACCGGCGGCAACGGCACCGTCACGATCACCACGACGGCGGGCACGCTGACGCTCGCCGCGGCCGGCGATATCAGCGCGGACGGCGCGGTTTCGCTCACCGGCGCCGGCGGCATCGGCACGGCCGGCGACATCACGACCACCGACGACAACATTACCTTCAACTCGGCCACCACGCTGACCGGCAGCCTAGCGATCAGCACCGGCGCGGCGGCAGGCGGCAATGTCCTTTTCGGCAGCACACTTACCGGCACGGGCGCGGGAACCGAGAACCTGACGCTGACCGTTGGCACGGGCGACGTGACGTTCTCGAACACGGTCGGCGCCACGCGGCTCGGTGCAATCCAGATCAACAGCGCAACCAACGTGACTGTGGGCGCCGTTACCGCTCTAAGCCTGGTTCAGTTGGCGGGAAGCGGGCTTACCTCGCTGAACGGCGCTGTGGACACCTCCGGCGTGACCGGTGTTGCGCTGACGACGAACAACATCACGATCGGCGGCGGCATTACCACCACTGGCAACGGCACGGTGACGCTCACCAACGGAGGTGCGCTCAACCTGAACAGCAACATCAGCGCCGATGGCGCCGTGACGCAGAACGGTGCCGGCGCGGTGACGATCGGCGCGCCGGGGTCGGCGATCCAGACGACCAACGACGACGTTTCCTTCGCTAAGGCCGTGACGCTGAATGCGCCGCTGTCCATCGATACCGGGGCGGGCGCGGGCAACATCACATTCAGCTCCACCCTGAGTGGTACCCAGAACGTGACGCTTGCAGCCGGCACCGGCAATATCACGGTAACGGGCGACGTCGGCGCGACGCGCCTTGGTGTGCTGACCATCACATCGGGCAACACGGTTCAGTTCCTGGGCACCGGCACGCAGCAGGCCGCTTCGCTCACCGTTACGACAAGCGGCAGCACCACGTTCACCGGCAAGCTCGACCTGACCAGCGGCGCTAGCCTCGCAGGCACCGCCGGCAACGTCTCATTCCTCAACGGTCTCAACACCGGCGCCGCCTCCAGCTTTGGGAACAGCGGCACCCTGCAGATCGGCGACGCGTCCGCCGACACCTCGTCGATCAATACCTCGCTCGTGCACGCCGCGGGCGCGACGATCCTCGGCGGCAGCATTACGTCGCCGACCATGACCTTCGCGGCTACCACGCTGGCTGCCGACACTACGTTGGGCGCGACTGGCGACGTCAGCTTCAACAACACGCTGAACGGTCCGGGCGGCCTGACCGCGAACGTCGCAGGCATTACGGCGTTCAATGACAACGTCGGCTTGACCCAGTCGCTCGCATTCCTGACGACCGACAGCTTGGGCTCTACGAGCATCGTGAGCGGCAAGACAATCCAGACGCTCGGTGCGCAGACCTACAACGACCCGGTCAGCGCCGGCATCCTTTCGCTGACGAGCACTGGCAACGCGGCCATCACCGCGATCAACACCGGCAACGACTTCTCAGGCACGCTGACCCTTGCCGGCGGCACGGTGCAGATCGTCGACAAGAATTCGCTCGACCTCGGCGGCGGCGCCATGACCGGGTCCGCCACGATCCAGTCATTGAATGGACACATCACGACCGGCGCGGCGAACTTCAGCGCGACCGGCGGGATCACGCTTGCCGCGAGTGATACCGGTGGCGGCGACAATTCGGCGGGCAACCCGGGCACCGGCTACATTTCCATCGGCAGCGGCGGGCTGACCTCGGGCAGCGCGACGGTCCACGGCAGCCCGATCCTGCTGCATGCGGCCGACGACATCGTGGTCGGCGGCTCGGTGCTGTCCAACGGCGGTGGCATCGAGCTGGTCGCGGGCATGTCGAACGGCGTGAAGACCTCGGCGCTGAGCGTGCCTGCGTCCGAGTCGACCTTCGACAATGTGGGCGCCGTGACCATCAACGCGCCCGTCGATACCCGGATCGACCGGACGGTCGCCGTGGCGAACGCCGCCAACACGGGCAGCGGCAACATCGTGATCATCGCCGCGGGCGATGCCAATGTCAGCGCGTCGCAAAGCGACGTCACGCAGTCCGCGGCCGGCAACCTGATCTCGTCGAACCTGAGCGTGGTGACGCTGAAGGGCCCGGGCGGTCTCGGCGTTGCCGCGGGCGGCAACATTGTCCTCAACACCGCGGGCGGCAACGACAACGCCACCGTGCGCTTCTTCGCCTGCCAGAGCGACGGCTGCCCGCTGCCCACCTTCAATCCGGCGCTGCCGGTGAACCAGGCCTCCGGATTCCAGTACGCAGCCGGCCAGATCCTCTACAGCGGCGTGGGCGGCGTCAACCTCGCCGGCCTTGGCACGATCAGCGACTTCTACTCGTTCGTGCACGGGCCGTTCACGCTGACGGCGAATCCGTTCTCCGCCGGCAACGTCACGATCGAGTCCGACAGCGACATCATCATCGACCTGGCGCAGGACCTGCTGCAGATCAGCAGCAACCCGGCCAGCACGCTGAACTTCCTTGCCACCGGCAACATCCGCTACGTCAATGCGAGCTTTAGCAATAGCGGCAAGGGTCACACGATCGGCACGGCGGCGAGCCCGTTCAATAACCACCTGGTGATGACCGCTGCCGGCAGCATCCTGTTCGAGAATGCGCTCTACCAGAGCACGCAGGACCTTTCGCTCCTCGCCAACCAGGGCTTCAACTCGCCGTTCCAGGGCCCCATCGCGGCGACCGGAACCGGCAATGTCACCCTGCAAGGGAACTACACGGTGCGCACCGGCGGCAACGTGACCATCGGCGGCGTCGATTTCTCGCTGCTCGGCGGCGATACGGGTGGGCCCGGGCAATCGCTGCACGGCGAGGAACTGATCGCCGGCGGCACGATCAACTTCAACAACACCGGAGCAATCAAGGTGATCGCCGGCGGTTCCACCGGGCAGTCGGCAAGCGGCGCGCGTGTGCAGGGGAGCACCATCAACATCGGCTCCTCGTCGACGCCCGGCTCGAATCCGACGATGCTGCAGGTGCAAGGCGGCCAGAACAACATCGGCTACTCCACCGCCGACACGAGCGACCCCGAAATCGAGCGACGCCAGGCAAACGCGGCTGTCATCTCCGACGGCGACATGAACGTCTTCCTGCGCTCGGCGCCGCTCACCACCGCGGCGGGCGTGCCGTTCGACGGCAACTACAGCCTGATCGTGCGCGGCGGCACCGCCACGGCGATGAACAGCGGCAGCAATCCGCTGTTCGTCGAAGCCTTCGGCGTGCTGCAGGCGAGCCGGCTGGTGATGGACACGCAAGGCACGCTCCTCTTCCAGGGCGGCACGGCCAACCTGCAGACCACCAACTCGCTCGCCGCGGCGAGCGCGCTGCTGCGGATCCAGAACGACAAGACCATCACCACGCATAGCGGCGGTTCGGTGGTGCTGATCGGCGGCACCGCGAACGTCAACGCGGTCGACGCGGTGCAGGGCTTCCCGCTCACCTCGGTGTCGGCGCAGAACGCCCTTGCGCTCGCGCAGATGGATCCGAGCAAGCTGACCATGACGATCGACGGCATGCTGGTGCTGCAGGGCGGCAGGAGCACCGGCCCGGCGGGATCGGTCGCCTCGGCGCGGATCGACGCCGGCGACGAGATCCGCATCACCGTGCTGGGGACGGCGCCCTACACCTACACCGACTCGCGCGGCGCGGTGCAGACGCTCCCGGCCAACTCCTTCTTCATGATCGGCGGGGCCGATTCTGGCTTCTTCGACGCGAACAACATCAATCTGGCGAGCAACGTCCCGTTCCCGCAGTCATTCCCCATCACGGTCAGCCTCGCCGGCGGCTACCTCAGGGTGGCGGACGACGGGCTCGCCGGCAGCGTCGTCCAGACCGGCCGCTTCACCTTCGACGAGTCGCTGCTCTCGTACATCATCTTCGCCAACAACGTCGAAACGCGCTCCTTCGGCATCCGCAAGGGCATCGGCGATGATGACACTGGCGTCGGCGCCTGCAAGTGAACCGCGTTCTGCTACCATAGGTCGGCTCACAGGGAGACGGGTTCCGGCTATGGCAACGATGGTCTCGACGGCGGTCCTCAAGGCGGTGCCGCTGTTCACGAGCTTCCCCGAAGACCAGCTGCGCATGCTCACCTCGGTGGTGACGCGCAAGAGCCTGCCGCGCTCGAGCACGGTGATGGCGAGCGGCGATGCGACCGACTCCCTGTATATCGTGCTGTCCGGCCGGCTCAAGGTGATGATGAGCGACGCCGAGGGCAAGGAAGTGATCCTCAGCATCCTCGGGCCGGGCGAGTTCTTCGGCGAGATGGGCCTGATCGACGACGCGCCGCGCTCGGCGAGCGTGGTCTCGATCGAGCCCTGCGAGCTGCTGTCGATCGCCAAGCGCGACTTCAAGAAATGCCTGGCCGAGAACTTCGAGATGGCGCAGGCCGTGATGCGCGGTCTGGTGCGCCGCCTGCGCGACGCCGACCGCAAGATCGGCAGCCTGGCGCTGCTCGACGTCTACGGCCGTGTCGCGCGGCTGCTGCTCGACATGGCCGAGACCGTCGACGGCGAGAAGATCGTCACCAAGCGCCTGCCCAAGCAGGACATCGCGAAGATGATCGGCGCCTCGCGCGAGATGGTGAGCCGCGTGATGAAGGATCTGCAGATGGGCGGCTACATCGAGGTGCGCGGCTCGAACATCGTGCTGCGCGACACCATCATGCTGCCGGAGTAGCCGTGAAGCGCCTCCTCAGCGGCCTTGCTTTCGTGGCGCTCGCCGCGGCGGCGTCGTGGGCGGCGGCGCAGGACGCCACGGTGGTCCAGCTCTACGGCACCCTCTCGGTGCGCAAGGCCGACGGCTCCGTGCGCATCCTTTCGCAGCGCTCGCAGGTCGCGAGCGGCGATACGCTCAGCACCGCCCAGGACAGCTACGCGCTGGTCCGCTTCCGCGACGGCGCCCAGGTGCTGCTGAAGCCCGCCACCGCGGTGCGCATCGACGCCTTCCGCTTCTCCGACGACAAGCCGCAGGACGACCTCTTCACCTACAGCCTGCTGCACGGCGGCGTACGCGCTGCGAGCGGCACCGTCGCGCGCCGCTCGAGCGCCAAGTACCAGCTCGCCACGGCGACGGTCGGCGTGCGCGGCAAGACTTTCAGCGTCGAGGACTGCGTGAACGAGCGCGGCGAGCAGTGCGCGACGCTCGACGCCGCGGTGTACGTGGCGGTGTCGGACGGCGACGCGGTGGTGGCGAACGAACGCGGCGAGATCGGCCTCTCGGCCGGCCAGACCGGCCTGATCGCGCCGAACCAGCGACCGCTGTTCCTCGCTACCGACCCCGGCCTGCAGTTCACGCCCCCGGCGACGTTCATCCGCTCGGTGATGGCGGGCAGCGTGGTGAACAGCGGCCGCAACCTGGAGTGCGCCATTTCGCGCTAGCAGGTACCTGCAGGTAGAATTGGTCCATTCTCCGTAGCGAGAGATGGGCATAGCAGAAAAACCCGCCGTACCGCTTCCCGCAAGACTCGCCGCCCTGCTGCGCGAGGCCCGCTGGCTCCTTCTCGTCGCGCTCGGAGCGTACCTGCTCCTCATCTTCGCGACGTTCCACCGCAGCGATCCCGCCTGGACCCACAGCGCGACCGGGGCGGTGACGCGCAACGCCGGCGGCGTGGTCGGCGCCTGGCTGTCCGACGTGCTGCTGTTCCTGTTCGGCGTCTCCGCCTATTGGTGGGCGGCGCTCTGCCTCTACATCGTGGTCCGCGGCTACCGGCGCCTCGACGGCAGCCCCCTGATCGACCGCCGCTCGCTGTGGGCGTCGTTCGGCGGTTTCGCGCTGCTTCTCGTCGCCAGCGCTGCCATCGAGTACCTGCGGCTGCACACGATCGGTGCCGAGCTGCCTGCGGCGCCCGGCGGGATGGTGGGCGACGTGGCCGGGCGCTATGCGTTGGCCGCGCTCGGCTTCACCGGTGCGACGCTGGTGCTCCTGACCGCCGCCGCCATCGGCTTCAGCCTATTCACCGGCATCTCTTGGGTGAAGGTGGCCGAGATGGTCGGGCTCGCGCTCGAGGCGAGCCTGGCCTGGGTCAGGCAGACCTGGGAAAGCCGGCGCGACCGCAAGCTGGGCGAGATCGCGCGCGAGGAGCGCGAGTTCGTCGTCGAGGGCGAGAAGAAGCGCGAGGAGGAGCGCGCGCCGGTGCGCATCGAGCCGCCGGCGGGGGAGATCAAGAAGTCCGAGCGCGCGCAGAAGGAGAAGCAGGCGCCGCTGTTCGAGAACCTGCCCGACACGCCGCTGCCGCCGCTCAAGCTGCTCGACGAGGCCGAGCAGGACGGCGAGCGCGTGACGCCGGAGACGATCGAGTTCACCTCGCGCCTGATCGAGAAGAAGCTCTCCGACTTCGGCGTGGCGGTGAAGGTGCTGGCGGCCTATCCTGGGCCGGTCATCACGCGCTACGAGATCGAGCCGGCGGTGGGCGTGAAGGGCAGCCAGATCGTCAGCCTGATGAAGGACCTGGCGCGCGCGCTGTCGGTGCAGTCGATCCGCGTGGTCGAGACCATCCCGGGCAAGTCGTGCATGGGCCTCGAGCTGCCGAACCCGCACCGGCAGATGGTGCGGCTCACCGAGATCCTCGGCTCGGAAGCCTACCAGGCCATGCACTCGCCGCTCGCGCTCGCGCTCGGCAAGGACATCGCCGGCAACCCGGTGGTGGTCGACCTCGCCAAGATGCCGCACCTGCTCGTCGCCGGCACCACCGGCTCGGGCAAGTCGGTGGCGATCAACGCCATGATCCTGTCGCTGCTCTACAAGTCCGAGCTGCGCCAGGTGCGCATGATCATGATCGATCCGAAGATGCTCGAGCTGTCGGTTTACAAGGACATCCCGCACCTGCTCGCGCCGGTAGTCATCGACATGAAGCAGGCGGTGAACGCGCTCACCTGGTGCGTCGCGGAGATGGAGCGGCGCTACAAGCTGATGAACTGGCTCGGCGTGCGCAATCTCTCGGGCTTCAACGCGAAGGTCGCAGAAGCGGAAAAACAGGGGCGCAAGCTGGAGGACCCGCTCACCATCGATTCGGGCGAGCCGCAGCCGATCGCCCCGCTGCCGAACGTGGTGCTGGTGATCGACGAGCTCGCCGACCTGATGATGGTGGTGGGCAAGAAGGTGGAGGAACTGATCGCCCGCCTCGCGCAGAAGGCGCGCGCTTCCGGCATCCACCTGATCCTCGCCACGCAGCGGCCGTCTGTCGACGTGATCACCGGCCTCATCAAGGCCAACATTCCCTCGCGCATCGCCTTCCAGGTGTCGTCCAAGATCGACTCGCGCACCATCCTCGACCAGTCCGGGGCGGAAGCGCTGCTCGGTTCGGGCGACATGCTGTATCTGCCGCCGGGCACCGGCCTGCCGCAGCGCGTGCACGGCGCCTTCGTCGCCGACCACGAGGTGCACAAGGTGGTCGAGCACCTGAAGACGCTCGCCCGGCCGGAGTACCTCACCGACATCACGGAGCCGGCGGTGGACGAGGCCGAAGGCGGCGCGATGTCGGGCGAAGGTCCGGCCGGTGAAAAAGATCCGCTCTACGATCAGGCGGTGGAGATCGTGCTGCGCACCCGCCGGCCGTCTATCTCGCTCGTGCAGCGCCACCTGCGCATCGGCTACAACCGCGCCGCGCGGCTGATCGAGGACATGGAGCGCGCCGGCATGGTCTCGGCGATGCAGTCCAACGGCAACCGCGAGGTGTTGGTCCCCGCCAAAGCGGAGTAGCCTTGCAGCATGAAGTTCGCGCTCTTTTTTCTCGCTCTAGTCTCTGCAAATTCCGGTGCCGCTGCGATCGAACGCTTCAAGGCCTTCGCGCAGGGCGCGCAGTCGGCGCGCGCCGACTTCGAGCAGAAAGTGGTCGATAAATCGGGCCGCACCGTTCAGCAGTCGAAGGGCGCCTTCATCTTCCAGCGGCCGGGCAAGTTCCGCTGGACCTACGCCCAGCCGGTCGACCAGCTGATCGTCGGCGACGGCCAGCGCGTCTGGATCTACGACCGCGACCTGAACCAGGTGACCGTGCGCAAGCTCTCGCGGGCGCTCGGCTCGACGCCGGCGGCGCTGCTCGCCGGCAGCGCCGACGTGGAAAAAGCCTTCGAGCTGTCCGAGGCCGGCTCGCGCGACGGCCTGGAGTGGCTCGAGGCGAGGCCGAAGGAGCGCGAGGCCGGCTTCGCCCTTGTGCGCATGGGCTTCGGCCAGAACGGCGTCCAGGCGATGGAGCTGCGCGACAACTTCGGCCAGGTGACGCAGCTGCGCTTCACCAACCTGGTGCGCAATCCGAAAGTCGATCCGGCCGAGTTTCGCTTCACGCCGCCGAAAGGCGCCGACGTGCTGGGCGAGCCTTGAGCGACCTGTTCGGGAAGGCGCAGCCTCCCGCTCCTCTCGCCGAAGCGCTGCGCCCCCAGTCGCTCGACGAAGTCGTCGGCCAGCGCCACTTGGTCGGCCCCGGCAAGCCGCTGCGGCTCGCCTTCGAGTCGAGGAAGCCGCACTCGATGATCCTGTGGGGGCCGCCGGGCTCCGGCAAGACCACGCTCGCGCGCCTGATGGCGCGCGCCTTCGACGCAGAATTCATCGCGCTCTCCGCGGTGTTCTCGGGCGTGAAGGATATCCGCGACGCCATGCAGGCCGCCGAGCACGAGCTCGCCCGCTCCGGCCGCCACACCATCCTCTTTGTCGACGAGGTGCACCGCTTCAACAAGGCGCAGCAGGATGCCTTCCTGCCCTACGTGGAGCGCGGGCTGATCACGTTCATCGGCGCCACCACGGAGAACCCGTCCTTCGAGGTGAACAGCGCGCTGCTTTCGCGTGCGACGGTGTACGTGCTCGAGCCGCTGAAGGTCGAGGACCTGGAAGTTCTGCTTGGAAAAACGGGAATTCAATTCGATGAAAAGGCAAAAGAGCGGCTCATCGGCTTTGCCGACGGCGATGCGCGAAGGCTGCTGAACGCCGTCGAGATCCTGCAGACCGCGGCCAAGGGCAAGCCCGTCGACGGCGAGTTCGTCGAGCAGACGCTGGCGAAGAACCTGCGGCGCTTCGACAAGGGCGGCGAGCAGTTCTACGACCAGATCTCGGCGCTGCACAAGTCGGTGCGCGGCTCCGACCCCGATGCGGCGCTGTACTGGATGGTGCGCATGCTCGACGGCGGCGCCGACCCGTTGTACCTCGGCCGCCGCGTGGTGCGCATGGCGGTCGAGGACATCGGCCTCGCCGACCCGCGCGCGCTGCGCGTCGCGCTCGACGCGTGCGAGATCTACGAGCGGCTCGGCAGCCCGGAGGGCGAGCTCGCGCTCGCCGAGGCGGTGATCTACCTGGCGGTGGCGGCCAAGTCTGCGTCCGTCTACGACGCCTATAATGCCGCGCGCGCGTTCGTTTCGGCGGACTCGACGCGGCCGGTGCCGATGCACCTGCGCAACGCGCCGACGAAGCTCATGAAGGACCTCGGCTACGGCAAGGGCTACCGCTACGCGCACGACGAGCCCGACGCCTTCGCCGCCGGACAGACCTATTTCCCGGAGGGCATGCAGCCCGCCGAATGGTATCGGCCCACCGAGCGCGGCCTCGAAGCGCAGATCCGCGAGAAGCTAGAGGCGCTGAGAAAGAAGAAATGATCGACATCCAGCTGCTCAGGAAGGACCCCGAGGGCGTCGCCCGGCGGCTCGCCACGCGCGGCGAGGGCGCGCTCGACGCCGTGCTGTTCCAGCGCTACGAAACGGCGCGCAAGGAGCTGCAGACGGCGGTCGAGCAGGCGCAGGCCTCGCGCAACAGGATCGCCAAGGACATCGGCATGGCGAAGGGCAAGGGGCAGGACGTGGCGCCCCTCGTCGAGCAGGGCGAGAAGCTCAAGAATTTATTGGAAAGATCAGACCAAAAGCTGGCGGAGCTGCAACAGGAGATCCAGGACTTCCTGCGCAAGGTGCCGAACATTCCGCACGAGTCGGTGCCGGTGGGCGCCTCGTCGGAGGAAAACCGCGAGGAGCGGCGCTGGGGGACCCTGCGCAAGTTCGATTTCCCGGTCAAGGACCACGTCGAGGTGGGCGAGGGCCTTGGCGGGCTCGATTTCGCGACCGGCGCCAAGATCGCCGGCGCGCGCTTCGTGACCATGCGCGGGCCGGTGGCGCGCCTGCACCGCGCGCTCGCCCAGTTCATGCTCGACGTGCACACGCGCGAGCACGGCTACACCGAGGTCTACGTGCCCTACATGGTGAGCGGCGCCTGCGCCGACGGCGTGTCGAGCCTGGCGAAGTTCAAGGGCGATCTGTTCAAGATCGAGGACCGCGACCTGTACCTGATCCCGACCGCCGAGTATCCGGTCACTAACTTCGTGCGGGATGAAATTGTCGAGCTGAGCAATCTGCCCCTCAAGTTCGTTTGCCACTCGCCCTGCTTCCGCTCCGAGGCCGGCTCGGCCGGCAAGGACACGCGCGGCATGATCCGCAACCACCAGTTCGACAAGGTGGAAATCCTGCAGGTCGTGCACCCGTCGAAATCCTACGAGACCCTGGAAGAGCTCACCGGGCACGCCGAGGCGATCCTGCAGAATCTCGAGCTGCCCTACCGGGTGATGACGCTGTGCACGGGCGACATGGGCTTCTCGAGCGCCAAGACCTACGACCTGGAAGTGTGGCTGCCGGGCCAGGACGCCTACCGCGAGATCTCTTCCTGCTCGAACTTCGAGGCCTTTCAGGCGCGGCGCATGCAGGCGCGCTACCGCGGCGAGAAGGGCAAGCCCGAGCTCGTCCATACGCTGAACGGCTCAGGCCTGGCGGTCGGACGCACGCTGGTCGCGATCCTGGAGAACTACCAGAACGCCGACGGCTCGCTGACCGTGCCGAACGCGCTGCGCGGCTATATGGACGGAATCGAGCGGATCGACCGTCCCACCTGATAAGATTCGCCGCTCGCTTCAGAGTCGACCGCGGAGAGATGGCAGAGTGGTCGAATGCGGCAGACTCGAAATCTGTTGTACCGCTTGCGGTACCGGGGGTTCGAATCCCTCTCTCTCCGCCACTTCACTTCTAACAAGCCGAGAATGAGGCGATGCTCGAGATCATGAACCCGACCGCCGTCGGCGGCGGCGTCGCCACCGCGACCTTTGTCGCCATCCTCGCCGCGCTCGCGCTCGGGCGCTGGATCGGGCGGCGCATGCTCGCGAAGCACGGCCCGGTCGTGCCGTCCAATATCGGTTCGCTCGAGACCGCGGTGTTCGCGCTTCTCGGCCTGTTGATCGCCTTCACGTTCTCGGGCGGCCTGTCGCGCTTCGACCAGCGGCGCGCCCAGGCGGTGCAGGAAGCGAACGCGATCGGTACCGCCTACCTGCGCCTCGACCTGCTGGCGCCGTCCGTCCAGCCGAAGCTGCGCAAGACTTTCCGCGACTATGTCGACTCCCGTATCGCGACCTATCGCAAGATCGCCGACCTGCCCGCGGCCCGGGCCGAGCTGGGTCATTCCCAGGAACTGCAGACGGAAATCTGGCGGCAGGCGATCGAGGCGACCCGCGCTGCAGGCGGCCATCCGCAGGCGGCCTTGCTCGTGCTGCCGGCGCTCAACGACATGTTCGACATCACGACCGTGCGCGTCGCCGCCACGCAGATACATCCGCCGGTGATCATCTACGCGATGCTGATCGCGCTCGCGATCGCCTCGGCGCTGCTCGCCGGCTACCAGTCGGCGGGCGAGAAGGCGATCGACTGGGTGCACCAGATCGGCTTCGCCAGCATCATCGCCTTCACGGTCTACGTGATCCTCGACATCGAATACCCGCGCCTGGGGTTCATCCGCATCGATGCCATCGATCAGGTGCTGGTCAACGTGCGCGCGGGGATGAAGTAGGAGATGACCGCCCCGGCGCCGCAGGTCTAGGCGCTGCGCGGACCGGTGTAGACGCAGCTCTGCCCGGCCGACTCGCGGCTCACCCGCACGGCGCTGAGCACGGGGAGGCGCGGCGCGAGCCGGCGCCAGATCCAGGCGCACAGGTTCTCCAGGCTCGGCGCGCCGAGCCCGGGCACCTCGTTCAGCAGGCGGTGATCGAGCTCCGCGCGCACCTCGGCGCAGGCGCGCTCGAGCTCGCCGAACTCCACCAGGAACCCGGTCCGCGCGTCCGGCTCGCCGCGCACGCTGACCTCGGCGCTGAATGAATGGCCGTGAACGCGAGCGTTGGCGTGGCCGTCGGGAAAATGCTCGAAGCGATGCGCCGCGTCGAAAGTGAAGCGCAGGCTCAGCTCGACGCTCACGGAATGCCGATCAGCTTGTGCGTCTGGAGGCTCAGCCGCCAGCGCGGGTGGGCCTTGCAGTAGTCGACGGCGCGCGCCGTGTTCGCCGCGCGGTCCGGCCCGTCCATCGGCTGAAGCAGGAAGTGCCCGAACGCGAGGCGCTCGAAACGTTCGGGCTCGGCGCCCTCCTGCGGAAACACCAGCTTGAGCTCGTCCCCCGCCTGCACGACGAGCGGCGCGCCGGCCTTCGGGCTCACGCACACCCAATCCACGCCTTGCGGCACGGACTGCGTTCCGTTCGTCTCGATCGCAATGCGAAAGCCGCGCGCGGCGAGCGCATCGGTGAGCGGCTCGTCGAGCTGAAGCAGCGGCTCGCCGCCGGTGCAGACCACGAAGCGCCCCGCGGCGCCGCGAGGCCAGGCCCCGAGTACTTGGTCGGCCAGTTCGGCGGCGCTGCCGAAGCGGGCCCCGCCGACGAAATCAGTGTCGCAAAACCGGCAAACAGCCCGGGCGCGGTCTTCCTCGCGGCCCGACCACAGGTTGCAGCCGGCGAAGCGCAGGAATACGGCAGGTTGCCCCGTGTTCGTCCCCTCACCCTGCAGTGTGTAGAAGATTTCCTTGACCGCGTACATTGGCCGCAGATTGTACCGGCCAGAAAAAAGCTCGCGAGCCGCTGTTACCATTGCGCCTTTCTTCCGTTCCCCTTCTCGCAGATGAGCGCCCCGACGCTGCAGGTGCAGTTCGATCCCTCCATTGCCCGCTTCGGCGCCTCACGCTCGCAGAAGCGGCTGGAGGACGACCGGCTGCTGGTGGGGAAGGGGTTGTATAGCGATGACCGCGTGTTTGCCAATCAGGCATTCCTTGTGGTCCTGCGGTCGCCTTACGCGCACGCTGAGATACGAGGGATAAACCTAGAAGAAGCGAGGAAGGCGCCGGGGGTCATGGCGGCATGGACGATGGCGGATCTGCGCGCCGACGGGGTGAAGCACATCCCGTATCCGCCGCTCTTCAAGCGCGCCGATGGCTCGCCGATGGCCTCGCCGCTGCGCACGCTGCTCGCCGAGGAAAAGGTCTACTACGTCGGCCAGCCGGTTGCTGCGATCGTTGCGCAGACGCGGCAGCAGGCGCAGGACGCCGCGGATCTGGTGGTTGCCGACTATCAGGAGCTTCCCTGTGTGGTCGATCCGAGAAAAGCGGTCGAGAGCGGCGCGCCGCAGATCTGGGCACAAGCGGCGGGCAATATCGCGGCCGAGTCGCGCTATGGCGATGCCCCTGGCACGGCGGCAGCCTTCGCGAAGGCCGCGCGCGTGGTCGAGATCGAACTGCACAACCAGCGCCTGAACGCGCTCGCGCTCGAGCCGCGCTGCGCGATCGGCGTGCACGAGGGCGGCCGCACCACGCTCTACACACAGAACCAGACGCCGACCAGCGCGCGCGACCTGCTCACCGCGGTGTTCGGCGGCAAGGGGGCCGATTACCGGGTGGTGAACGGCGACATCGGCGGCGGCTTCGGCATGAAGACCGGCCTCACGCCGGAAGACGCGCTCGTCTGCCACGCCGCGCGCAAGCTCGGCCGCCCGGTGAAGTGGCGCGGCGAGCGCAGCGAGGAATTCCTCGGCGCGCACATGGCGCGCGACCAGCACTACCGTGCGGCCCTCGCGCTCGACCGCGAAGGCAACATCCTCGGCCTGCGCATGCAGATGCTCGCCAACATCGGCTCGGTGCCGGTCGGCTCCTCGGCGATGATCCCGCTCGCGATGGTGGCGAAGGTGGTGACCTCCGTGTACCGCGTGCCGGTCGTCGACTATCACTGCCAGGCGGTGCTGACGAACACCATGGCGACCGGCGCCTATCGCGGCGCCGGCCGGCCGGAAGCCAACTTCCTGATGGAGCGCCTGATCGAGAAGGCCGCGCGCGAGACCGGGCTCGACCGCGTCGAGCTGCGCCGGCGCAACCTGCTGCGGCCGCAGGACCTGCCGTACCGCACGCACGTCGGCGAGGTCTACGACACCGGCGACTTCGGCCGCATGCTCGACCAGGTGCTCGCCGCGGCGGACTGGAAGGGCTTCGATGCCCGCAAGAAACGCTCGCAGGAGCGCGGCAGGCTGCGCGGCCGCGGCCTTTCGGTCTACCTCGAGTGGACTGGCGCGCTGCCGACCGAAACGGTCGACATCGAGATCGACGCCGAAGGCACGGTGACGGTGTTTTCCGGCACGCAGGCAATGGGCCAAGGCCTCGAGACGACTTACACGCAGCTCGTCACCGAGATTTTCGGAATTGACTTCAAGAAAATCAAAATCGTTCAGGGCGATACGGATCGCGCCAACGGCGTCGGCAGCGTCGGCTCGCGCTCGGCGTTCGTCGGCGGCTCGGCCGTCGCGGCGGCGGGGCGGAAGATGGTCTCGCAGCTGAAGGACCTCGCCGCCGAAGCGCTGGAAGCTGCGTCGGCGGACATCGAGCTGCGCAATGGGCGTTTCGGCATCGCCGGCACCGACCGCTCGATGGGCTTCGGCGAGCTGGCGGCGCGCCAGGCGAAGAAGGTCGTGCGCGTGTCGGCCACCGAGACGCCGTCCACGCCGTCGTGGCCGAACGGCGCGCAGGTCTGCGAGGTCGAGATCGATCCGCAGACCGGCCACGCCGAGGTGGCGAGCCTGGCGAGCTGCGACGACATCGGCCGCGTCATCAACCACGCCATCGTGGAGGGCCAGATCCACGGCGGCGTGGCGCAAGGCATCGGCCAGGCGCTCCTCGAGCAGGTGGTGTACGACCCCGACAGCGGCCAGCTGGTCACCGGTTCGCTGATGGACTACTGCGCGCCGCGCGCCGACCAGGTGCCGCCGTTGCGCGCCGGGTTCGACGAGAGCATTCCGTCGAAGACCAACCTGCTCGGCGTGAAAGGCTGCGGCGAGCTCGGCACCATCGGCTCGGTGCCGGCGGTCGTGCACGCCGTGCTCGACGCGCTGCACGAGCGCGGGGTGCGCCACCTCGAGATGCCGCTCACGGCCGAGAAGATCTGGCGGGCGCTGCAAGGAACCTAGCGTGCGCGATCGGAGCAGCCGGGCACTGCAGCACGCGGTCCTCGCCTCGCTCCTCGCGCATGGCCTGCTCTTCGTCTGGTTCCCCCACCTGCGTGAAACGCTGAGCCGCGGCGTGGAGGCGCCGGCGCCCCTGGTCGCGCACCTGGTCGAGGCGCCGCCGGCTGCCGTGGCCGCGCCGCCACCCGAGAAGCCGAAGCCTGCGCCGCCGCCCAAGCCCGCGCCCCTTGCAAAAGCCGCCCCGGCCGCGAAGCCACCGCCGGAGCCCGCCGCGACGCCGACTCCGCTGCCCGCTGCGCCGCCCGCCGAAGCGTCGAGCGCGGCCCCTGCGCAAGCGGCAGCGGCCCCTGCCGCGCTGCAGGGGGCCGATGTTCCCGACGCCGACTCGCTCGCGCGCTTCCGGCTGGAGATCATCGAGGCGGCAAAGAAGTGGAAGCGCTACCCGCGCGTGGCGATGGACAACAACTGGGAGGGCCGCGCCGACGTGCGGATCACCTTCAACGCCGAGGGGCGCCGGGCCGCGATCACCCTCACGCGCAGCTCGGGCTACGACGTGCTCGACCAGCAGGCGCTCGACATGGTGACCAAGGCCTTCGTGCCCGTGCCCGCGGCGCTGCGCGGGCGCGAGTTCACGCTGGAGATCCCGGTGATCTACAGCCTGGAGGAGGTGCGCTGAGGCCCGGCATCGGCGCCGGGCTCGATGCGCCGGGCGCCGTCGAAGCGGGCGCGCCAGTAGGAGCTGTCGACGCTCTCCAGGCGTACGCGGCCGCCGGGCTTGGGGGCGTGGACGAAGCGCCGGTCGCCGACATAGATGCCGACGTGCGAATGCGGCCGGCCCTGCGTGTTGTAGAAGACCAGGTCGCCCGGTTCGAGCTCGGCCAGGCGGACGCGGCGGCCGGCCTTGCTCTGCTCGAAGGCGCTGCGCGGCAGGCTGAGGCCCCAGGCCTGCTCGAAGACGTGGCTCACCAGCCCGCTGCAATCGAAGCCGGTCGCGGGTGTGCGGCCGCCGTAGCGGTAGCGCGCGCCGAGCGCATCGAGCGCGTAGTCCGCCGGGCCCGCGAGCGCCTGCGGCTCGGGCGGCGGCATGCCTGCCGGGTCGGGCGGCATTCCGGCGTCGCGCGCGGCGCAGCCGGCGACGAAAGCGCAAAGAAGCAGGAGGCGTTTCATAATGGGACGGTCGGCGCGGCGAAAGCTTGCGCGTTGAAGGCATGGGAGCCGATGAAATGACACTGGTCCGGTCGGGGTTAGCGCTCGCTTTCGCATGCGCGGCGGCCTGCATTCCGCTACCGGCGGCGGCGCAGTATCCGCTCGAGATCATCCCGTTGCGCCATCGCACGGCGGACCAGGTGATCCCCGCCCTGGAGCCGCTGCTCGATCAGGGCGCCACGCTGAGCGGCCAGTCGGGACAGCTATTCGTCCGCACCAGCCCGGAGAACGTCGTCGAGCTGCGGCGCGCGTTGGAGGCGATCGACACGCCCGCCCGCCGCCTGCAGATACTGGTGCGCTTCGAGGGCGGAGCCGATGCGGCGAGCCGGGACGTTTCCGCCAGCGGCTTCCTCAGCAACCGCGGCTCGCAGATCGAGTTGCGCGCCGGCGATGCGCGCACTGGAGAGACCGAGCGCATCGACCAGCGCGTGCAGGTGCTCGACGGCGGCCAGGCATTCATCGCCACCGCGCAGTCCCGCCCGGTGCCGCAGCGCCAGCTCATCCAGACCCCCGTCGGCGTGGTGCCGCAGCAAACGATGGTGGTGCAGCAGGCGCAAACCGGCTTCCTGGTCGTCCCGCGCGTGACGGGGCAGACGGTAACGATGGAGATCACGCCCCAGCGCGAGTCCCTCGGTCCGGGCGGCACGGTGCAGTCGCAGCGCGCGGTTGGCACCGTCAGCGGCAGCCTGGGCGAATGGTTCGAGCTTGGCGGCCTCGCCGAAAGCGGCGCCAACGATGCGCGCGGCATCGGCACCGCTTCGCAGGCACGCTCGAGCGGATCACGCAGCGTCTGGGTAAAAGTGGAAGAGCTGCGGGTGCAGGAGCTGAGAAACTGAACAGATCGCTGGCGCGAGCATTCGCAGTCGACGGTCCCCTCGCCGCGCGTATCGAGGGATACAAGCCGCGCGCGCAGCAGCTCGAGATGGCCGCCGCGATCGGCGAGGCGATCGAGAAGAACGGCGTGCTGGTCGCCGAGGCGGGCACCGGCACCGGCAAGACCTTCGCCTACCTGGTGCCGGCGCTCCTCTCGGGCGGCAAGGTGATCGTCTCCACCGGTACCAAGACGCTGCAGGACCAGCTCTTCGACCGCGACCTGCCGGCGGTGCGCGAGGCGCTCGCCGCCGGCGCCAGCGCGGCGCTGCTGAAGGGCCGCACCAACTATGTCTGTCTCTATCGACTGCAGCGCGCGCGCAGCGAGGCGCGCCTCGACAGCCGCGAGCAGGCGGCGCAGCTCGCCCGCATCGAGCAGTTCGCCCGTGTCAGCACGACCGGCGACCGCGCCGACCTGGCCGACGTGCCCGAGGACGCCTCGGTCTGGGCGCTCGCCACTTCCACGCGCGAGAACTGCCTCGGCCAGGAATGCCCCGACTACCGCGACTGCTTCGTCATGCGCGCACGGCGCAACGCGCTCGCCGCCGACGTGGTCGTCGTCAACCACCACCTCTTCTTCGCCGACGTGGTGCTGCGCGACGAGGGCGTCGCCGAGCTGCTGCCCGCCTGCAACACGCTGGTCTTCGACGAGGCGCACCAGCTGCCGGAGACGGCGCGCCTTTTCTTCGGCGAGACGCTCTCCACCTCGCAGCTGGTCGAGCTCGCGCGCGACCTGCGCCTCGAGCTGCGCGCGGCGGGCGGCGCCTCGCCCGAGCTCGACGCGCTCGCCGGGCGGCTCGAGAAGGCGGCGCGCGATCTGCGCCTGTCGCTGGGCGAAGCCGGCGCGCGCCTCGCCTGGTCGCAGGCCATGGCGCTGCCGGCCTTTCCCGATTCTCTAAAGAGAATGATTCAGGCTGTTCGGGAAGTGCAGGAACCGCTGGCCGCGCAAGCTGAGCGCTCCGAGGGCATCGACTCGTGCGCCCGCCGCGCTGGCGCGGCGTATTCGCTGCTCGCGCGCCTGCAGGAGGAGAGCGCGGGCGAAGTGCGCTGGGTCGAGGCGTTCAACCAGGTCGCGCAGCTCCACGTCACGCCGCTCTCGCCGGCGGAGCTGTTCCGCAAGCAGATGAGCGACCATCCGCGCGCCTGGATTTTCACCTCGGCGACCCTCGCCGTCGGCGAGGACTTCGGCCATTTCACGCGCGAGCTCGGCGTGCCGGAGGCCGAGACGCGCCGCTGGGCGAGCCCGTTCGATTTCGCGCGCCAGGCGCTGCTCTACCTGCCGCGCGACCTGCCGCAGGACCCGAACGCGCCGGGCTTCACCGAGGCGGTGATCGAGGCCGCGCTGCCGGTGCTGCGGGCGAGCGGCGGGCGCGCCTTCCTCCTCTTCACGACGCTGCGTGCGCTGCGCCGAGCACACGAGCTGCTGCGCGAGCGGATCGAGTTTCCACTGCTGGTGCAGGGCACCGGCTCGAGGAGCGAGCTGCTCGAGCGCTTCCGCCGCCTCGGCAACGCGGTGCTCCTCGGCAGCCAGTCCTTCTGGGAAGGCGTCGACGTGCGCGGCGAGGCGCTCTCGGTGGTGGTGATCGACAAGCTGCCGTTCGCGCCGCCCGACGACCCGGTGCTCGCCGCGCGCATCGAGACCCTGCGCAGCCGCGAGGGCAACCCGTTCACCGAGCTGCAGCTGCCGCAGGCAGTGCTGCAGCTCAAGCAGGGCGCCGGGCGCCTGATTCGCGACGAGACCGACCGCGGCGTGCTGATGCTGTGCGACCCGCGGCTCCTCGCCAAGGCCTACGGCCGGCGCATCCTGAAGAGCCTGCCGCCGATGAAGCCGACGCGCGAGCTCGCCGAGGTCGAGCGCTTCTTCAGCGCCCCAGCTCGTCCTGCAGGTGAATGCGGATGATGTCGTCGAACGAGGCGTCGGCGCGGAAGCCGAGCGCCAGCGCCCGCCGCGCGTCGAAGTTGCGCGGCCAGCCCTCGACGATGCGCATGATGGTCTGATCGGGCTCGCGGCGGATCAGCCGCGCCGCCTGCTCGCCCGCCACGCGGCGCAGCGACTCGATCTGCTCGGCCACCGTGGCGGAAAGCCCCGGCATGCTCAGGTTGCGGCGGGTTCCCAGCAGCTCAGTATTGATTTCGGCGGCACGAATCAGGAAGCCGATGGCGGCGCGAGGCGAGGCGAACCAGTGCCGCACCGTTTCCGGCACCGGCAGCAGCGCTTCCTGGCCGGCCAGCGGCTCGCGGATGATGCCGGAAAAGAAGCCCGAAGCCGCCTTGTTCGGCTTGCCCGGCCGCACGCAGATCGTCGGCAGCCGGATGCCGATGCCGTCGAAGATGCCGCGGCGGCTGTAGTCGGCGAGCAGCAGCTCGTCGATCGCCTTCTGCGTGCCGTAGCTGGTCAGCGGTGCGCTGAGGAACTCGTCGCCGATCGCCTCGGGAAAGGGCGCGCCGAAGACGGCGATGGAGGAGGTGAAGACGATGCGCGGCTTGTATCCGTCGCCCGCTTTGGCGGCTTCTTTCCGAACGGCCTCGAACAGGCGCCGCGTGCCGTCGAGGTTGACCCGGTAGCCTTTCTCGAAATCGGCCTCGGCCTCGCCCGAAACCACGGCCGCCAGGTGGAAGATCAGGTCGGGCCGCTTCGCCACCAGCTTTTCCGCTTCGCCGGGCGCCGAGAGATCCGAAACGATTCCCTCCGGGACCGGGACGATTCCCTCCGGGAATGGCACCACGTCCTGCTGGATCAGCTCGCCCCCGGCGTCCTTGCGAAGGCGCGCCACCAGCTTGCGGCCGATCATGCCGGCCGCGCCGATGACGAGGATCTTTTTCACCAGTCAGGATCCCACAGGCGCCACCAGGGCACGTCCTTGGTTGCGCCGCCGACCTTGAGATAGCGGCTGTCCGGGAAGTTTGCGCGCATCACGCGGTCAGCGCCGTCGCGCAGCTCAACCATGCCGAGGGCGTCGTAGGCCTTGATGAGGACAAACACCGCCTCCTCGAGCGACGGCGCGTTCGGGTAGTAGCGGATGGCGTACTGCGCGCGGTTCGCGGCCGCGATGTAGGCGCCGCGCTTCATGTAGTAGCGCGCCACGTGCACCTCGTAGGAGGCCAGGGCGTTCACGATATAGTGCATGCGCGCGAGGCCGTCTTCCGCATACTTCGACTCGGGGTAGCGCGCCACCAGCTCCTTGAACGCATCAAAGGCGTCGCGCGAGGCCTTCGGGTCGCGGTCGGTAACGTCGGGCGTGGCCCACTGGCTGACGACGTTCTGGTCGTAGCCGAAGTTGATCAGGCCCTTCAGGTAGTAGGCATAGTCGACGTTGACGTGGTTCGGGTAGAGCTTGATGAAGCGGTCGGCCGCGCCGAGCGCCGAGGCGCGCTCGTCGTCCCGGTAGAAGCAGTAGGCGATCTCGAGCAGCGCCTGCTGGGCATAGCGGCCGTACGGATAGCGGGCCTCGATTTTCTCCAGGTACTTCACCGCCTTCTGCCAGTCCTTGGCGGCCTGCGCGTCCTTCGCCTCGCCGTAGAGGCGCTGCGCCGACCAGCCGATGGTCTCGTCCTCGTTGGAGATGCCGGAGAACCAGCTGCAGCCGCCGAGCAGGGCTGCGGCGACGGCGAACACAAGTGTCAGTAGACTGCGGCGCATGAAGGGGAAAAATTATAACGTCGACTGGGACGCCGGTTTCGCGGCGCCGATGAACGTGACCGTGCCACCGACGCTCGGCGGCCTGCGCCTGGACCAGGCGCTGGTCCGGCTGTTTCCGCAGTATTCGCGCAACCGCCTGCAGGCCTGGCTGCGCTCGGGGCACATCCAGATCGACGGCCTTTCTCCCGATGCGAAACACCCGGTCACGGGCGGCGAGCGCGTGGTCCTGCGTCCGCCGCCGCCGCCGGCGGACGTGCCGCAGGCGCAGCGCATGCCGCTCAAGATCGTGCACGAGGATGCGAGCCTCATCGTGCTCGACAAGCCGGCCGGCCTGGTGGTGCATCCGGGCGCCGGGCAGCCAGACCGCACGCTGCTGAACGCGCTGCTCGCGCACTCGCCGCGCCTCGCCGGGGTGCCCCGCGCCGGCATCGTGCACCGGCTCGACAAAGACACCAGCGGGCTGCTGGTGGTCGCGAAGACCGTCGAGGCGCAGACCAGCCTGGTGAAGCAGCTCGCCGAGCGCACGATGCGACGCGTGTATCTCGCCCTGGTGCAGGGC
This sequence comes from Burkholderiales bacterium, assembly GCA_036496555.1. GTDB lineage: Bacteria > Pseudomonadota > Gammaproteobacteria > Burkholderiales > SG8-39 > SCGC-AG-212-J23. Next base: position 5,824 of record DASXKY010000097.1, on the reverse strand, counting down.
GATCCGCCGGCAAGCGGCACGATCGACGCGCCGGTCGGGCGCGACACGCGCGCGCGCACGCGCATGGCCGTCACGCATCGCGGCAAGCCCGCGCGCACGGACTATCGCGTGCTCGAGCGCTTCGGCCGCGCCGCGCTCGTCGAGTGCCGGCTGGAGACCGGGCGCACGCACCAGATCCGCGTGCACTTCCAGCACATCCGCCATCCGCTGGTGGGCGACAACGTCTATCGGCGCGGCACGCGCCACGGCATGGAGTTCCCGCGCCAGGCGCTGCATGCGACCGAGCTCTCGCTGGTGCATCCGCAGACCGGCAAGACCATGACCTGGCATGCGCCGCTGCCGGCAGACATGAAGAAGCTCCTCAAGCGGCTGCAAGATGATTGAGCCGGACTGGCCCGCGCCGCGGAATGTGCGCGCGCTGGTGACCACGCGGGCGATGGGCGACATGGCAGGGCCGGGAAGGGCGGGGCTGAGAGACCTGGTGCCAAGCGAGCCTGCATGGCTCAGGCAGGTCCACGGGATTGCCGTTTCGAGATTGGATTCCTCTCCTCTGAAAGAGGCCGACGCGGCGGTCACCGCAACGCCAGGAACGGTGTGCGTGATTGGCGCAGCCGACTGCATGCCGGTGCTGCTCGCCGACGAGGCGGGAACGGTCGTCGCCGCGGCGCACGCCGGCTGGCGCGGCCTGAGCGGCGGCGTGATCGAGGCGGCGCTTGGCGCGATGAACGTTGCGCCTGCCAACGTGCTTGCCTGGCTGGGGCCGGCGATCGGCCCGCGCGCCTACGAAGTGGGCGAGGACGTGCGCGCCGCGTTCGCCGGATACGAAAGCGCCTTCTCGGCGCCGACGCGGCCGGGCCACTGGAAGCTCGATCTTTATGCAGTCGCCCGGCAACGGCTGCGTAGCGCCGGAGTTACGAAGATGTACGGCGGCGGGCTCTGCACCTACTCCGAGCCTGAACGGTTTTTTTCCTACCGAAGAGAGCGGACGAAGGAGCGCATGGCGGCGCTCATCTGGCTAGAATCGCCACCCCGATGAGTTTTCCCATATGACGCTCGGCTGGATCCTCGCTGCGAGCTTCGCCGGCGGGACGCTGTCCGCCGCGCTCGCCGCGTTCGCGCTCTACTTGCGCGCGAGCTGGATCCCGATGCTGGTCTCCTTCGCCATCGGCACGCTGCTCGGTGCGGCGTTCCTCGAGGTGATCCCGCACGCCTTCGACAGCGGCGACGCGCACGAGGCGGCGCTCTCGATCCTCGGCGGCATCTTCGGCTTCTTCGTGCTGGAGAAGCTGATGCTCTGGCGCCATTGCCACACCGAGGACTGCGAAGCGCACGATCACCGTGCCGAGCACGACCATGGCCGCAGCGGCGCGCTGATCATCGTCGGCGACACGATCCACAACTTCGTCGACGGCGTGCTGATCGCCGCCGCCTTCCTGCAGGGCCACGAGGTCGGCATCATCGCCGCGGTGGCGATCATCGCGCACGAGATTCCGCAGGAAGTCGGCGACTTCCTGATCCTGCTGCACTCGGGCTACTCGCGCGCCCGCGCGCTCGCCATGAACCTGCTTTCGTCGCTGGCGACGATTGTTGGCGGCCTGCTCGGCTACTACGTGCTGCAGGTGCTGCGGGGCCTGGAGACAATGTTGCTCGGCGTGGTGGCGGCGAGCATGATCTACGTCGCCGTGGCGGACCTGATTCCCGGCCTGCATCGTCGGCCGCAGATCCGCGACGGGGCGATTCAGACCGTCCTCATCGCGCTCGGCATCGGCTGCATCGCGCTGGTCCGCGCGGTGGTCACCCACTAGTCGAAAAGAACCAGCTTTCATAGAGTTAAGAATCATTTGACCGCCGCGCGTTGTGCGGCGCAAAATCGCCCGGCCATGCCATCGACCGGGTCCCCGGAGGCGTTGCTCGACGCGATCGCGCAATCGGGCGACGAGGTCACGCAAGGCTGGATGCGGCTGCTGTCGGCCGACCCCGCGTGGCTCGCCGATCTGCAGCGCAACAGTGCGCGGTTCGCGCCGCTGCAAGCCGTTTATCTCGAGAAGCAGACCCGGCTCTGGACTGGCATGGTTGCGGGGCGCGGCGAGGAGGTCGCGGCGCCGAAGGCCGGCGACCGGCGCTTCTCCGGCAAGGCCTGGCGCGCCAATGCCTATTACGATTATCTGCGGCAGTCCTACCTGCTCGCCTCGAGCTATCTCGAGGAGCTGGTGGAGGCGGCCGAGCTCGAGCCGCATGCCAAGGAGCAGTTGCGCTTCGCCGCACGGCAGTGGATCGACGCGCTCAGCCCGGCGAACTTCGCCGCCACCAACCCCGAGGCGCTGGCGCAGGCGCTCGAGACGCGCGGCGAGAGCCTGGCGCGCGGGCTCGCCAACCTGCTCGGCGACGTGCAGAAGAAGCGCATCAGCCAGACCGACGAGGCGCGCTTCGAGCTTGGCCGCAACGTCGCCACCACGCCGGGCGAGGTGGTGTTCCAGAACGAGCTGATCCAGCTGATCCAGTACCGCGCTGCGACGGAGAAGGTCGCCGCGCGTCCGCTGGTGATGGTGCCGCCGTGCATCAACAAGTACTACATCCTCGACCTGCAGCCGCAGAATTCCTTCGTCGCCCACGCCGTCGCGCAGGGCCACACGGTGTTCATGGTCTCGTGGCGCAACGTCGGCGCGGAGCAGGGCCATCTCACCTGGGACGACTATCTGGAGAAGGGCGTGCTTGCCGCGATCCGCGCCGCTCGCGAGATCGCCGCGGCGGAGCAGGTCAACGCGCTCGGCTTCTGCGTCGGCGGCACGCTGCTGGGCGCGGGCCTGGCCGTCCTGGCGCAAAAGAACGAAAACCTGGTCGCGAGCGTCACCTTCCTCGCCACCATGCTCGATTTCTCCGACGCGGGCCAGATCGGCTTGTTTGTGGACGAAGCGTCGGTCCGCGCCCGCGAGGCGACGATCGGTCAGGGCGGCATCTTCCCGGGCTCGGATCTCGCCTTCGTCTTCTCCAGCCTGCGCGCGAACGATCTCATCTGGCCCTACGTGGTGAACAACTACCTGCTCGGCGAAGCGCCGGCGGCGTTCGATCTGCTCTACTGGAACGCCGACAGCACCAACCTGCCCGGGCCGATGTACTGCTACTACTTGCGCAATACCTACCTGAACAACCGGCTGCGCTCGCCCGGCGCCGTCACGAATTGCGGCGTGCCGCTCGACCTCGGCAGGATTGATTTGCCGCTGTTCGTGCTGGCGACGCGCGAGGACCACATCGTGCCGTGGCGTTCGGCCTATCGCACCGTCGGGCTGCTGGGCGGCGACGACAAAACCTTCGTCCTCGGCGCGAGCGGCCACATCGCCGGCGTGGTCAATCCGGCGAACAAGAACAGACGCAGTTTCTGGATGAACCCGGACTTACCCGGCGAACCTGAAGACTGGTCTTCTTCCGCGACAGAAAAACCCGGCAGCTGGTGGCCGGTGTGGAGCGAGTGGCTCGCCAAGTACAAGGGCGGCGAGCGCGCGGCACCTACGAGCACGGGGAATGTCCAATACAAGCCGGTCGAGCCGGCGCCTGGCAGCTACGTCAGGCAAAGACTGCACTAGGAGACACACATGGAAGACATCGTCATCGTCGGCGCGGCGCGCACTCCCATCGGCAAGTTCGGCGGCGCGCTTGCCAAGATGCCCGCCTCGGAGCTGGGAGCGCTGGTCATCCGCCAAGTGTTGGCGCGCGCCCGCGTCGCGCCCGAGCAGGTATCCGAGGTGATCCTGGGCCAGGTGCTCGCCGCCGGCGTCGGCCAGAACCCCGCGCGCCAGGCGGCAGTCAAGGCCGGCATCCCTTACATGGTGCCGTCGATGACCATCAACAAAGTCTGCGGCTCGGGCCTGCAGGCAGCGATGCTCGGCGCGCAGGCGATCGCGCACGGCGACGCCGACATCGTCGTCGCCGGCGGGCAGGAGTCGATGAGCCTCTCGCCGCACGTGCTGAACGGCTCGCGCGAGGGCTTCCGCATGGGCGACGCGAAGATGGTCGACACCATGATCGTCGACGGACTGTGGGACGCCTTCAACCAGTACCACATGGGCATCACGGCGGAGAACGTGGCGAAGGAGTACGCGGTGACGCGCGAGGAGCAGGACGAGTTCGCGCTGGCGAGCCAGAACAAGGCCGAGGCTGCGCAGAAGGCCGGCCGCTTCAAGGACGAAATCGTCACCGTCGAGGTGCCGTCGCGGAAGGGACCGGTGATGTTCGTCGACGACGAAGGCCCGCGCCACGGCACCACGCTCGAGGCGCTGAAGGGCCTCAAGCCCGCCTTCGACAAAAGCGGCTCGGTGACGGCCGGCAACGCGTCCGGAATCAATGACGGTGCAGCCGCGGTTGTTTTGTGTTCTCTCAAGAAATCAAAAGAACTTGGTTTGAAGCCGATCGCCAAGATCAAGGCCTTCGCCTCGGTGGGCGTCGATCCGAAGTACATGGGCATGGGGCCGGTGCCGGCCTCCAAGCGCTGCCTCGCGCGCGCCGGCTGGGAGCCGAAGGACCTCGACCTGATGGAGATCAACGAGGCCTTCGCCGCGCAGGCGATCGCGGTCAACCGGCAGATGGGCTGGGACACGAAGAAGGTCAACGTCAACGGCGGCGCGATCGCGCTCGGCCACCCGATCGGCGCCTCGGGTGCGCGCGTGCTCGTTACGCTGCTCCATGAGATGCAAAAACGTGATGCGAAGAAGGGCTTGGCGTCGCTCTGTATCGGCGGCGGCATGGGCGTGGCGCTCGCGGTAGAAAGGACATGATGGGAACGCAATCGGAAATCGTCGCAGACGAGAAGACCGGCCAACCGGTCGTCACTCGCATCGCCTTCGTGTCGGGCGGCATGGGCGGCATTGGCACCGCGATCTGCCGGCGCCTGGGCCGCGCGGGACACACGGTAGTGGCGGGCTGCCTGCCCGACTATGAGAAAAAAGCGGAGTGGTTGGCGCAGATGCGCGGCGAAGGTCTGCGGGTGCACGCCGCGGAGGGCGACGTGGCCGACTTCGATTCCTGCGCCGAGATGTTCTATCACATCCATTCCGTGGTCGGCCCGGTCGACATCCTCGTCAACAACGCCGGCATCACGCGCGACTCGGTGTTCAAGCGCATGACCGAGCAGGACTGGATGGCGGTGATCAACACCAACCTGAACAGCGTGTTCAACGTCACGCGCCAGGTGATCGACGGCATGAGCGAGCGCGGCTGGGGCCGCGTCATCAACATCTCGTCGGTGAATGCGATCAAGGGCCAGTTCGGCCAGACCAACTACTCGGCGGCGAAGGCCGGCATGGCCGGTTTCTCGAAGGCGCTCGCGCAGGAGGTGGTGCGCAAGGGCGTCACCGTGAACACGGTGTCGCCTGGCTACGTCGAGACCGACATGGTGATGGCGATCAAGAAGGAAATCCGCGACCAGATCGTCGCGCAGATCCCGATGGGCCGGCTCGCCAAGCCGGAGGAAATCGCCGCGGTGGTCGCCTTCCTCGCTTCCGAGGAAGCGGGCTACATCACCGGCGCCAACATCTCCGTCAATGGCGGCATGCACATGATGTAGGATTCTCCCCTCCTGAGGAGGAGACATGGCCGGCAAGCGTACCGCCGTAGTCACCGGCGGCATGGGCGGATTGGGCGAGTCGATCACCACCAAGATGGCCGACGCCGGTTACCGCGTGGTGGTGACCTACTCGCCGTCGAACACCAAGTACAAGTCGTGGCTGGAGGAGATGAAGGGCCGCGGCTACTCGTTCTCGGCGTATCCGGTCGACGTGGTGGATTTCGACGACTGCGCCCGCAAGTGCGCGCAGATCCAGTCCGACTGCGG
>DASXKY010000096.1:0-12774 GCA_036496555.1 Burkholderiales bacterium | reverse complement strand
GGTCGACGCCATGACCGGCGCGCTGCACGATCCCTTCGGCAACGGCCACATGGGCGTCACCGCCGAGAACATCGCCGCCAAATACGGCTTCACCCGCGAGCAGCAGGACGAATTTTCTGTTGCTTCTCACAGGAAAGCCGCGGCCGCCATGGACCAGGGGCTTTTCAAAAGTCAGATCATCCCCATCGAGATCAAGACGAAAAAGGGCGTCGAGCAGTTCGTGACGGATGAACACGTCCGCAAGGAAGTCAGCGCTGCAGACATGGCCAGATTAAAGGCGGTCTTCAAGAAAGACGGTACGGTAACCGCAGGGAACGCCTCAGGCATTAACGATGCGGGGGCCGCGATCGTCCTGACCAGTTCCGACTATGCAAAGAAGAACAACCTCAAACCCATGGCACGGCTGGTGGCGTACGCCCACGCCGGCGTCGAGCCGCAGGTGATGGGCCTCGGGCCGATCCCGGCGGTAAGGAAGGTGTTCGAGAAGTCGGGCCTCAAGCCAGCGGATATGGACGTCGTCGAATCGAACGAAGCATTCGCCGTGCAGGCGATGGCGGTGACCAAAGATCTCGGCCTCGACCCGGCGAAGGTCAACCCGAACGGCGGCGCGGTGGCACTCGGCCACCCGATCGGCGCCACCGGCTGCATCCTGACGGTGAAGGCGCTCTATGAGCTCGAACGCACGAACAAGCGCCGCGCGCTGGTCACCATGTGCATCGGCGGCGGCCAAGGGATCGCGGCGATTTTCGAACGCGTTTAAGCTGGCGGGGTGAAAAGAAAACCCCGCATCGGGCTCGCGCTGGGGTCCGGCAGCGCCCGCGGCTGGGCGCACATCGGCGCCATCCGTGCGCTCGAGGAGCGCGGCGTCAGGCCCGACCTGGTCTGCGGCAGCTCGGTCGGCGCGCTGGTCGGCGCCGCCTACGCCTCGGGCCAGCTCGACAAGCTCGAGCAGTGGTGCACCAGCCTCGCCTGGACCACCGTAGTGCGGCTGATGGACCTCTCCTGGCGCGGCGGGCTGATCCGCGGCGCGCGCCTGTTCAACCTGTTCAACACCATCCTCGACGACGTCGACATCGAGCAGCTCTCGGTGCCGTACGGCGCGGTGGCGACCGAGCTCGGCTCGGGGCGCGAGGTCTGGCTGCGCCACGGCAAGATGCTCGACGCGGTGCGCGCCTCCTGCGCCCTGCCGGGGATCTTCCGCCCGGCGGTGCGCGACGGCGTGCTGCTGGTCGACGGCGGCCTGGTCAACCCGGTGCCGGTTTCGATGTGCCGCGCGCTCGGCGCCGACATCGTCATCGCCATCGACCTGAGCTGGGGCAAGCTCGGCGTGTATCGCGACCGCAGCCGGGACAAAAGCGGCGGCAAGGAGGCCGCCATGGACGCCTTGCCCGACGGCACCGTCGAAATCCCGGTCGCGCCGCGCGAAATGCCGGGGTGGCTCGGCAAGCTCGGGCGCGGCTGGATGGCGCGCACGGCGAAGAAGGTCGAGGAGCAGGTGAGGGAGCAGATCAAGATGCCCTCGATCCTCGAGGTGTTCACCACCTCGCTCGACATCGTCGAGATGCGCGTCGCGCGCAGCCGCCTGTCGGGCGACCCGGCCGACGTGCTGCTCACGCCGCTGCTGCCGGGCTTCGGGACGATGGAGTTCCACCGCGCCAAGGAAGCGATCGAGGAGGGCCGCGCCTCGGTCGAGCGCATGGCGCCGCTCATCGAGCAGGTGATCGGCTAGGTGGAGATCTCCCTCGGCGTGACGCTCGCGGTGCTCGGCGCCGCGGTGCTGCATGCCTCCTGGAACGCGCTGCTCAAGGCGTCGAGCGACAAGCAGCTCGACACGGTGGCGATCTCGGTCGGCGCCGGAATCGTCGCGCTCGTGGTGGTGCCTTGGCTGCCGCAACCCGCGCCCGCGTCGTGGCCGTGGCTCGCCGGGTCTGCGAGCGTGCACATCCTCTACTTCCTGTTCCTGGCCGGCGCGTATCGCTGGGGCGCGCTGTCCTATACCTATCCGATCATGCGCGGCGGCGGGCCGGTGATCGTCGCCATCGCGGGCGTTTTCCTGCTGGGCGAAGTGCCTTCGGCGAAGCAGGCGATCGCGATCGCGTTGATCTGTGCGGGCATCTTCAGCTTCGCGCAAGGGACCCACGACCGGCGGGCCACGCTTTTCGCGCTCGCCAACGCCGTCGTCATCGGCACCTACACCCTGATCGACGCGGAAGGCGCGCGCGCCTCCGGCAGCCCGGTCGCCTACACGCTCTGGTTCTTCGTCGCCAACGGCATCGCGATCTACGGTTTCCACGGCGCGCGGCGCGGCGCCGAAGTGCCGCGCTACCTGGCGCGGCACTGGCCGCGCGCGCTGACCGGCGCCGTGTTCAGCATCGGTTCCTACGCTATCGCGCTCTGGGCAATGACCCGCGCGCCGGTTGCTCTTGTCGCGGCGTTACGGGAAACGTCGGTGGTGTTCGCGGCGGCGATCGGCGCGCTGGCGCTGAAGGAGCGGTTCACGCGGTGGCACGCGCTCGCAACTGCAGCGGTGCTCGGCGGGCTGATGACGCTCCGCTTCTAGGCCTCGGGCCGCATGTGCGGGAACAGGATGACGTCCCGGATGCTCGGGCTGTCGGTGAGCAGCATCACGAGGCGGTCGATTCCCAGGCCCGAGCCGGCGGTAGGCGGCATGCCGTACTCGAGGGCACGGATGTAGTCGGCGTCGTAGTACATGGCTTCCTGGTCGCCGGCTTCCTTGGCCTTCATCTGTTCCTGGAAGCGCGCCGCCTGGTCCTCCGGATCGTTCAGCTCGGAGAAGCCGTTGGCGATTTCCTTGGCGTCGATGAAGAGCTCGAAGCGGTCGGTCAGTTCGGGGTCGGCATCGCGCCGGCGGGCGAGGGGCGAGACTTCGGCGGGGAAGTCGGTGACGAAGGTCGGCTGGATCAGGTGCTTCTCCGCCACGGCCTCGAAGAGCATGAGCTGCAGCGCGCCCCAGCCTTGATTGGGTTTGTGTTCTATTTTTAAAGAAGACAATTTTTTAGACAGAAGCGAGCGATCGCGCAAATCCCCCTCGATGCCTTGCTTGCGGATCGCTTCCGGGATGGGCAGGCGAGCGAAGGGCTTGCCGATCTCGATGCGATTTCCCTGGTAGGTGACTTCGGAAACGCCAGCGGCGGCGCGGATCAGCCGCTCGGTGAGGTCCATCATGTACTGCCAGTCCTCGTAGGCGCAATACCACTCGAGCATGGTGAACTCTGGGTTGTGGCGCGTGGAGATGCCCTCGTTCCTGAAATTGCGGTTGATCTCGAACACCCGCTCGATGCCGCCGACCACCAGCCGCTTGAGGTAGAGCTCCGGCGCGATTCTCAAAAACAGCTCCAGGTCGAGCGCGTTGTGGTGGGTCCTGAACGGCCGCGCCGCCGCGCCGCCGGGAATCGGCTGCATCATCGGCGTCTCGACTTCGAGATAGTTCTCTTTCAGGAGGACGTCCCGGATGGAATGAATGACCCTGGAGCGAACTTCAAAAACCCGGCGCGACTCCGGGTTCACGATCAAATCCACGTAGCGCTGGCGGTAGCGCATCTCGTGGTCGGCGAGGCCGTGGAACTTCTCCGGCAGGGGCCGCAGGGCTTTGGCGAGCAGGCGGATCTTCGCCGCGTGGACGGTGAGCTCGCCCTTCATCGTCTTGAAGAGGTGGCCTTCGACGCCGACCAGGTCGCCCAGGTCCCAATGCTTGAACTCCTCGTAGCCGGCGACATCCTGCGTGACATACGCCTGGATGCGGCCCGTGCCGTCCTGCAGCGTGGCGAAGCTCGCCTTGCCCATGACGCGCTTGAGCACCATGCGGCCGGCTACCGTGGCGGGCGGTTTTTCCTCTTCGAGATCTTCTTTCGAACGCTCGCCGAAGCGAGAAACCAAATTACTTGAGAAATCCTTGCGGCGGAAATCGTTGGGGTAGGCGCCGCCCTTGGCGCGCAGCGCTTTCAGCTTCTCGCGGCGCTCTTCGACCAGCTTGTTTTCTTCTTGGTCCATTTAGACTCCCTGCTTCAGGCTCGCCTCGATGAAGTCGTCGAGGTCGCCGTCGAGCACGCGCTGCGTGTCGCCCTTCTCGACGCCGGTGCGCAGGTCCTTGATGCGCGCCTGGTCGAGGACGTAGCTGCGGATCTGGTGACCCCACTCGATGTCGGTCTTCGACGCCGCCAGCTTGTCGGCCTCGGCGTTGAGCTTCCTCAGCTCGAGCTCGTAGAGGCGGGACTTCAGCATCGCCATGCACTCGGCGCGGTTGCGGTGCTGCGAGCGGTCGTTCTGGCTCTGCACCACGATGCCCGTCGGCAGGTGGGTGATGCGCACTGCCGACTCGGTCTTGTTGACGTGCTGGCCGCCGGCGCCCGAGGCGCGGTAGACGTCGACGCGCAGGTCGGCGGGGTTGATGTCGACCTCGATCGACTCGTCGACCTCGGGATAGACGAAGACGTTGGCGAAAGAGGTGTGGCGCCGCGCGTTGGAGTCGAACGGGCTCTTGCGCACCAGGCGGTGCACGCCGTTCTCGCTGCGCAGGTTGCCGTAGGCGTAGTCGCCGACGATCTTCAGCGTCGCGCTCTTGATGCCCGCCACCTCGCCGTCGGACTGCTCGAGGAGCTCGGCGCGGAAGCCCTTCTTGTCGCAGTACTTGAGGTACATGCGCATCAGCATCTGCGCCCAGTCCTGCGCCTCGGTGCCGCCGGCGCCGGCCTGGATGTCCATGAAGCAGCCGTTCGGGTCGAGCGGATTGGAGAACATGCGCCGGAACTCCAGCGCGGCGACTTCCTTGCCGAGCTTTTCCACGTCGAGGGAGACGCCGGAAAGGGTGGCGTCGTCGGCTTCGGCGTGGGCGAGGTCGAACAGCTCCTTCGCGTCGGCGAGGCCGCTGCCGACGCGGTCCAGCGTGCCGACCACCGCTTCGAGGGATTTCTTCTCGCGCCCGAGCTCCTGGGCGCGCTTCGGGTCGCTCCACACGCCGGGATCGGCGAGGAGCTTTTCTACCGCCGAGAGCCTCTGCTGCTTGCCGGCGAGGTCAAAGATACCTCCGCAGCTCCGCCGACCGCGCCTGCAGGTCCGACAGAGTGGAGGCGATCTGGTTGATGCGTTCGGCTTCCATCGCCGCGATTATCGCACGGCGACGCGGCCCTCCCAGAAGACCAGCTCGCGCCGGAACGACACCTCGGCCTCCAGCTGGTCGAGCGCCGTTACCACGCCGTTCACCGAGACGTAGGCGCCCTTCAGCCCTTCGTGCAAGCCGGCGACGTAGAAGAACACGCGGCCGTCCGCGTTCTGCACCATGAACAGGAGGAAGTCGCGCCGCTCGTCGGCCGAGCGCTGCACGATGCGCAGCGCCTCGTCGCTGCGCACGCCGAGCTGGCGCGCTTCGAGCAGCTCCTCGGTGGCGAGGCGCGGGATGCCGACCGCGTCGGCGACATCGCCGCTCAGCCAGCCCTCGCGCCCGTCGCGGTCGAGCCAGCTCGCGATCTTGCCGAGGGTCGTATCCGCGGCGAACGCGTCATGCGTTGCCGACGCCGTGGAGGCGAAAGCACAACCCGAGAAAAGGCAACACAGGCACAGCAGAAAAACGCGAACGCGCCCCATGGCATTCCCTCCCTTCCCACGGCCAGTCTACGCCGCTCAGACTTTCCTGGCTGTGTATTCCTCGGCGATTTTGTCGTCGAAAAAGGCAGTGGGATTGGGCGCCGCCATGAAGCGGCGATAGACCTCGGGATAGACGCCGGCGTACTGGTAAATCTGTCCGTTCGACATCTCGATTTCGAGCGTGCGCGAAGCTTCGTCGTAGCCGACCGCGCGCAGCTTGGAAGAATTTACACGCTTGCGTTCCACGTCAGCCGCCGAGCGTCGCGCTCCACGACGACTTGCCGTCGAGCGTGCCCTCGATCGACTTGCCCTTCACCTGGCCGCTGTATTCGCCCTTGCGGCCGGCGACCTTGAAGGTGAGCTTGTCGCCGCGCAGCTTGACGTCCTCGAGCGGCAGGTCCTTGCCGTCGAGGCGCACCACCCCGGAGACGCGCGTGAGCTGCTGGCGCAGCGAGAGCGTGGCCGGCGCCTTCGTCACCGCCGCCGGCATCTGCGCCTGCCAGACGCCGTCGACCTTGGCCGGCACAACATAGAGGTAGATGAGCGTGGTCGTCACGCCGCTGATCTGCACCTTGTCCTCGAGGTCCATCTGCACATACTTCTCCGGGATCCAGCCGGTGAGCGGATAGTCGTGCGAGACGATGCGCGTGCCGGGCTTCAGCTCGGCGAGGAACTTGTCCTTCAGCAGGTTCACCGTGTCAGGCAGCAGGTACATGGTCACCACCGTCGCCTGCGACAGATCGGTCTTGAAGAGGTCCTGCTTGATGAACTTGACGCGCTCGGCGATGCCTTGCTCCTTCGCCGCCTCGTTCGCGCGCCGCACCAGGTCTTCCTTGATCTCGACGCCGAAGCCGCGCGCGCCGAACACCTTGGCCGCGGTGAGCACGATGCGGCCGTCACCCGAGCCGAGGTCGATGAGGAAATCGCGGTCGGTGACCTCGGCGTACTTCAGCATGTCGGCGACCACGCTCTGCGGCGAGGGAACATAGGGCCCGGCGTTTTTTTGCGGGACGACGTCTTGCGCTTTTCCTGCAAGAGAAAAGCACAGAAGGAATGCGAGGCCGAGCGCGCGAATCATTCGAAGTGCTCCACGTTGAGCTGCACGGTCTTCAGCCCGTTGAAGTCGTTGACGCCGAGGCGGTAGGCGGCGCGCACTTGTGCGGGCAGCGGATCGAGCGCGCCGAAGCGCATCGCCTCGATGCGGCGCCCGTCCTTCGCGAGGATCAGCTTGAGGTGCTTGTCGCCGACCACCCTCTGGCTTTCGACGGCGAATGTATCGCAGAAGAGCGGCTGCGGAAAGCCCTGGCCCCAGATCTGCGCGTCGATCAGGCGCGCGAGCTCGAGCGTGCGCTGCGCCGGCTCGAGCGCGCCGTCGGTCTCGACGACGCGCTGGCGCGCCGCGGCCGGCAGCATCTCTTCGTGCGCGCGCTCGAAGGCGCCGGCGAAGCGCGCATAGTCGGCCTCGGCGATGGTGAGGCCCGCCGCCATGGCGTGGCCGCCGAAGCGCACGATCAGCCCCGGCTCGCGCTTGGCGACGAGGTCCAGGCAGTCGCGCAGATGCAGGCCGGGGACCGAGCGGCCCGAGCCCTTGAGCTGCGCTCCGCCTGCGGCGCGCGCGAAACAGATCACCGGCCGATGGAGCCTGTCCTTGAGGCGCGCCGCGACGATGCCGACGACGCCTTCATGCCAGTCGGGCACGAAGAACACGGAACGGTTTTGATCTTTCAATTTCTCCGTTTCCCCCATGGCAGTTTCGAGCATGGCGGCTTCAATCTTCTTCCTTTCCTGGTTCATGCGGTCGAGCTGCTGGGCGAGGTTGGCGGCGCGCGCCTCGTCGTCGGTGGTGAGGCACTCGATGCCGAGGCTCATGTCGGCCAGGCGGCCGGCGGCGTTCAGGCGCGGCCCGGCGATGAAGCCGAGGTCGAAGCTCGACGCCTCGGCGGGATTACGTCCCGCCGCGCGCAGCAGCGCGTCGATGCCCGGCTGCCCGCGCCCCGCGCGCAGGCGCTTCAGTCCTTGCGCGACGAGGTTGCGGTTGTTCGCGTCCAACGGGACGACATCGGCAACCGTTCCGAGCGCCACCAGGTCCGTAAGGGAACCCAGGTTGATTTCTCTGGGCAGGGCGTTGCGTTTCCTTAGTTCCGCCCGAAGGGCCAGCATCACATAGAACATCACGCCCACTCCCGCCAGGGCTTTCGAAGGAAAAGCGCAAGCGGGTTGGTTGGGATTCACGATGCATGCGGCTGCGGGAAGCGACGCGCCGGGCAAGTGGTGGTCGGTGATCAGCGTGGCGATGCCGAGCGCCGCGGCGCGCGCGACGCCCTCGACGCTCGCGATGCCGTTGTCGACGGTGATGAGGAGGTCGGGCTTGCCGAATTTTCCATTCTCGGCGGCGAGATCGACCAGCTCCGGCGACAGGCCGTAGCCGAGCTTGAAGCGGTCGGGCACGAGGTAGTCGACCTTCGCGCCGAATGCCCGCAGCGCGCGCAGACCGACGGCGCAGGCGGTTGCGCCATCCGCGTCGTAGTCGGCGACGATCAACAGCCTTTTCTGGGACGCTATCGCGTCCGCGAGAAGGCTGGCCGCTTCGGCGGTGCCTCGCAGCAGCGATGGTTCGTGGAGAGAAGAAGCGTTGTAGTCGAGGTCGGCGGGCTTCGCGATGCGCCGGCCGGCGTACACACGGGCGAGCACCGGGTGCACGCCGCCCGCGACCAGGGCATCGCGGTCGGCGGCGGACCAGCTGCGCTCGACGATCTTCATGCCGCCTCGGGCGCATAGTGCGCCAGGCGGCGCGGGCGGCGCCAGATGCGGCGCAGGTCGCTGCGGATGGTTTCGAACGAGCGCCCGGCGTCGGGCACGTGCAGGGTGACCATGCCGATGCGCTCGGCGCGCAGCGCGGCGAGGAGCGGCGCGAACCAGAGGCGCTCGAGCGCCGCGATGCCTTCCTCGACGGCGGCGTGCTGCTCGAGCGCGGCGGGCGCGCGCAGCGCGTCGAGCACGGCGAGGTGGCGGCCGTCCTCGGGCAGCCGCGCGAGCCAGGGTTCGGCCGAAGCGGGCAGCGCGTCGTGGCGCATCCCGGCGAGGCGCGCCAGCCCGCGCGCGACCGGATCGGCGGCCGCGACCGAGCGCCACGGCCCGCCCGCCTCCGCCGGCGCTGGTCCGCCGCCCCACAGCCAGACGCTATTGACCGCGGGCTCGCCGCGCGCCTCGCGCGCCTCGTTCACGGGATGCGCATGCAGGAGCATCTGGATCTCGGTGAGCAGCGCGTCGCTGCCGCGCGCGGCGGCGGGGTCGCGCCCGGCCGCCGAAAGCGCCGGCTCCCCGGGAAATGCGTGCGCGGTATTCAGCCGCGCGGCCCAGTGCTTGGGTCCGGCGGCGTGGAATTCCACGCGGCCGGAGAAGTGATGGTTCAGCGCCGTGATCAGCGCTTCGGCTTCTTCCGGGGCCAGGTCGAAGGCCTCGGCGGGCGCCACCACCGCGCGATCGCGCAGGACACGCAGATGGACCGGATCGGCGCGCGCCCACCAGGCATCGCCGGCTTTTTCCCCCATGGTCAGCGCGCCGGCGGCGAGCGCCCCCGATTGCGCGAAGGCCTCGGCGAGAGACTGTTCCAGCGTCAGGGCCTCGGCGGACCCGCCGCGGCCGCGCGCGAGCAGCAGCTCGAGCGCCGGGTAGCGCGCGGCGCCCGGCGCCGCGAGCAGCGCCGGGACGATCAGCTCGGCATGCATGGCGCGGCGAGCTTCAGCGTGCGCACGCCGGGCCGGCCGAGGTGGCGGGCGAGGATGCGGTAGTGGTCGAAGTCGAAGCGGCCGCGGCGTCCGCCCTCGAGCAGCTCGGCCACCTCGGCCTCCGAGCGCGCCGCGCCGAGGTAGCACCAGCGGTCGACCACGTGCACTTCCGTCTCTTCGCTTTCGCGGTTTCGCTCGACGATGCCGAGCGGCCCGGCGTGCGGCCAGTCGGCCGCCTTCCAGCGCGCGAGCGCCGCGGCGAGCCGCGCGTGATGGAGATGAATGCTCTCGAGGCCCGCGCACACGCCGGCGCAGCGGCCGATCTGGTGGCGGAAACAGGCGTGCTGCGGGCCCGATTCGAACCCCAGTGCCTGCAGGCAGAGGCGGTGCTCGTCGGCCAGCGAGCGCAGCGCCTGCATCGCCGCGCGCTTCGAGCGGAACACGCCGTGCACATACGGCAGCGTATCGCCGTCGATCTCGTGCGCGCCGGCGAAGCGCAGGCGGCGGCCGTCGAAGGCGAAGCCGCACAGGCCCTCGTTCGCGCGCAGCTGGCGGTTGAATTCCGGCGCCAGCTCCTTCACCAGCCTGGCCTCGAGCAGCAGCGCGCCTAGCTCGCCGGCGGTGCGCCGCCAGTCGATGCGCCGCACGCGGCGCGCCAGCTCCACGGCGCGCGCCGAGCCGCCGACGAAGTGCGCGAGCACGCGCGAGCGCATCGAGCGGCTCTGGCCGATGTAGAGCGGCTGGTTGCCCTCGCCGTAGAGCAGGTAGACGCCGGGCGCCTCGGGCACCGCGTCGACGGCGGCTCGCTCGAGCTGCGGCGGCAGCGCCGGCTGCCGCGCCACCTGGCGCGCGGCGACGTCGAGCACCTCGTCGCCGTGCTCGCCGCGCGCGATGCGCAGGAACTGCCACAGCGCGTCGGCGTCGCCCATGGCGCGGTGACGCTGGCGGCAGTCGATGCCGTGCCGCGCAATCAGGTTGTCCAGGCTGTGGTGGCCCTCGGCGGGATAGAGCCGGCGCGACAGGCGCACGCTGCACAGCGTCTTCGCGCTGAACTTGATGCCGGCGCGGTCGAACTCGCGGCGCAGGAAGCCGTAGTCGAAGCGCGCGTTATGCGCGACGAAGACGCGCCCGGCGAGGCGCTCGTGCAAGGCGCCGGCGAGCTCGCCGAAGCTCGGCGCCGCGGCGACCATCTCGTCGGTGATGCCGGTGAGCGCCTGGATCGGGCTCGGGATGCGCCCGCCGGGGTTGACGAGGGTCGACCATTCGGCGCTGACCTCGAAGCCGTCGACCTCGAGCACCGCGATCTCGGTGACGCGGTCCGATGCCGGGTCGGTCCCGGTGGTCTCCAGGTCGACGATGGCGAGCGGCGCTTCGGCGAGGCGCACGTGCTTATTGGGCTTTGACGTTCGCGGCCTTGATCACTTCGCTCCAGCGCGCCGCGTCGCGGCGGATGCGCTCGACGAACTCGGCCGGCGTATTGCCGACCGGCTCGGCGCCGACCGCCCGGAAGCGCTCGCGCACGTCGGGCGCGGCGAGCCCGGCGACGACCTCGCGCTGCAGACGCTCGACGATTTCGCGCGGCGTGTCGGCGGGGGCGAACATGCCGAACCAGACCGGCAGGTCGAACTCGGGCATGCCGGCCTCGGCGAAGGTCGGCACCTCCGGCAGCAGCGGCGAGCGCTTCGACGCTTCGACCGCGAGCGGACGCACGTTCCCGGAGTGGATGTTCGGCAGCGCGCTCGCCATATTGTCGACCATCATCGCGACGTTGCCGTTGGCGAGGTCGGGGAGGGCGAGCGCGGTGCCTTTGTAGGGCACGTGCACCAGATCGACCTTGGCGAGCAGCTTGAACAGCTCGCCTTCGAGGTGAATGACGGTGCCGATGCCGCTCGACGAATAGTTCAGCTTGCCCGGCTGCGAGCGGGCGAGCGCGATGAACTCCTGCAGGGTCTTCACCGGCAGCTTCGGGCTCACCACCAGCACGTTGGGGATATTCGCCACCTGCGTGATCGCCGCGAAGTCCTTGATCGGGTCGTAGGGCAGCTTCTGCAGCACCGGGCCGATCGAGTGCGTGCTGGTGGTCGCGATCAGGATGGTGTAGCCGTCGGGCGCGCTTTTGGCGACGACGTCCGAGCCGAGCGTGCCGCCCGCGCCGGGCCGGTTCTCCACCACCACCGACTGGCCGAGGCGCTCCGAGAGCTTCTGCGCCACGATGCGGCCGACGATGTCGGTCGCGCCCGCGGGCGGAAAGGGAACGATCAGCCGGATCGAACGCGTCGGGTATTGCGCCCACGCAGCTTGCGAGCAAAGGAGGAGCGCGGCGAGAAGGACTCTTATGGACATATGTACAGTACTGTACCGGAAATCAGCCGAGCGGAACGAAGCGCGGCTGCGAGCGAACGCGGTCCAGCCAGCCGCGGATCGCCGGATAGCGGCCGAGGTCGAAGCCGCCGTCGGCGGCGCAGTGCGTGTAGGCGAAGAGCGAGATGTCGGCGACGCTGTAGCGCTCGCCGGCGAAGAACGGCTCGCGCGCGAGTTGCTCCTCCATCACCGCGAGCGCCTGGTGGCCGCGCTCGTGCAGCCGCGGCAGCTCGGCGCGGCGCGGCGAATCCGGCGGCTGGTGCAGGATCGCCCGCGCCACCGCGACATAGGGCTCGTGGCTGTACTGCTCGAAGAACATCCATTGCAGGATGCGTGCGCGGGCAAGGCGCTCGGCCGCCATGAGCGGCGAGCCTTCGGCGAGGTAGCAGAGGATCGCGTTCGACTCCGGCAGATAGCCGCCGTCCTCGAGCGCGAGGGTCGGCACCTTGCCGTTCGGGTTCATGGCGAGGAACTGCGCGGTGCGCGTCTCACCGCGGCCGCTGTCGACCTCGACCCAGCGGTAGGGCAGGCCGAGCTGCTCGAGCGCGAGCTTGACCTTGTAGCTGTTGCCCGAATCGGCCATTCCATATACGGTGAACATCGCTTCGATTCTAGCGGTCGAACTGGAATGCGATTGTCCCTGATCCTTGCCTGCTCTCTAGGCGTCGCGGCCTGCACGCCGATGCAGTGGCTGCGCGAAGGCGCCGCGCCCGACGCCGCCGCGCTCGAGAAGGACAGCATCGAGTGCCGCCAGCAGGCCTGGCAGGAAGCGCAGTACCGCGCCTTCGCCTACCCGGCGTTCGGGCCGGTATTGAGCCGCGACGTCTCCGGGCGGCGCTTCGCCGGCTGGCCGTACCGGCCGTACGCCTACCCGTTCGGCGACCCGTTCCTCGAGGAGAGCCGCCTCACGCAGTTCTGCATGCGCAACAAGGGCTACGAGCTGGTGCCGGTGGAGAAGAAGGACGCGCCGAAGGCCTCGGGCTAAGCCGAGACGATCCAGCCTTCAAGCGGATCGAGCGCCGCCGGCAGGCCGTAGTTCTCGGCAGCGCGCAGCCAGCCCCAATGCGCCTGCACGGCGCAGAGA
>DASXKY010000095.1:0-38874 GCA_036496555.1 Burkholderiales bacterium | reverse complement strand
GCCGATCGCCGGGATCTTGACCTGGAACTCCTCGAGCAGCACCTGCTCGACGTCGATTGCCTTCTTGCGCGCCTGGCGCGAGGCGAGCTCGAATTCGCCCGCCGAGAGCACTGCGTCGGCGATCAGGTAGTCGTACTTGGTCTTGACCAGCTGCGGCTTCGAGCGCTGCTTGAAGGCGATGGCCAGCGTCTGCGTCAGCTCGGCCACGCCGTCCTCGGCGAGCGCGCCGAACGGCACGCCGGCCTTGTTGTTGATGATCTGGATGACGCCGATCAGCTCGCCCGTGCCGGCCTCCGAGATCGGCGCCACCAGCTGCTGCTTGGTGCGGTAGCCGGTGCGCTTGTCGACCTCCTGCAGGAAGCGCAGGTTGGCGTTGATCGCGCGCAGCTCGCCGTCGTCGTAGCAGTCCTTGATGTTGATGGTCTTTTTGGCGAGCGCGCAGTAGCCGGCGATCGAGTGCTCGGCGATCGGCAGCTTGAGGTCCTTGAACGAGTTGAGGCCGGTCTTGACCTTGGAAATGATCGACTGCTTGTCCTCGCCCATCGAGTAGATCGTCAGGCGGTCGGCGTTGAACAGCGCGCAGACGTCCGCGCTCACCTCGAGCATGATCTCGTCGATGTTGTTGGTGGCGTGGATCTTGTTGGTGACCGCCTGCAGCTGCTTCTGGAACGCCAGGCGCGCGGCGACATCGGTCTGCGCACCCGCCGGATGGTTGAGTACCGCGCTCATTTCTTGCCCCCGCTCCCTGTGCTTCTTCCTCGACTTTACATCCTAGCCCTACGTGCCATGATTTACAACGGAATTTGACCCTTTATGACTGCTTTTCCACGCTGCGCAGCCCGCCTTCGAGCAGCCACACCTTGAAACCCCGCTGGGCGAACAGGAAAGCCGCCGCGGCGCTCCGCCTGCCGCTCTGGCAATACGCCACGTACTCCTTGGAGCGGTCGAGCACGGCGAACATGTTGCGCACCTCGGCAAGCGGCACGTTGATCGCCCCGGGCAGCTTGTCGTACTGGTATTCGGAGGGGTAGCGCACGTCGAGCCACAAAGCGCCCTTGCGCACGCGCTCGGCCGCGTCATCGAAGTTGCTGCGCTTGAGCAGCGGCTCGCGCAGCAAGTCGTTGAAATCCTGGCGTCCGATGCGCAGCAGCTCGCCGTCGCCGAGCGCGATCACGCTCGCGTTGCGCTTCGCCTCGGAGACGAGCGCTTCCTCGCCGAAGGCATCGCCGCTCTTGAGCTCGGCCAGCACCACCTTGGCACCGCCGACCAGGCGCTCGACCTGGAAGCGCCCGGTCTCGATCACGTAGTAGAAGTCGCCCTCGTCGCCTTCCTTGATCACCACGTCGCCGCGTGCAGTTTTTACACGCTCGAAGCGCTTGAGCAGCTCGTCGATGTGCGCGACCGGCAGCTGGGCGAAAGCGCCGGTACGCAGGTTGGCGAGCGAAAAGGCGCCGGTAATGAGCCGCGCGTCGCTGCGCACCGCCCGCGCCATGGTCGAGCCGCCGTCGCCCGAACCGCTCGCCGCCACCTGGTCCCAGGTGGCGAGGATGTCGAGCACCTCGTCATCGATGGCGAGCAGATCGACGTCGGTGATCGCCTTGGTGCGCGAGAGCTTCGCTTTCTGCCGGTTGAGGGCGTAGAAGGTGTCCTCGCTGCCGCCCACCACCACCTGCGTGCCGCCGCCGTCGAAGGCGAGCAGCAGCTCTCCCGAAAGCAGGAAGATCGACTGCGCCGCCTCCAGGCGGCCGTTAAGCGGGTCGGTGCCGCGCGCCGCGCGCTCCACCACCGCCACCTCGGCGAGCTCGGCGAGGCGCTCCTTCGACATGCCCGCCAGAGGGGTCAGGGTCGACAACTGCTCCGGCGTCGCGCGCGGCAGTTGCGGAGCAGTCACGTCAGAACTCTAGGACCAGGTTGTTCTGCAGCATGCGCGGCCGGAAGTTGCCTGCGCACTCCTCGATCTCGAGCATGGTCGGCTCGATCTCGCCGGGCTTGAGGTGGGTGATGTAGATCTCCGCAGTGCGCTCGAGCTTGGCGAGCTCGGCGGCGAGGGTCTCCGGGCACAGGTGACGCGAGATCTCGGCGAGCTGGCGCTCCTTGTTCGAGAACGCCGTCTCGATGATCAGGATCTTCAGGTTGCGGATGCGGTTCACTACGCGCCAGAGCGCGTCGTTCTGCCCGGTGTCGCCGGTGAAGACCAGGCTCGCCTGGCCGCTGTCGAGGTGATAGCCCACCGCCGGCACCGTATGGCGCGCCGGCAGCGGCGTGATCTCGCGCCCGCCCAGCGACATCATGGTGCCCACCTGCACCTCCTGGTAGCGCAGGAAAGGCGACTCGGCGGTCGGAATCTCGGTGAAGTCGGGCCAGATCGCCCAGTTGAAGAGGTGGTTGCGCATGATCTCGATGGTCGCGCGCGTCGCGTACACCGTGATCGGCTTGCTGCGCATGCCGCCGACCGTATCGACCAGGAACGGGATCGACGCGACGTGGTCGAGGTGCGAGTGGGTGATGAAGATGTGGTCGATCTGCGACAGCTCGGCGAGCGTGAGGTCGCCGACGCCGGTGCCGCAATCGATGAGGATGTCGCCGTCGACGAGAAAGGAGGTGGTGCGCAGATGGCGTCCGCCGATTCCGCCGGAGCAGCCCAGGACGCGTAGTCGCATCGTCTTCCCGTCCTATTTCTCGTCGAACACGCGCACGCCTTCCCAGCCGGTGGGAGGCGGTTTGCGGCGGAACTTCGCAACGTCCTCGGCGTAAAGCTTGTAAAGCTCGCTGGCGGGGTTCATCCGCTGCAGATTGATCAGGTTGACCTCGACCTGGTCCCATTGCTGCGCGCGGAAAGCGCGCAGCGTCTGGTGCCAGAGCTTGAGCTCGTCCTGGGTCTTCTTGTCCACTTCGCTTTCAAGCCCGAGCGGCTCGAACACGCGCACCGCGGTGTCCTTGCCCTTTACCTTGATCAGATCGAGCTCGCGATACACCACGTCGCGCACCTGGTCGCGGGTCGCTTCGCCCACCAGGATGCCGACGCCGTAGAACTTGGTGCGGCCTTCCAGGCGCGAGGCGAGGTTCACCGGGTCGCCCATCGCGGTGTAAGCCTTGCGCACCTGCGAGCCCATGTCGCCGACGCGCACGGGACCCGAGTTGAGCCCGATGCCGATGTTGAACTCGGGCCAGCCGCGCGCGCGGAACTTCTCGCGCAGCTTGACGCACTCGCGCTGCATCTCGATCGCGGTGATCACGCCTTGGCGGGCGTGGTCGGCGTCGGCCACCGGCGCGCCCCAGAACGCCATGATCGCGTCGCCGATGTACTTGTCGAGCGTGCCGCGGTGGTGGCGGATGATCGCGCTCATGTCGGTAAGGTAGGCGTTGATGTACTCCTTCAGATCCTCCGGGCTGAGCGCCTCCGAGATGCTGGTGAAGCCGCGCACGTCCGAGAACAGGATGGTCAGGTCGGCCGCCTTCGGCTCCATCGTGTACTTCTGCGGGTCGCGCGCCATCTCGTCGACCAGTTCCGGCGGCACGTACTGGCCGAACAGCTCGGTGAACTGGCGCTTGGAGCGCGATTCGACGAAGTAGCCGTAGGCCATGTTCATGGTGTAGATCATGCCGGTCATCAGGATCGAGGTGGCGAGCGGCAGCAACATACCCGCCTGGGTCCACAGCGCTACGTTGAGCAGCACGATGAGCGCGAGCCCGACGGCGGCCGCAGCGGTGGCCCAAAGCGCCGAAAGCATCGGGATCAACAGCGCGAGCGCCACGCCGCCGATGAACAACAGCACGACCTCGGCGCCGAGCATGTACGGCGGTTTCTCCTTCAGGTTGCGGTCGAGCATGCCGGCGATCAGGTTGGCGTGGATCTCCACGCCGGGATACACCTCGCCCACCGGCGTCGAGCGCAGGTCGAACAAGCCCGGCGCGCTCGCGCCGATGATCGCGACCTTCCCCTTCAGCATCTCCGGTTTGACGCGGCCCTTGATGACGTCGGCGAGGGAAACGTACGGATAGCTGTGCCGCCCGCCGCGGTACGGAATCAGCGCGCTCGCGGTGTCGTCGACCGGAATCGTGACTTTGCCGACTTTGAGCCATTCCAGGCCCGAGTAGCCGCGGCTCATGAAGCGATCCGGCGCGTAGCCGGGCTCCACCGGCGGCTGGCCGAGAATTACGCGCACCATCGCTAGCGACAGCGACTCGTAATAGGCGCCATCGAACTCGACGATCATCGGCACGCGCCGCGAGACGCCATCGTCGTCGACCTTGGGGTTGAAATGGCCCGCGCCTGCGGCGTTGGTGAGGTAGATCGGCAAATTGCCGGTGTAGCCTTTCCATGGATAGAAACCGACGTTGCGCCCGGCGAAGGTGCCTTTCGGCAACACCGGCTCGGGAATCGCGTTCGCTTTGACGGCGTCGTCCTCCGTGTTGAAGTAGTAGCCAAGGACCACCGGCCGTCCTTTGATCGCCTGCGCGAAGAGGCCGTCGTAGTCGAGGCCGGGCCGCAGCTTCTGGTAGGCGTCCTGGAACGATGTCAGCTGCTTCAGGTCCTTGCGCGCAAGGCCGTCGAGCGTGTCGATGCCGGAGCTGGTGTCGCGCTCGGCCCATACGACGTCGAAACCGAGGACGGCGATGCCGTACTCGTCGAACAGCTTGGTGACGAGGTCGGCCATCACGTTGCGGCTCCACGGCCAGCGGCCGATCTCGCCGAGGCTGCGCTCGTCGATGTCGAGGATGACGATGCGGCTGTCGACGCCGCGTGGCATGGTGAGCCGCAGCCGCGCGTCGTAGATGATGTTCTCGAGCTGGTTGATGAAGCCGACCTGATACCAGCGCGCGGCGTGGCCGATGAAGAACAGCGTAATCGCGACGCCGATCGCGATCCTTGCGATGTGTTGTTTCAGGAGAGCCCCGCCGCCGGGCTCAGGCCTTGATGAAGAATTCCATCTTCACCCCGGCGAGCTCGATCACATCGTGGTCCTTGAGCGCGTGAGGCGCGGCGCCGATCTGCTGGCCGTTCACGGCCGGCCGGCTGGAACCCTCGACATGCGTGATGAAGTAACCCTGCGGACGGCGTGTCAGCACCGCCACCTGCACGCCGGGCTTGCCGAGCGTGGTTAGAGGCTTGTTCAGCTCGAGCTCCTTGCCGGCGTTGGCGCCGGAGAGCAGCTGGATCGCGCCGATCGGCTGGCCCGGCTTCGCCGGCGCGGTGGCGGTGGCAGCCGGCGCGGTTGCCGTCTTCGCGTCCTTGTCGGCCGCGCCCGAAGCGGTGGCCACCTGGCCGGCAGCCTGCACGGCGGCGGCTCGCTGCGCCACCGCGGCGGCCTGCGCGCCGGCGGCGCCACCGCCCGCAGCGGCGGCCATCGCCTTGGCCTGCTCGGCCGCGGCCTTCATCTGCGAAGGGCGCAGCACCATCGTCTTCTCGAAATCGGCCTTCTCGCCGGCCGGCGCGGCGCCCGCGGCAGGCGCGGCCTCGCCGACGAACTTCAGCTTGTACTTGCCGAGCTCGATGACGTCGTTGTTCTGCAGGAAGTGCTTCTTGATCGCGTTGCCGTTCACCACCGTGCCGTTGGTGCTGCCGAGGTCCTCGAGGAACGAGTCGTTGAGGATGGTGACGATGACGGCGTGCTCGCCGCTCACGGCGAGGTTGTCGATCTGGATGTCGTTGTGCGGCTTGCGGCCGATGGTGGTGCGTTCCTTGGTCAAAGGAATCTCCTTGAGCACCAGCCCATCCATGCTGAGTATCAGTTTGGCCATAGCCGATTCCCTGGGGAGGTTATTTTAACCACGCGAACACCTTAGCCATGACGCCTCGGGGCCCGGGGTACTCCCGCAGGACGCGGATGAGTATAACCGAAACGTTGTCGCGGCCCCCGTTGTCGTTGGCCATCTGCACGAGCTGTTGCGCGGCGAGCTTGAGGTTGCCGCCCAGCGCCTGCAGCGTCATGCCGATGTCGTCGTCCTCGACCATGTCGCACAGCCCGTCGGAGCACAGCAGGTAGATGTCGCCCGCCTTGGTCGGATACTCGTGGATCTCGGGCTCGACGGTCGGGTCGATGCCAAGCGCCTTGGTGACGAGGTTCTTGTGCTGCGCCTTCTTCGCCTGCTCGGCGGTGATCAGGCCCGAGTCGATCTGCTCCTGCAGCAGCGAGTGGTCGCGGGTCACCTGGCGGAAGCTGCCGCCGCGCAGCAGGTATAGCCGCGAGTCGCCCAGATGGGCGACCAGGATGCGGTTGTCGTAGAAAAGGCAGGTGACGAGCGTGGTGCCCATTCCCGCGTATTGCGGCTGGCTCTGCGCCGCCTGATAGATCGAGGTGTTGGCCTTCAGCACCTGCTCGCGCACCAGGCGCGTCGCGATCTCCTGATTGGTACGCTGGTCGACGTCGTAGGGCCGCGCCGTGGCGAGGATCTGCTGCATCTCGGTGATGATCACCGTGGTGGCCATGCCGCTCGCCACCTCGCCGGCGTTGTACCCGCCCATGCCGTCGGCGAGCACCACCAGCCCGTTCGCCGCGTCGGCGGCGATCGAGTCCTCGTTGTGCGAGCGCACCATGCCCGGGTCGGTGCAGCTCGACATCTCGAGGACTTGCGTCAGATCCATCGCGCGTCAGATCTCGATGTCGACGCCGGAGCCGCCGGCCGCCGCCGCTTTGGCGGCCTGGGCCGGAGCCGCCGAGGCGCTCAGCGCAGCGCGCAGCGCGCCGGCGAACTCCTCGCCGGTCTGGAAGCGCTCGTCGGGGTTCTTGGAGAGCGCCTTGTCGAGGAAAGTGACCAGTGCCGGCGGCACGTTCGGGTTGACGGCGAGGATGTCGGTCGGCGCCTCGTTGGCGATCTTGAACATGAGCTGCGCCATCGACTCGCCCTCGAACGGCAGCTTGCCGCAGAGCATCTGGTACAGGCTGACGGCGAGCGAGAACAGGTCCGAGCGGCCCTCGATCTTCTTGCCGGCGAGCTGCTCGGGCGACATGTACGAAGGCGTGCCGAGCACCATGCCGGTCTTGGTCTTCGAGCTGTCGGTGAGGCGCGCGATGCCGAAGTCGGTGAGCTTGAGCGTGTCGGTTTCCGGGTGGTACATCATGTTCGCCGGCTTGACGTCGCGGTGCACGACGCTCTGCTTGTGCGCGTAGCCGAGCGCCTCGGCGGCGCGCGCGACGATCGACACGCTCTTCTCCACAGGCAGCAGGTTGGCCTGCTTGACGTACGGCGCGAGGTCGCCGCCCTTCAGCAGCTCCATCGCGATATAGCAGAAGTCGTGCTCCTCGCCGGTGTCGTAGATGGTGACGATGTTCGGGTGCGACAGGCGGCCGGCGGTCTCGGCTTCGCGGAAGAAGCGCTCTTTCACCTCGGCGAGCTCGTCGGGCTCGAACTCCTGGGCGAGCGCCATGGTCTTGATCGCCACCTCGCGGCCGATCTTCGGATCCTTGCCGAGGTACACCACGCCCATCGCGCCCTTGCCGAGCTCCTTCTGCACCTCGAAGCGGCCGAACTTGGGCTTCTCGCCGGCGGCGAGGTTGAGCGAGCCGCCGGGGTGGCCCGAGCCGCCGCCGAGAATCACCGTCTCCGAAAGCTTCTGCGCGCGCGAGAGCTTCTGCTCGAGATCGCGGAACTTCGGGTTGAACTCGTGCATGTAGCGGAAAACGCTCTCCGCCTTGTTGAATTGGCGCTTCCTCTCGTAGTCGAGCGCGAGGTTGTAGAGATTGTCCATCAGCGCTTCGGAAAGCGGCACCTGGCGGAACTTGTCCCACGCCAGGTCGAGCTGGCCCTGGCCCTGGTAGGCGAGGCCAAGCATGCGGTTCGACTCGGCCGAGCTCTCGTCGGACTTCTGCTTGCCCGCCTCGGTGGCAATGAAGCGCTTGGAGACCAGCGCGGCGTGGCCGATCAGCAGCAGCGTCGCCGGCAGCATCAACTGCATCCACACCTGCGCCGAGATCATCATCACGAAGTGCAACGCGATCAGGGCGACGAACACGCTCGCCGAGATGATCAGCGCCGGACCGGCCTTCAGGCGCGGCAGCAGCGCGATCAGGTAAGCGGCGACGACGAGCAGCACGCCGAGCTCGGCCCAGTAGGCCCAGGCCGGCACGGTGAAGAAGTGCTCCTGCAGAATCGACGACACCGTGTGCGCGAGGGTCAGCACCGGCGCCATCGACGTCGAGACCGGTGTCACAGTATAGGTACCAAGACCTGCAGCGGTGGCGCCGATCAGCACGATCTTGTCGGCGTATTTGGCGGCGGGAATCTTGCCGGACAGCACATCGTAGAACGAGTCGACCTGGAACGCCGGGCGGCCGTCGCGATCGCGGTAAAAGTAGGTGTACATCAGCGAGTATGAATCGGTGCCGATCTTCAGCTTGCCGAGCGAGACGCTCTCGCCGAGATTCACCTTGATGTCGTCCGCCCCCAGGTTGAGGCTCTTCGCCGCGATCATCATCGCGAGCGACGGATAGAGCTGATCGTAGTACTGCAATACCAGAGCCTCGTTGCGCACGCCGCCATCGATGTCGTTGATGGTATTCAGCCCGCCCAGCGCGGCGGCCGTGCGGCCGATGCTGTCGATTGGCACCTGTACGCTGATGGTGGGGAGAGGCGGCGAATCCTCGTTACCGCGGACCTTCACCGCATTCTTCACGACGAAATCGGGTAGCGCTTTGTCAGGCTTGCCGCGCGGTATACCGCGCTCAAAAACCATCGGCAGCACCACGTTGCCCGCCTTGGCATAGCTCTCGGCGAGCTTGCGGTCGGTGTTGAGCTGGACCTCGGCTTCCTTCAGCAGCGCGACGACGGGCGCCATCTCGGCGCTCGGCGGCTCTGCTTTGGCGCCCGGCAGGTCGAGCAGCTTGCTGATGTAGGTGTAGCCCGGGTCGACCTGCGCCTCGGAGAAGAAAACGGTGTTACCGATCACCTTCGCCTTCGCGCCGGCGAGGAGGTCGGTCATCTTCGCGTGCACCTCGCGCGACCAGGGCCAGCGGCCGATGTTGGCGATGCTGGTGTCGTCGATCGCAATCACGGCGATCTTGTCGGAGGGCGCGCGCGAGGTCGCCTGGACGCCGAGGTCGTAGGCCTTGCGCTCGAGGCTCGGAATCAGGTCGCTGAAGCGGCTGAACGCGAGCACGGCGAGCACGACCACGGCCCCGAGGAACCAGTCGGTCTTCCAGAACGCGGATTTCATTCGTGCCTCCCCCGTTTTGCCCGCCCGTGCGCCCACACGCACGGCAAGTCCCCACAAAAAACAGCGGCCTGAGCCGCATTTTTGCAGTTAAATGTAAGCAGCGTCAAATATTTACGCGCGGGCCGAGGCCGCCGCCCGCGACGCAAGAATTACAAACGGACCTGCCTAGCTGCCGAGGATAGTACCGGGCTTGATCTGGCCGCCGGAGACCAGGTCCGCCGCTGTGACTTTCTTCGCATCGCCGAGCTTGGCCTTGCCGGCATGGATGCGGCCGCCCTGCGCGGTGATGACCATGCGCCCATCCGCCGCTTCGACCACCTCGCCGATCTTGCCCTTGACGGCGCCGAAGGTGCGGACCAACTCCTTGCGGGAATCAAAGAGTTGCAGCTTGGTGCCGTTGACGGTGGTCCACGCGCCCGGCGCCGGGTCTGCGCCGCGGATCAGGTTGTGGATGGCGTCGACGTGGCTCGCCCAATGGATCTTCGCCTCCGCCTCACGGAACCAGCCTTCGTAGGACGCTTGGGATTCGTCCTGGACGACTTCTCGATGCTTACCAGAAGTAACCAAATCAGCCGCTTCCAGCATGGCCTGGACCCCCATCGGGAACAGGCGGTCGAAGTAGACCGTTCCCAAAGTGTCGTTGTCTCCGACCGGCGTCTTCTTCTGCAGGATCACCGCGCCCTCGTCGAGGCCGTCGGTGGGCCGGAAGATGGTGAGGCCGGTTTCCTTCTCGCCGCGGCTGATCGGCCAGTTGATCGACGAGGGCCCGCGGTACTTCGGCAGCAGCGACGGGTGGTACTGGATGGTGCCCTTCTTCGGGATGCCGACGAACTCCTGCGGCGCGAACTGCAGTACGAAGGCCATGATGGCGATGTCGGCGCCCGCGTCCTTCATCGCAGCGGCCGCCTCAGGCCCCTTCAGCGACTTGAACTGGTGCACCTTGAGGCCCTTCTCCTGCGACGCGACGCGCAGCGAGTCGGGCCGCGCGCCCTCCTTCTCGGGCGCGCAGAACACCGCCCCCACCTGGTCGCCGCGCGCGAGGAACGCCTCGAGCACCGCCTTGCCGAAATCCTGCTGGCCTACGATCGCGATTTTCATTTTCTCAGGCGGCTTTCTTCGGCGGCAGCGCGAAGGCGCCCGCGTTTTTCAGCGAGCTGATCTTGCCTTCGTCGTACTCCAGGACTTCTTTCAGAATCTCGTTGGTGTGCTCGCCCAGCGTCGGCGAGCGCTCGATCTTCGCCGGCGAGGCCGAGAGCTTGATCGGCATGCCGACGTTGAACCACTTGCCGCGCTGCGGATGGTCAAGCTCGACCCACATGTCGCGGCCCTTGACGTGCTCGTCGGTGGCGAGGTCGTGCGTGCTCATGATCGGCCCGCACGGCACGTCGAGCGGATTGAGGATCGCCATCAGCTCGCGCTTGGTGTACTTCTCCGCGAACTTGTTGATCAAGGTCCACATCAGGTTCTGGTTCTTGCGCCGGTCACCGATCTTGGCAAAGCGCGGGTCGGCTGCCATCTCGGGCATGCCGACGTCAGGGCCGATGCGCTTGGCGAGGTCTTCCCATACCGCTTCCTGCACCACCACGTAGAGCCAGTCGTTGGGGCCGTGCGGCTTACAGTGGATCGCGTTGCCGAGCTGGCCGCCGCCCGAGTCGTTGCCGGCGCGCGGCACGTCGCCCATGCCCTTGTAGGTCGGCACCGAAAACTCCGACAGGTCGCCGCGCGTCAGGCGCTGGTGGTCGCGGAACTTGACGCGGCAGAGGTTCATCACGCCGTCCATCATCGCGACTTCCACATACTGCCCCTGGCCCGTGTGCTCGGCCTGGCGCAGCGCCGCGAGCAGGCCGATGGCGAGGTGCAGGCCGGTCCCCGAGTCGCCGATCTGCGCTCCAGTGACAAACGGCGGGCCATCCGGCACTCCCGTCGTGCTCATCGCGCCGCCCATCGCCTGCGCGACGTTCTCGTAGGCCTTGAAGTCGCTGTAGGGCCCGCTCGAGCCGAAGCCCTTGATCGAGCCCATCACGATCTTCGGGTTGAGCTCGTGGATCTTCTCCCAGGTGAAGCCGAAGCGGTCGAGCACGCCCGGGCCGAAGTTCTCCATGATGATGTCGCACTTCTTCAGCAGATCGACGAATACCTGCTTGCCCTCGGCGCTCTTCATGTTCACCGTGATCGAGCGCTTGTTGCAGTTGAGCATCGTGAAGTAGAGCGAGTCGGCGTTCGGTACGTCGCGCAGCTGGCCGCGCGTCGCGTCGCCCTGCGGGTTCTCGAACTTGATGACGTCGGCCCCCATCCACGCGAGCAGTTGGCTGCACGTCGGGCCGGCCTGGACGTGCGTCATGTCCAGAATACGAACACCGTCTAGTGCTTTCATAGTTTCGCTTCCATTACTTCTTCTTCCCTGCAGTGGGATTTAGACTCGTGATGCGGCCGCTTTCAGTGCCGGCGGTCTCGTCGATCACGGCGTTGATGAGCGTCGGCTTCTTCGAGCGGATGGCGTCTTCCATCGCCTTCTTCAGCTCGGCGGGGGTGGTCGCGTTGACGCCGATGCCACCGAAGGCGTCCATCAGCTTGTCAT
The DNA here is from genome assembly GCA_036496555.1 of Burkholderiales bacterium. Taxonomy (GTDB): domain Bacteria; phylum Pseudomonadota; class Gammaproteobacteria; order Burkholderiales; family SG8-39; genus SCGC-AG-212-J23. Next base: position 27,142 of record DASXKY010000095.1, on the reverse strand, counting down.
AGCGCGCGCCCTTCACGAACACGGTCGGCGCCGGGTCGCGGCCCGTGGGGTCCTTGTCGGTGCCCTTGTAGACGCCGTTGTTGTTCATCACCACGATGCACACCGGCAGGTTGTAGCGGCAGACGGTCTCCACTTCCATGCCGGAAAAGCCGAAGGCGCTGTCGCCCTCGATCGCGATCACCTGCTGCTTGGTGGTCACCGCGGCGGCGACGCAATAGCCCATGCCGACACCCATGATGCCCCAGGTGCCGACGTCGATGCGCTTTCTCGGCTTGTACATGTCGACGATCGAGCGCGTGAAGTCGAGCGCGTTGGCGCCTTCGTTGACGAGCACGGCGTCGGGGTTCGCCTTGACGATGTCGCGCACCACGTTGAGCGCGCTGTGGAAGTTCATCGGCGAGGGATTCTTGGCGAGCGTCTCGGCCATCTTCGCCACGTTGCCGTTCTTCTTCTCGGCGACGGCGTTCAGCCATTCCGCCGGTGGTTTCGACACGGAACCGATTTCCTTCAAAAGAGCGGAGACGCAAGACCCAATATCGCCGACCACCGGCGCGTCGATGCGCACGTTGCTGTCGGCTTCCTGCGGCGAGATGTCGATCTGGATGAATTTCTGGCCGCCCCAGTCCTTGGTCCCCTTGCCGCCCCAGGTCTTGCCCTTGCCGTGCGACAGCAGCCAGTTGAGGCGAGCGCCGATCAGCATGACTACGTCGGCCGCGGGCAGCACGAACGAGCGCGCCGCAGAGGCGCACTGCTCGTGCGTGTCGGGCAGCAGGCCCTTCGCCATCGACATCGGCAGGTAAGGAATGCCTGTCTTCTCGACCAGAGCTTTGATGTCGGCGTCAGCTTGGGCGTACGCGGCACCCTTGCCGAGGATGATGAGCGGCTTTTTCGCGCCCTTGAGCAAATCGAGCGCGCGCTTCACCGCCTCCGGCGCGGGAATCTGCTTGGGCGCCGGGTCGACGACCTTGATAAGGGAATTTTTTCCAACAGAAGAATCTATTGATTGGGCGAACAGCTTGGCAGGCAAATCCAGATAGACGCCGCCGGGGCGGCCCGACACCGCGGCGCGGATCGCGCGCGCGATGCCGACGCCGATGTCCTCGGCGTGCAGCACGCGAAAGGCAGCCTTGGCGACCGGCTTGGCGATCGCGAGCTGGTCCATCTCCTCGTAGTCGCCCTGCTGCAGGTCGACGATCTCGCGCTCGCTCGATCCGCTGATCAGGATCATCGGAAAGCAGTTGACGGTGGCGTGCGCGAGCGCGTTGAGGCCGTTGAGGAAGCCCGGCGCCGACACCGTCAGGCAGATGCCCGGCTTCTGCGTGAGGAAGCCGGCGATCGAGGCGGCGTAGCCCGCGTTCTGCTCGTGGCGGAACGACAGCACGCGCATGCCTTCGGCCTGCGAGCGCCGCGTGAGATCGGTGACGGGAATGCCCGGCAGGGCGTAGATCGTATCGATGCCGTTCAGCTTGAGGGCGTCGATGACGAGCTGGAAGCCGTCGATCAGCTGCGCCTGCGCATCGGTGGCGACTTGAGGTTCGACCGTGCCCATGAACATCCTCCTGTGAGGGAGGGTAATGGTAAGAACCGCTTCCCCGGGGCGGCCTTGACTGAGGTCAAGGGACTAGAATCCGCCCCTCGATGACGACGCTTTCGAGCCACCCGCAGCGCAACAGCATCCGCCTGCAGCTCAAGCAAAACCTGCTCCTGCAAGGCATGAACCCGGCGCAGTGGGCCGAGCTCGAGCCGCTGCTGACCGTCGCCGACTATCGCAAGGGCGAGCCCTTGGTGCGCCAGGGCGACGAGGAGATGGAGCAGCTGTTCATCCTCGAGGGCATGCTGAAGCGCGTGGTGTCCAACCCGGAGGGGCGCGAGATGATCCTGCGCTTCGCCGCCGATACCGAGATGGACACTTCTTACGCCGCCTGGCGGCTGCGCACGCCGGTGCCCTACTCCATCGTCGCGGTGACCAAGGTGCGCATCGCCGAGCTGCCGATGCCGGTATGGGCCGAGTTCATCGACAAACACCCCGAGCTCAAGATGCGCTTCGAGTACGAGGTAATGAAACTGATGAGCGAGGTGATGGCGCACACCATCACGCTGCACCTGCTCGACGCGCCTGGACGCCTGCTGCGCTTCCAGAGGAAGCACCCCGAGCTCGTCGGCCGCATCCCGAAGAAGGAGCTCGCCGCCTACCTCAACCTCACGCCGGAGACGCTCTCGCGCCTGAAGCAGAAGCTCGGCTGAACGCCCGTCAGCGCTCGCGCACCTTGCCGAGGATCCAGTTCACCAGCGGCCAGAAGAGCAGGACCAAGGCGAGGGTAGTGAGCGTGCCGACCAGCTTGTTCGAGAAGAAGATGGTCAGGTCGCCCTGCGAGACCAGCATCGCCTGGCGGAACGACGCTTCTGCGTTGTCGCCGAGCACGATCGCGAGCACCAGCGGCGCGAGCGGATACTGCAGCTTCTTGAAGAGGTAGCCCAGCGCGCCGAACACCACCATCATCCAGACGTCGAAGAGCGCGTTGTGCACGGTGTAGGAGCCGATCGCGCAGATGACCACGATGATCGGCGCGATCACCGAGAACGGCACCCTCAAAATCGCGGCAAACAGCGGCACGCAGGTGAGCACCACGATTAAGCCGGCGATGTTGCCGAGGTACATCGAGGCGATCAGGCCCCACACGAAGTCCTTCTGCTCGACGAACAGCAGCGGCCCGGGCTGCAGGCCCCAGATCATCAGTCCGCCGAGCAGCACTGCCGCGGTCGGTGAGCCGGGCACGCCGAGGGTGATCATCGGCAGCAGCGCCGAGGTGCCGGCGGCGTGCGCCGCGGTCTCCGGCGCGACGACGCCCTCCACCATGCCGGTGCCGAACTTGTCGCCGTCCTTGGAGAAGCGGCGCGCCACGCCGTAGCTCATGAACGAGGCCGGCGTCGCGCCGCCCGGCACGATGCCCATGAACACGCCCACTGCCGCGGAGCGCAGCGAGGTGAGCCAGTAGCGCGGCAGCTCCTTCCAGGTCTCGATCACCACCTTCATGTTCATCTTCGCCCGCGTGCCGCGGAACTCGAGGCCCTCCTCGAGCGTGAGGAGGATCTCGCCGATGCCGAACAGGCCGATCACCGCGACCAGGAAGTCGAAGCCGGTGAGCAGCGCCGTCGAGCCGAAGGTGAGGCGCAGCGCGCCGGTGACCGGGTCGGTGCCGACCGCGGCGAACGCGAAGCCGAGCATCATCGCCGCCACCGTCTTGAACGGCGGCTCCTTGCTGGTGCCGATGAACGCGCAGAAGGTGAGGAAGTAGACCGCGAAGAACTCCGGCGGACCGAAGGCGAGGGCGAAGTTCGCCACCACCGGCGACAGGAAGGTGATGACGATCACCGCCACCAGCGCGCCGATGAACGACGAGGTGAACGCGGCGGTGAGCGCGGCACCGGCGCGGCCCTTCTGCCCGAGCGGATAGCCGTCGAAGGTTGTCGCCACCGACCAGGGCTCGCCCGGGATGTTGAACAGGATCGAGGTGATGGCGCCGCCGAAGAGGGCGCCCCAGTAGAGGCACGAGAGCAGGATGATCGCCGAGGTCGCGCCGCCGGGCTGCTGCGCCATGCCGAAGGTGAGCGGCAGCAGGATGGCGACGCCGTTCGCGCCGCCGAGGCCCGGCAGCACGCCGATGATCACGCCGAGGATCACCCCGGTGAACATCAGCACGGTGTTCTTCACCGACAGCGCGACGCCGAAGCCGTGTATGAGGGCCTGGATCTCGTCCATGTCCTATCCCAGCCCCAGCGCGTCCTCGAGCGGTCCCTTGGGCAGCGGCACCTGGAACCACAGCTCGAAGACGAGGAACAGCGCCACCGTGGTGCCCACGCTGACGGCGAGCACCTTCCACCAGGCGTACTTACCGAGCCAGCGCATGAACAGGCCAATGAGGACCGCGGAGGAAACGTAAATGCCGATCCAGCCCACCACTGCGACGTAGACCGCGGTCGGCACCAGCACGGTCAGCACCAGCTTCAGTTGGCCGACCTCGACGAACGTCTTGTCGCGGCCGACGAGCAGCGCGCGCACGCCGTTCACCACCGCGGCGACGCAGATCAGCAGCCCGACGTAGAACGGGAAATAGCCGGCGCGCGGGCCGTCGTCGGCCCAGCCGATGCCCAGACGCACGCTGTCGTACACCACCACGGCGCCGGTGGCCAGAAACAGCACCGCCATCCCGATCTCGGCGCTGCGCTGTCCGAGCGCGCGCCGCCCTTCCCGGCCTTCCGCCATCCGCTCCCCTTCCGTCCCGCCGCGCAGTTTCTTTCTTATTGCCCGGCGACGAAGCCGGCCTTCTTCATGAGCGCCAAGTGGCGCGCCTCCTCGCGCGACACCCAGTCAGCATACTCCTTGCCGCTGAGGGCCGTCGTGTTGAACGCGCCCTCCTGCATCAGCTTTTTCCACTCCGGCGTCGCCATGACCTTCTTGAAGAGCTCGACGTAGTACGCCACCTGGTCCTGCGTCACGCCCGGCGGCATGAAGATGCCGCGCAGCATCAGGTAGTCGACCGGCAGCCCGGCCTCCTTGCACACCGGGATGTCGTACCACGACATCTTGTCGGTGACCTTCTCCTTGTAGGGCAGGCGCTTGGTGTCGAACACGCACAGCGGCCGCAGGCTGCCGGCGCGCCACTGCGCCACCGCCTCGATCGGATTGTTCACCGTCGAGTCGACGTGGCCGCCGACCAGCTGGGTCGCCACCTGGCCGCCGCCCTTGAACGGGATATAGGTGAACTTGGCGCCGGTCACCTGCTCGATCGCGACGGTGATGATCTGGTCTTCCTGCTTCGCACCGGTGCCGCCCATCTTCATCTTGCCAGGGCCGGCTTTCTTCGCCGCCTCGATGTAGTCCTTCGGCGTCTGGTAGGGCGTCTTGGCGTTGACCCAGAGGACGAAGTTGTCGAGGGCCAGCATCTGCACCGGGGTGAGGTCGCGCCAGTTGAACGGCACGGCGGTGGCGATCGGCGTGGTGAACAGGTTCGACAGCGTGATGATGATCTTGTGCGGGTCGCCGGCCGAGCCCTTCACGTCGAGGAAGCCCTCGGCGCCCGCCCCACCCGCCTTGTTGATCGGCAGGATCGACTGCTTCATCAGGTTGTGCTTCGCGACAATGCCCTGGATCGCGCGCGCCATCTGGTCGGCGCCGCCGCCGGTGCCCGCCGGGATGATGAACTCGACGTTCTTCGTCGGCTCCCACGCCTGCGCCGCCAGCGACACGGCGGCCAGTGCGGCCGCCAGGATAAGTCTCGTTTTCATACTGCTTCTCCTCCTCGTTTTACCGCTTCTCCCTGCCCGCATTGTGCTTCGCCAACCCCTGTGATTGACCTTGACGCCGGTCAAGAGTTCGGCCGCCGCCGCGCGGCCGCTTTCTTCCTGCCGAGCCAGGTGCCGGCGACGACCACGGTTGCCACGCCGATCGCGCCGGTGACCCACCCAAGGTTGAGCCCACCGTAGTGCGGATGAGCCTGCCCGGCTTCGCCCGCGAAGGTCACGCCGTAGCCCGTCAGCCACGGCTGCAGCCCGTGGTCGGCGATCAGCATCTCGCCCGCCACCCAGCCGATCAGGCCGGCGCCGACGGTGATGATCACCGGGTAGCGTTCCATCGCCTTGACCAGGAGCGTCGCGCCGAAGATCACCAGCGGGATCGAGATGGCGAGGCCGAGGACCAGCAGGACCAGGCTGCCGCCGGCCGCCGCAGCCACCGCGATGACGTTGTCCAGGCTCATCACCAGGTCGGCGATGAGGATAGTCTTGACGGCGGTGAGAAGGTGGTCGCTCGCCGCAACGTCGTCGCCCTCGTCCTCCGGCACCAGCAATTGGATGCCGATCCAGAACAGCAGCGCGCTGCCGATCAGCTTGAGCCACGGCAGCGCGAGAAGCGCGACCGCGAACAGCGTGAGGATGATCCGCAGCACGATCGCGGCGCCCGCGCCCCAGAAGATGGCGAGCTTCTGCTGCTTCGGCGGCAGCGAGCGCGCGGCGAGCGCGATCACTACCGCGTTGTCGCCGGACAGGATGATGTTGACGCCGATGATCTTCGCCAGGCCGACCCAGAAGGCCTGCGTCATGACCTCTTCGAGCATGGGCCGCGATTCTAGAACAACCCTACGACCTTCCCGTCGACGAGGTCGATCTTCTCCGCCGAGGGAACCTTCGGCAGGCCCGGCATGGTCATGATGTCGCCGCAGATCATCACCACGAACTCGGCGCCGGCGGCGAGGCGCACCTCGCGGACGTTGACGACGTGGTTGGACGGCGCGCCCCGCAGCGCGGCATCGGTCGAGAACGACGACTGCGTCTTCGCCACGCACACCGGAAAGTGGCCGTAGCCGTCTTCCTGCAGCTTCTTGATCTGGCCGCGCACCTTGGCGTCGGCGGTCACCTCGGAGGCGCGGTACACCTTCTTCGCGATCTTGTTGATCTTGTCCCAAAGCGTGTCGGCGTCCTCGTAGACGAAGGCCGGCTGCGAGGGCTGCTCGCACAGGCCGACCACGATCTTCGCCAGGTCCGCCGCGCCCTTGCCGCCGTCGCCCCAGTGGGTGGCGGTGACGACCTGGGCGCCCAGCTTCTTCATCCTTTCGGTCACCAGCTTGAGCTCGGCCTCGGTATCGAAGGTGAACTTGTTGATCGAGACCACGCACGGGATGCCGTACACCTTGCTCACGTTCTCGACGTGGCGCTCGAGGTTGACCAGGCCCTTCTCCAGCGCGACAAGGTTCTCCTTGCTCACTTCCTTGACGTCGACGCCGCCGTGGTATTTGAGCGCTCGCATGGTGGCTACGATCACCGCCGCGCTCGGCCGCAGGCCGGTCTTGCGGCACTTGATGTCGAGGAACTTCTCCGCGCCGAGATCGGCGCCGAAGCCCGCCTCGGTGACCACGTAGTCGGCAAGCTTGAGCGCGCTCTGCGTCGCCAGCACCGAGTTGCAGCCGTGCGCGATGTTGGCAAAAGGGCCACCGTGCACGAAGGCAGGATTGTTTTCCAGGGTTTGCACGAGGTTCGGCGCCAGCGCGTCCTTCAGCAGCACCGTCATCGCGCCGTGCGCCTTGAGGTCCTTCGCGCGCACCGGCTTCTGCTCCCGGGTGTAGCCGACGACGATGTTGCCGAGGCGGTTCTTGAGGTCGTCGAGCGATGTGGAGAGGCAGAAGATCGCCATCACCTCGGAGGCGACGACGATGTCGAAGCCGTCCTGGCGCGGATAGCCGTTGGCGGTGCCGCCGAGCGCGATGGTGATGTCGCGCAGCGAGCGGTCGTTCATGTCGAGCACGCGGCGCCACTGGATGCGCCGCACGTCGATGCCGAGCTCGTTGCCGTGGCTGATGTGGTTGTCGATCAGCGCGGCGAGCAGGTTGTTGGCGAGCTGGATCGCGCCGAAGTCGCCGGTGAAGTGCAGGTTGATGTCCTCCATCGGCACGATCTGCGCGTAGCCGCCGCCGGCTGCGCCGCCCTTCACCCCGAACACCGGCCCGAGCGAGGGCTCGCGCAGGCAGATGATGGCCTTCTTGCCGATGTGGTTGAGCGCGTCGCCGAGGCCGACGGTAGTGGTGGTCTTGCCCTCGCCGGCGGGCGTCGGGCTGATGGCGGTGACCAGGATCAGCTTGCCGTTCTTCTTCGACTTCAGCGTTTCGAGATACTTGAGCGACACCTTCGCCTTGTAGTGGCCGTAGGGCTCGAGGTGCTCCTCGCCAATGCCCAGCTTCTCGCGCGCTACCGCGGCGATGCGCTGCATCTTGGCTGCCTGTGCGATTTCGATGTCCGACGGCATGGTCCTGTCTCCCGGTCCCGGTTCGGTTGCGACGATTCGAAGGTGTCAGATTCTGAAATAGGCGGCGGCGAGGGGCTCTTGACCGGGGTCAACCGGCAAAATTTTGTTTTTAAAGGGTTCGCCTCCCCGACAGTCTCTACAATCGCGCGCAATTGTCTTGACGCCGGCCAACCCGCTTCTGGACAATCCGACAAGGGAGGAGGAGCCCTATGAAGACAGCCAAGGCAGCTCTGGCGGCGCTCGCCGCGGGTGCGCTCGCCGCGTTCGCGGCGCATGCGCAGACGCCCGGCGTTACCGCCACCACCATCATCATCGGCCAGTCGACGCCGCTCACCGGCTCCAACGCCGAGCTCGGCAACGACATCCGCAACGGCGCGCTCGCCTACTTCAAGAAGGTGAACGAGGCGGGCGGCGTGAACGGCCGCAAGATCGAGCTCGCCACGCTGGACGACGGCAACACCGTGCCGCGCGCCGAAGCCAACACCAAGAAGCTGGTCGAGGAGGACAACGTCTTCGCGCTCTTCGGCTACCCCAGCGCCACGCTGTCGCGCCCGGCGATGCCGTTCGTCGACAAGCACCGCGTGCCGTTCCTGTCGCCCTTCACCGGTGCAGATCCGATGCGCGTGTTCAACAAGCACGTCTACAACATGCGCGCGAGCTACGCCGACGAGCTCGAGAAGATCGTCGAGCATTTCGCGCCCCTCGGCGTGAAGCGCTTCTCGATCGTCTATTACGACGACGTGGTCGGCCGCGAGAACCTCACCGCGGTGGACCGCGCGCTGAAGAAGCACAACCTGACGGTGGTGTCGGTGGCGGCATTCAAGGACCGCGCCAAGCCCGACATCGAGGCCGGCGTGCAGTCGGTGGCAAAGGGCGAGCCCGACGTGGTGATCCTCACCACGCTGTACAAGACGACCGCCGATTTCGTCAGGGCCTCGCAAAAGGCCGGGCTCGGCTACCAGGTGGCGAGCAACTCCTTCCCCGGCGCGAGCCCGCTCGCCAAGGAGCTCGGCTCCGCCGGTGCCGGCGTGATCGTCGCCACCGTGGTGCCGCCGCCGGCCAAGCGCTCGCTGCCGATCGTCGCCGAATACCAGGTCGCCATCGAGAAGCTGCTGGGCAAGAAAGACTACTCGTTCACCTCGCTCGAGTCCTACATCGCGGCGAAGGCGATCGTCGAGGCGATCCGCCGCGCCGGGCCGAAGCTCACGCGCGAGGGCTTCACGCAGGCGCTCGACGGCATGAAGAACTACGACGCCGGCGGCTACTTCATCGGCTTCGCGCCGAACAACCACAACGGCAGCTCGTTCGTCGAGCTGACCGTGCTGGGGCACGACCAGAAGTACAACTACTAGCTGCAAAGAAACAAGAACCGGCACAAGAGGCAGCAACACAGGGGGATGCAATGCCGTTAGTCGCAATGACCAGGGAGATGGGCTCGCTCGGCAAGGACGTCGCCGCCGGCCTCGCGCAGGCGCTCGGGGTGCCGCTCGTGCACCACGAAATCATCGACTCGCTCGCCGACAAGATGCGCCTCAGGAAGAGCCACGTGGTGCGGCTGCTCGACGGCCAAGCCGGCATCGTCGAGCGGTTCACCGCCGACCAGACCAGCTTGTCGATCTACACCGAGGCCGAGCTGTGTGGCCTAGCGATGCGCGGCAAGGGCGCCGTCATCCGCGGCTGGGGCGCGACGCACCTCTTCCACCGCGTGGCGCACGTCGTGCGCGTGCGCGTGTGCGCGCCGCAGGCGCTGCGCGTGAAGCGCATGCTCGAGCGCCTGCGCACGCAGGACCAGGGCTTCGTCGAGGAGGAGATTCGCCGCAGCGACGAGGCGCAGAGCGCGATCATGCGCCGCTACTTCAACGTCGACTGGACCGACTCGACGCACTACGACCTGGTGCTCAGCACCGAGCGCGCCTCGGTGGCGAAGTGCATCGAACAGGTGCTCGACCTGGTGCGCGCTCCGGAGTTCGCCGAGACCGAAGGCTCGCGGCGCGCGCTGGGCGACGTCGCTTTGCAGGCTCACGTACGCGCCGCGCTGCGCGGCGACCAGAGAACGCGCGAGTTGCGCGTCGAGGTCGAGGCGGCGAACGGCATCGTCAAGCTGAGCGGGCTGGCCGACGACGAGGATCAGAGCCAGGCCGCCGAGGACCTGGTGAAGGCGGTTCCGGGCGTCGCCGGCGTAGCGAGCGATCTACGCGCGCACAGCCGCATCCGCGCGCGCAACGCCTAGGAGGTTCCAATGGGCGCAGTCCAAAGGATCGCCCCGCTGGTTGCGGCGACGATGTGGATCGCCCTGGCGCAGGCGCAGGTGCCGGGCGTGAGCCCTGGCAACATCCTCATCGGCCAGTCTGCGCCGCTCTCGGGCGCCAACGCCGAGCTCGGCAACGACATCCGCAACGGCGCGCTCGCCTACTTCAGGAAGGTGAACGAGGCCGGCGGCGTGCACGGGCGCAAGATCGAGCTCGCCACGCTCGACGATGCCAACCAGGTGCCGCGCGCGGAAGCCAACACCCGCAAGCTGCTCGAGGAGCAGAAGGTCTTCGCGCTGTTCGGCTATGCCAGCGCGACCCTGTCGCGCCCCGCGCTGCCCCTGGTCGAGCAGCACAAGGCACCCTTCCTCGCGCCTTTCACCGGCGCAGACCCGATGCGCGTGTTCAATAAGTACGTCTACAACATGCGCGCGAGCTATGCCGACGAACTGGAGAGGATCGTCGAGCACTACGTCACTTTCGGCACCAAGCGCTTCGCCATCGTCTACTACGACGACGTGGTCGGCCGCGAGAACCTCGTCGCCGTCGAGCGAGCGCTGAAGAAGCGCAGCCTCACCGTCGTCTCGCTGGCGGCGTTCAAGGACCGCGCCAAGCCCGATATCGACGGCGGCGTGAAGGAGGTGATGAAGGGCAACCCCGAAGTGGTGATCCTCACCACGCTGTTCAAGGCCAGCGCCGACTTCATCAAGGCCGCGCAGCAAGCCGGCCTTGTCGCGCAGATGGTGAGCAACTCCTTCCCCGGCGCGAGCCCGCTCGCCAAGGAGCTCGGCAAGGCCGGCGCGGGCGTCGCCGTCACGCAGGTGGTCCCGCCGCCCTCCAAGCGCTCGGTGCCGATCGTCGCCGAATACCAAGTGGCGATCGAGAAGCAGCTCGGCAAGAAGGAGTACTCGTTCACCTCGCTCGAATCGTTCATCGCCGCGAAGGCGACCGTCGAGGCGATCCGCCGCGCCGGGCCGAAGCTCACGCGCGAAGGGTTCATGCGGGCGCTGGACGGGATGAAGAACTACGACGCCGGCGGCTATCCGATCAACTTCTCGCCGGCCGACCACAACGGCAGCTCGTTCGTCGAGATCACCGTCATCGGCCACGACCTGAAGTTCAACTACTGATCTATCCGCCGAGCTCCTCGAGCGTCCGTCCCTTGCCGTAGCCGGGGTCGGCGGGCTTTTCCCCGCCCTGGCTTACCTTCACCGCGCAATACTTGAACTCCGGGATCTTGCCGAACGGATCGAGCGCCGAGTTGGTGAGGATGTTCGCCGCCGCCTCGTAGAAAGCGAACGGGATGAACACCGAGCCAACCGGCGTGCCGGCGTCTTCCCTCACGTACAGTGCGATGCTGCCGCGGCGCGACTCGACCGTCGCGATGTCGCCCGGCCTGATGCCGCGCGCGCGCATGTCCACCGGATTCATCGACACCGTCGGCTCGGGTTCGATCGCGTCGAGCACGCCGGCGCGGCGCGTCATGGCGCCGGTGTGCCAATGCTCGAGCTGGCGGCCGGTGATCAGCACCATCGGGTACTCGGCGTCGGGACGCTCGGCCGCGGTGATCAGGTCGGCCGGCACGAACTTCGCGCGGCCGGTGGGCGTCGGGAAATGCGTGACGAACACCATCGGTTCGCCCGGATCGCCCTCGTTCTCGCACGGGTAGGTCACCGTGGAATCGCGCTCCAGGCGCTCCCAGGTGATGCCCTTGATCGAGTCCATGCACTGGCGCATCTCGTTGAAGACTTCCTTCGGATGCGTGTATTTCCAGTCGAGGCCGAGGCGCTTCGCCAGCTCGACGATGATCCACAGGTCGGGCCGCGCCTCGCCCGGCGCGTCGACCGCCTTGCGGCCGAGCTGCACCATGCGGTCGGTGTTGGTGACCGTGCCGTCCTTTTCCGGCCAGGCGGTCGCGGGCAGCACCACGTCGGCGAGGTAGGCGGTCTCGGTGAGGAAGATGTCCTGCACCACCATGTGCTCGAGTTTCGCCATGCCGGCGCGCGCGTGGTCGACGTCCGGGTCGGACATCGCCGGGTTCTCGCCCATGATGTACATGCCGCGGATCTTGCCGTCGTAGGCGGCGTTGACGATCTCGACGACGGTCAGGCCGGGCTTGGGATCGAGCGGCTGGCCCCAGAGCTTTTCGAAGCGTGTCTGCGCCTCGGGGGTCGCCACGCGCTGGTAGTCGGGATACATCATCGGGATCAGGCCCGAGTCGGACGCGCCCTGCACGTTGTTCTGGCCGCGCAGCGGATGCAGGCCGCTGCCGGGCTTGCCGACCTGGCCGGTCATCAGGCACAACGCGATCAGGCAGCGCGCGTTGTCGGTGCCGTGGACGTGCTGCGAGATCCCCATGCCCCACAGGATCATCGAGCCCTTGGAGGTGGCGAAGGCGCGCGCGACTTCACGCAAGGTCTGGGCCGGAATCCCGCAGATCGGCGCCATCTTCTCCGGCGAGTAGTCCTTCGCGTTTTCCTTCAGCGCTTCGTAGTTGGAGGTCCGGTCTTTTACAAAAGCCTCATTTACCAAGCCCTCTTCGATGATCGTGTGGATCATCGCGTTCAGCATCGCGACGTCGGTGTCGGGCTTGAACTGCAGGTAGCGCCAGGCGTGGCGCGCGATGTCGCCGCGCCGCGGGTCGGCGTAGATCAGCTTGGCGCCGCGCTGGGCGGCGTTCTTCAGCCAGGTGGCCGCCACCGGGTGGTTCGAGGTCGGGTTGGCGCCGATGAGGAAGATCACCTCGGCGTTCTCGACGTCATTCACCTGGTTGGACACCGCGCCGGAGCCGACGCCCTCGAGGAGCGCCGCCACCGACGAGGCGTGGCAAAGGCGCGTGCAGTGGTCGACGTTGTTCTGGCCGAAGCCGGTGCGCACCAGCTTCTGGAAGAGGTACGCCTCCTCGTTCGAGCCCTTTGCAGAGCCGAAGCCGGCGAGCGCGTACTTGTCCTTGTCGCGGATCTTTCTCAGCCCTTCCGCGGCCCTGTCGAGCGCCACCTCCCACGACACTTCCTCGAACACCTCGCGCCAGTTGGCGGGATCGACGGTGAACACCGAGGTTTTCGGAAAGCCGGTTTTCCGGATCAGTGGCTTGGTGAGGCGCTGCGGGTGCGCCGCGTAGTCGAAGCCGTAGCGGCCCTTCACGCACAGACGGTTGTGGTTCGACGGGCCGTCCTTGCCGGTGACGAACTTGATGACGTTCTGCTTCTCGTTGACGTGATAGGTGAGCAGGCAGCCGACGCCGCAGAACGGGCACACCGAGTCGACCGTCTTGTCGACGGTTTCCAGCCCGGCGTTGCGCGCCGGCATCAGCGCGCCGGTCGGGCAGGCCTGCACGCACTCGCCGCAGGCGACGCAGGTGGAGACGCCCATCGGGTCGTCCATGTCGAACACGATCTTCGAGTGCTCGCCGCGGAACGCATAGCCGATGACGTCGTTCACCTGCTCCTCGCGGCAGGCGCGCAGGCAGCGGGTGCACTGGATGCAGGCGTCGAGGTTGACCGCGATGGCCGGATGCGACAGATCCATCTTCGGCTGTTTCCGGGCTTCGAACCTGGGTTTCCCCATGTTCATCTTCTTCGCCCAGAAATCGACTTCGTTGTTCTTCGTGTATTCCTGCTCGGGCATGTCCGCGAGCAGCAGCTCCAGGATCATCTTCTGCGACAGCTCGGCGCGGGGATTGTTGGTGGTGACCTCCATCCCCTCCTTCGGGTAGCGGCAGCAGGAGGGCGCCAGGGTGCGCTCCCCCTTGATCTCGACCATGCAGGCGCGGCAGTTGCCGTCGGGGCGCATGCCGGGCTTGTAGCAAAGGTGCGGTATCTCGACGCCGTTCTTCTTCGCCGTCTCGATGAGGGTCTCGTCGGGGCGGCCGATCACCATCTTGCCGTTGAGCTTGAACTCGATCGGCATCATCGCCAACTGCCGGGTGGTCACGCGTTCCATATCACCCTACCTCTTGCGGGAAGTACTTCATTACGGTCAGCGCCGGGTTGGGCGCCGCTTGCCCCAAGCCGCAGATCGAAGCGTCTATCATGGCCTGAGACAGCTCCTTCAGCAAAGGCTGGTCCCACTTGCTCTTTTCCATCAGCGTGAGGGCCTTCGCCGTGCCCACCCGGCAGGGGGTGCACTGGCCGCAGGACTCGTCGTGGAAGAACTTCATCAGGTTGACGGCTGCCTTTGCTGCTTTGTCCTTATTACTGAATACGACAACCGCCGCAGACCCGATAAAGCTGCCGTGCGGCTGAAGGGTGTCGAAGTCGAGCGGGATGTCGCCCTTCGATGCGGGCAGGATCCCGCCCGAGGCGCCGCCCGGCAGGTAACCGTAGAACTCATGGCCGTCCAGCATGCCGCCGCAGTACTCCTTGATGAGTTCGACAACCGTAATGCCTGCGGGTGCCAGGTGCATTCCCGGTTTCTTCACCCGTCCCGACACCGAGAAGGAGCGCAATCCCTTGCGGCCGTTGCGGCCATGGCCGGCGAACCACTGCGGGCCCTTCTCGACGATCTCGCGCACCCAGTACACCGACTCCATGTTGTGCTCGAGCGTCGGGTGGCCGAAGAGGCCCACCTGCGCGACGTACGGCGGACGCAGGCGCGGCATGCCGCGCTTGCCCTCGATCGACTCGATCATCGCCGACTCTTCGCCGCAGATGTACGCGCCGGCGCCTCGCCTTAGATTTATGGGAGGGAGCGCGCAAGGGGGATTGGCTCTTAGCTTTTGTAATTCATCTTCCAAAATCTTCCTGCAGCCCGCGTATTCGTCCCGCAGGTAGATATAGATCTCGGCAATCCCGACCGCCCAGGCGGCGACCAGCATGCCCTCGAGGAAACGGTGCGGATCGCGCTCGAGATACCAGCGGTCCTTGAAGGTGCCCGGCTCGCCCTCGTCGATGTTCACCGCCATCAGGCGCGGCTCGGGCTCGGCGGATACGCTCTTCCACTTGCGGCCGACCGGGAAGCCCGCGCCGCCCAGGCCGCGCAGCCCGGAGTCCTCCATGATCTTGGTGAGGCCCTCGCGCGTGTGCTTGCCGGCGAGGCACTCGGCGATCAGCTTGTAGCCGCCGCCTTTCTTGTAGGCCGCATAGTCGATGTATTCGGTTTCTTCGCAGCGGGTTTCGCCGGAAGAAACGGCCTTCTGAACCTTCTCCAGCGTGGCGTTGCCGATGGGATTCTGGCCCACCACGACCACCGGCGCCGCTTCGCAGCGGCCGACGCATGGGGCATGCAGCACCCTGACGTCTTTCCCGAGCGAAAGCTTGTTGAGTAATTCCTCCGCGCCGGCGAGCTCGCAGGCGATGGAATCGCACACCCGTACGACGAGCGAAGGCGGAGCCGTCTCGCCTTCCTTCACCACCTCGAAGTGGTGGTAGAAGGTCGCCACCTCGTAGACCTCGGTCTGCGAGAGCTTCATCTCTTCGGCAAGCGCCGCCAGGTGCGCGGCCGAGAGATGGCCGTACCGGTCGTTGATCTTGTGCAGGTGCTCGATGAGAAGGTCGCGGCGCCGCGGTTCGTCCTTCAGCAGCGCGCGCACTTCCTCGCGGGCTTTCTCGCCGACCTGCCGGCCCTTAAGATGAGACCGGACTTTGCCTTTGCCTTTCATCGCAGCCGTCATTATCGGCCCTCCCCGAGGGCCGATTCTTGACTGCGGTCAAGCGATGCCAGCGCGCGCTAGCGGAACAGCACCCACGCTTTCTGCAGGGTGATCGTCACGCCCCAGGCGAGCGGAATACCCACCGCCAGCCAGGCGATGAGGACCAGCGACTTCGGCGTCGAGTGCCCGCTCGCGAAGCGGCCGGTCAGGTCCGGACTGGTCGCCTGCTCGTGCGCGAGCTTGCGCTCCGCTTCGAGCTGTGCGTCGGTCATGAAGTGCTTGTCGGCCACCGGCTTCACCAGGAAGTTGCAAATGAAGCCGATCGCGAGCAGCGCGCACAGGATGTAGGCGGTCGTGTCGTACACCAGCGCGCGCGGCACGCCGTGGTCGATCTGGTATTCGCGCATGTAGTTGACGATCACCGGCCCGAAGATGCCCGCCGCCGACCAGGCGGTAATCAGACGCCCATGGATCGCGCCCACCATCTGCGTGCCGAACATGTCGGCGAGGTAGGCCGGCACGGTGGCGAAGCCGCCGCCGTACATCGACAGGATGATGCAGAAGGCGCCGACGAACAGCGCCACGCTGCCGAGGTGCCCGGACCAGGGCGCCGACGCGTAGCACGCGATGCCCAGCACGAAGAACGTGTAGTACGTCAGCTTGCGGCCGAGGTAGTCCGAGCTCGACGCCCAGAGGAAGCGGCCCGCGATGTTGAACAGGCTGAGCAGCCCAGTGAAGCCCGCCGCGATGGCGGCGATCTGGCCTTTCTGTCCGACGGTGAGCTCGTTGAAAGTCGCGGTAATGCCGATCAGCTTGCCGGCGAACACTTCCTGGAGCATCGGCGAGGCCATGCCGATGATGCCGATACCGGCGGTCACGTTCAGGCACAGCACCCACCAGATGAGCCAGAACTGCGGCGTCTTGTGCACCTCGTTCACGTGCACGTGGCGGGTGGTCATCATCGCCTTGGCGTTGGCGGCCGGCGGGTTCCAGCCGACCGGCTTCCAGCCGCGCGCGGGCAGCCGGTAGCCGAACGCGCCGAGGCTCATCGAGATGAAGTAGATCACCGCCAGCGCGACGAACGTCTCCACCACCCCGACTGACGTCGGCGTGGCGAAGTACTTCATCAGGATATCGGCGAGGGGCGCGCCGATCATGGCGCCGCCGCCGAAGCCCATGATCGCCATTCCGGTCGCCATGCCACGGCGGTCCGGGAACCACTTGATCAGGGTCGAGACGGGCGAGATGTAGCCGAGCCCGAGCCCGACGCCTCCGAGCACGCCGGGTCCCAGCCACATCAGCCACAGTTGATGCGTGTATATCGCGATCGCGCCGAGGACCAAGCCGCCGCACCAGCACAGCGCGGCGACGAAACCGGCCTTGCGCGGGCCGGCGCGCTCCAGCCATCCGCCCCACACCGCCGCCGCGGCGCCGAGGAACACGAAGAACAGCGTGTACATCCAGCCGAGCTCGCTGATCTTCCAGTCGCAGGTGGCGGTGAAGGCGCGCGCGATGAATGACATGTCGGCCGGGCAGGCAATCGCCGACTTGGCGTTGATGGCCCGCGACAGCGGCAGCCAGAACACGCTGAAGCCGTAGGCCATGCCGATACACAAGTGGATTGCCAGAGCGGCGGGTGGCACCAGCCACCGGCTGTAGCCCGGGCCGGCGATAGTGCGCTCCTTCGCCAGCAACCCGAGGCCGTTCGTTCCGTTTCCAGTGAGTACGCCCGCTGCTTCCGCCATCGCTCCTCCTCCGTCCGAAAAAAAAGGCGCTCGCTTTCTATTGTCACGATGCGCGCGCGGAACGTAGCATCCGGTTTTACCGCCAACAATATGAGGTGCCGTGCCTATAACTTATGCACGCGCCGACATAAGAAAAGGGGCGCCGAAATGATGAAGATCTCGATCAAGCCGCAGTGGCAGTTCACACGCCGCGACGTGACGCAGACCTTTCCGCAGCTGCTCGATTTGCTGGCGGCGATCCACGCCGAGGGCAGCATCAACGCCGCCGCCGCGGTGCTCGGCATTTCGTACCGCCACGCCTGGGGCCTGGTGCGCAAAGCCGACCGCGAGTTCGGCGCGCCGCTGCTCGACATGACGCAAGGCCGGCGCGCCCGCCTGAGCGCCCTGGGCGAGAAGCTGCTCGCCGCCGACCGGCGCATCGAAGCGCGCATCGCGCCGCTGCTCGACAGCCTCGCCTCCGAGCTTGAGGCGGAGATCGAGCGCTTGCGCGCCGGCGCCGCGCCGGTCCTGCGCATCCACGCGAGCCATGGCTATGCCATCGAGCTCCTGCTCCGGTTCCTCGCGCGGCGCAGCCAGACGGTCGAGCTGAAGTACCGCGGCAGCATGGAGGCGACCGCCTCGCTAGCCGCCGGCGGCTGCGACCTCGCCGGCTTCCACGTCCCGCTCGGCGAGCTGCAGGACGCCTCGCTCGCCTTCTACGCGCCCTGGCTCGACCCGCAGCGGCACCGGGTCATCAACCTCGCGACGCGCCGCCTCGGCATCATGGTGACGTCGCGCAATCCGAAGGCGATCCTGTCGCTCGCCGACCTCGCCCAGCCCGGCGTGCGCTTCGTCAACCGCCAGTTCGGCTCGGTGACGCGCATGGTGCTCGACCTGCTGCTCGAGCGCGAGGGCATCGAGCGCGCGCGCATCGCCGGCTACGACACCGGCGAGCTCACCCACTCCGGTGTCGCCTCCTGCATCGCGAGCGGGCTCGCCGACGCCGGCTTCGGCGTCGAGCAGGGCGCGCGCAGCTTCGGCCTGGAGTTCATCCCGGTGATGAGCGAGCGTTACTTCCTGCTGTGCGAGGAGGAGTCGCTCGCCACGCTGGCGGTGACGCGCATCCGCGAGGTGCTCGCGAGCAAGCAGTACCGCGCCGAGGCGGGCAAGCTCGCCGGCATCGACGTCACCGGCGCAGGCAGCACGCTCGCGCTCGCCGAGGCCTTCCCCGCGACGGCGGCGTGCACGCCGTAACATAGGCGGCGATGCAGGCCGCCTGGGACGCGCTCGACCGCGACGATTTCCGCTTCGCCGAGGCCGCCGCGCGCCAGGCGCTCGCGCGCTCGCCCGAGGACGGCGAGGCGCTCTACCTCCTCGGCAGCGCGTTTCTCTTCGAAGGCCGGCTGCGGGAAGCGCTCGCGCCGCTGCAGGGCGCGGCAACGCGCCTGCAGCGCCGCGGCGTCGGCTACCGGCTCGGGCACTGCTACTTCGGCCTCGGCGATCTCGCCGCTGCCGAGCAGGCGCTGCGGCGCGAGACGCAGGCGCACCCCGGCTATGCCAACGCCTTCAACACGCTCGGCGCGGTGCTCGCCGCGCAGGGCCGCGGCGAGCACGCGCTCGCCGAATTCGTCGCCGCGCTGCGCATCGATCCCCTGCACGGCGAGGCGAGCAACAACGCGGGCAACGCCCTCCACGCGCTCGGCCGCGACGAGGAAGCCCTGCCGCTCCTGCAAAGCGCGACGACCGCGCTGCCGGGGCGGGCCGACGTGCATCACAACCTCGGCCTCGTCCTGCACGCCCTGCGCCGCTACGAGGAAGCCGCCGCGGCCTTCTCGCGCGCGCTCGAGCTCGATCCGCGCCTGCCCTACGGACTCAGCTCGCTCGTCTGGTCCGAGCTCTTCGCCTGCGACTGGCGGGCGATCGGGCCGCACATCGCGGCGCTGCGCGCGCAGGTACGGGAGAACCGCGTGCCGGTTTCTCCGTTCACGCTGCTTTCGGCAACCGATTCGCCCGAAGAGCAGTTGCAAGGCACGCAACTCTATCTGGCGGACACTGGCAGCGGACGGCATGAGCCGATCCGCCGCCCTGCGCCTGCGCACTCGCGCCTGCGCGTCGCCTACCTCTCGGCGGACTTCCACCAGCACGCGACCGCGCAGCTCATGGCGAAGCTCTTCGAGCTGCACGACCGCGCGCAAATCGAGCTGGTCGGCCTCTCCTACGGCCTGGACGACGGCAGCGCGATGCGCAAGCGCCTCGAGCGCGCCTTCGACCGCTTCGTCGACGCCGACCGCATGAGCGACGCCGAAGCGGCGAAGCAGCTCGCCGAGCTCGAGGTCGACATCGCGGTCGACCTCAAGGGCCATACCGCGTTCTCGCGCTTGCCGATCCTCGCTTCGCGGCCCGCGCCGGTGCAGGCGACCTACCTCGGCTATCCCGCGACCTGCGGCGCGCCCTACATCGACTATGTGCTCGCGGACCGCGTCGTCCTCCCGCCCGAGCACCAGCGCTTCTGGACCGAGAAGGTCGTCTACCTGCCCGACTGCTACCAAGTCAACGACGACACCATCGCCCCTGCGGAGCACACGCCCACGCGCCGCGAGCTCGGCCTGCCCGAGCGGGGATTCGTCTTCTGCAGCTTCAACAATGCCTTCAAGCTCCTGCCGCAGACCTTCGACCTGTGGATGCGGCTGCTCGCCGCCGTGCCCGGTAGCGTGCTCTGGCTCCTTGAGCACAGTCCGGCGATCGCGCGCAATCTGAGCGCCGCAGCCCGCGCGCGCGGGGTCGACCCGGCGCGCCTCGTCTTTGCGCCCAAGCTGCCACTCGCCGAGCACCTTGCGCGCCACCGCTGCGCCGACCTGTTCCTCGATACGCTGCCCTACAACGCGCATACCACGGCGAGCGACGCGCTCCGCGCCGGTCTGCCGCTCGTCACCTGCCCCGGCGGCACGTTCGCCGGCCGCGTCGCCGCAAGCCTGCTGCAGGCGGTGGGCCTGCCGGAGCTCGTCGCGCCGAACCTCGCCGAGTACGAAAAGCTCGCCCTCAGGCTGGCGCGCGATCCTGCGGCGCTTGCCGCGCTGCGAGCGAAGCTCGAAGGCAACCTGCCCGCTTCGCCCTTGTTCGATACGGCGCGCTTCTGCCGGCACGTCGAGGCGGCTTACCGCACGATGTGGCAGCGCCACGAGCGCGGCGAGGCGCCGGCCGCCTTTGCGGTGCCGGCGCAGCCTTAGCTGCGGGCGGCCTCCAGCAGCCTGTTGAGCTCCTCGAGCAGGGCTTCCACCGCGTCTTGCGCCTCGACCGCGTCGCGCTTGGTCGCTTCCTCCACGCGGGCGGCCGTCGCCGCGAGCCGCTGCGACCCGATGGAAAGCGCCGCGCCCTTGATCCGATGCGCAGCGCCGCGCACCGCGGCGAGCTCGCCGCGCGCCAGCGCCGAATGCAGCTCGTCGATGTCGCCGCGCACTGCGCTCTCCAGGCCGGCGAGCACCTCGGCCATGCCCTCCGCGCCGCCCGTCAGCTGCTCGATGCGCGAGCGATCGATCGCCTTGCTGCCGCGCGCGCCCTTCTCGCGGCCGCCGCCTTGCGCGAACTTCAGCGGCTGGCCCAGCCAGTAGGTGAGCTTCTCGCGCAGGGTGGCGAGCTCGGTCGGCTTGCTGAGGTAGTCGTCCATGCCGGCCGCCGTGCAGCGCTCGAGCGTCTCGGCGAGCGTATTGGCGGTGAACGCAACGATGGTCGGCTTGCTGTCCGCCAGCTGCTCGGCGCGCATCGCGCGCGCGAACGCATAGCCGTCCATCTCGGGCATCTGCAGATCGGTGATCACCAGCCGGTGCGCGTCGCGGCGCCACTTGGCGAGCGCTTCGGCCCCGCTGCCGGCGGCGTCGGCGTCGAGGCCGAGCACCTTCAGCTGGCGCTTCAGCATCGCCAGGTTGATCGGATGGTCGTCGACGATCAGCACCCGCGTGCCGGCGGGCGCGCGCACCGGCACCGGCGCGGCGCTGCCGCCGAGCGCCGGGTCGGCGCGGATCGCGCCCGGATCCGCCTGCTCGACGCTGAGCGTCACCGAGACCCGCGTGCCGAGGTCCTTAGTGCTGGTGACGCGGATCTCGCCGCCCATCAGCTCGCTCAGCTGGCGCGAGATGGCGAGGCCGAGGCCGGTGCCGCCGAAGCGCCGGCTGGTGTCCGATTCTCCCTGCTGGAAGGGCTCGAACAGGCGCTGCTGCGTCTCCGCGCTCATGCCGATGCCGGTGTCGTGCACATTGATGCGCAGCGTCTGGCGCGAGTGCAGCGACGCGAGCACCTGCACCTCGATGCTCACTGTGCCCGACTGGGTGAACTTGATGGCGTTGCTGACCAGGTTGGCGAGGATCTGGCGCAGGCGCGCCGGGTCGACGCGGTGCGCCGGCGCGAGCGCCGGGTCGATGCGCCGGGTGAGCAGGATCCCCTTGCCGCTCGCGGCGTGTTCGAAGGTCGCCACCACGCCGTCCACCAGCCGCGCCACCGCGCAGGGCTCGGGGTGCACCTCGAGCTTGCCGACCTCGATCTTGGAGAAGTCCAGGATGTCGTTGATCAGAGCGAGCAGCGCCGCGCTCGACTCGCGCGCCGTCGACAGCATCTCGCGCTGATCGGGCGAGAGCTTGCTGTAGCCGAGCAGCTCGAGCATGCCGATCACCGCGTTCATCGGCGTGCGGATCTCGTGGCTGATGGTGGCGACGAAGCTGCTCTTCGCCTCCGAGCCGGCGCGCGCCGCGTCGCGCGAGGCGCGCAGCTCCTGCTCGGCGCGCTTGCGCTCGGTGATGTCGCGCAGGTGCGCGGTGAAGAGCGGTCCCTCCTCGGTGCTCATCACCGTGATCGCCACCTCCACCGGAAACTCCTCGCCGCTTTGGCGCAGGCCGGTCAGCTCGATGCGCTTGCCGATGATGCGCTGCTCGCCGGTGGCGAGGTACAGCGCGAGCCCGCCCTTGTGCGCCTGGCGCAGGCGCTCGGGGACGATCACCTCGGCGAGTGCTCGCCCGATCACCTCGTCCCGCGCGTAGCCGAAGGTGTGCTCCGCCGCCGGGTTCCATTCGACGATGCGGCCCTTCGCGTCCATCGAGATGATGCAGTCGAGCGCCGCGCGCAGGATGGCGTCCTTGCGCGCCTCTTCCCGCGCCAGGGTCTGCGTGCGCTCGCGCACGCGCTCCTCCAGCCGCTCGTTGGCGAGCCTCAGCTTCTCGGCGCCGAGCGCGATCGCCGAAGACATGCGCGCGTCGTAGAGCGACAGCAGCATGGTCGCCATCAGGATCAGGAAGGTGGTGCCGCCGACGGTGTAGGCCATGTACAGGTTGTCGAGCCGCGGCCCGCCCGCCAGGCAGATCGCGTCGGCGGGGATGTTCGCCGCCGCCACGCCGGTGAAGTGCATGCCGGTCACCGCCGCGCCCATCACCAGGGCGGCGCCGAAGTTCGCGCTCACCGAGCGGTGCTTCGCGAGATGGAACGCGATCCACAGCGCGGCGGTGGCGGCGGTCATCGCAACCAGGATCGATGCCACGAACAGCACCGGGTTGTAGTGGATGCCCGGGCTCAGACGCATCGAGGCGTCGCCGGTGTAGTGCATCGAAGCGATGCCGATGCCGATCAGCGCGCCGGGCAGCAGGAAGTCGCGATGCCGCTCTCCGGTCAGCCGGCGCAGCACGATGAACGCGGCGCCGCAGGCCGCGATCGCGAACACCCAGGAAAGCGCGGTGAGCGAAAGATCGTAGGAAACGTCGATCGGCAGGCGCAGCGCGAGCGTGGCCACGAAGTGCATCGACCAGATGCCCAGGCCCATCGCCAGGCCGCCGAACAGCATCCACAGCTTCCAGTTCGCCGAGTGCGGGTCGCGCACGCGCGCGGCGAGGAGCAGCGTCACGTGCGACGCCGTCACCGCGACGAAGTACGACAGGAACACCAGCCCGAAATTGAAGTCTTTTGGCATGCCGCCTCCCAAGGCCTGACTTGCCCAGCAGGCTGTAATAGCACAGCCAGGCGAAGGGGTGCGTGAACCGGGTGCAAAAGGGTGTCAGCGCCCCTGCTAGACTCGCCGCGATGAAATACAAACCCCTCGGCGGCACCGGCGTGCAGGTCTCCCAGCTCTGTTACGGCTGCATGTCCTTCGGCGGCGACGCCGACGAGGCGGCCTCGGCGGAGATGTTCAAGGCGGTGCGCGATCTCGGCATCAACTTCTTCGACACCGCCGACCAGTACAGCAAGGGCAAGTCGGAGGAGATCCTCGGCAAGCTGATGCGCGGCATCCGCGACGAGCTCGTCGTCGCGACCAAGGTCTACAACCCGGCCGGCCCGGACATCAACGCGAAGGGCAGCTCGCGCCGCCACGTCGTGCGCGCGGTCGAGGCGTGCCTCAAGCGCCTGCAGACCGACCGCATCGACCTCCTCTACCTGCACATGCGCGACGCGCTCACACCGCTCGAGGAGACGCTGCGCGCGCTGGAAGACGTCGTCCGCGCCGGCAAGGTCCTCTATCCCGCGCTGAGCAACCACTCGGCGTGGGAAACGCAGCAGGCGCTCGAGATACAGAAGGCGCACGGCTGGGCGCGCGTGCAGGCGGTCCAGCCGATGTACAACCTGGTGAAGCGCCAGGCCGAGGTGGAGATCCTGCCGATGGCCGCCGCCAACGGCGTTTCAGTGTTTCCGTACAGCCCGGCGGGCGGCGGCCTGCTCTCCGGCAAGTACGCGGACAAGGCCGCGCAGGGCCGCATCGCAGCCAACAAGATGTATGCGGATCGCTACGGCGAAGCCTGGATGCACGAGGTCGCCGTCGATTTCTCCGCCTTCTGCAAGAAGCACGGCTGGCATCCGATGAGCGTGGCGGTCGCCTGGGTCGCCGCGCACCCCGCGGTCACCGCGCCGATCATCGGCGCGCGCAGCCTGCAGCAGCTCCAGGCCTCGCTCGATTCGCTGAAGATCGAGATGACGCCCGCGCTGTGGGCCGAGGTCGCCGCCCTCTCGCGCACCCCGCCGCCTGCCACCGACCGGCTGGAAGAGCAGAAGAAATAGTTTTTTTGAAGGAGTTTCTTTTACGACCGGAGGGCGGCAGCCACCGCGTCTCCAAATTCCTTCGTGCCAAGCTTTCCACCCAAGTCCGCTGTGCGCGTCTTGGGATTGGCGAGCACCTTGTCGACCGCGGCGTTGATTGCTTCGGCCGCCTTGCCGCAGGCCTTCGCCTTCTTCCGCTCCGACAGCCATTCGAGCAGCATCGCCGCCGACAGGATCAGCGAAGTGGGATTGGCCTTGTCCTGGCCGGCGATGTCGGGCGCCGAGCCGTGCTGCGCCTGCGCGCAGCAGAGCACGTCGCCGGCGAGCACCGAGCCGGCGAGGCCGAGGCTGCCGGAGAGCTCGGAGGCGAGGTCCGAGAGAATGTCGCCATACATATTAGTGGCGCAGATCACGTCGAAGCGGCCCGGCGTGCGCACCAGGTGTGCCGTCATCGCGTCGATGATCACCTCGTCGAGCTTCACGCCGGGAAACTCCGCCGCCACCTCCCGCACCTTGGAGAGGAACAGCCCCTCGGTCATGTGCAGCACGTTGGCCTTGTGCACGGCGGTCACGTGCTTTTTCCTTTTACTGGCAAGTTCAAAAGCCCGCCGCGCGATCCGCTCGCAGGCGTGCGCGGTGACCTTGCGGATCGACATCGCGATGTCGGGCGTCGGCATGAACTCGCCGCTGCCCTGGTACATGTTGCGGTCGGCGTAGAAGCCCTCGGTGCACTCGCGCACGATGACGAGGTCCATCGGCTCCTTCATCTTGCCGATGCCCGGGCGGCTGCGCGCCGGACGGATGTTGGCGTAGAGGTCGAGCTTCACGCGGAACGCCGCCGAGACGTTGACGCCGCCCTTCTCGCGCGGCGGATAGGCAAGCTGGTCGAGCGGCGCGAGGATCACCCCGTCCGACTCCGTCGCGCGGCCGAGCAGGCCGTCGGGCATCGTCGTGCCGTGGCTCTTCAGCGCAGCCAGCCCGACGGGGTGCGTTTCGAATTTCAGCCCCAGGGAGAATTTCTTGCTGGCGGCTTGCAGGACTTCCAGGGTGGCTTCGGTGATTTCCGGCCCGATGCCGTCGCCGGGGAGGACGAGAAATTTCATGGACGCGTAGAGTAACCGAGTAGGTTAACCTTCGGCCATGTGCCGCGCGCTGCTGTATCTCGGCGAGCCCGTGCTGCTCGACAACTTCCTCTACCAGCCCGATTCGGCGCTGGTGCGGCAGAGCTACATGCCGAAGATGCTCTCGCTCCTCAACCTCGCCGGCTTCGGCCTGCGCGCCTGGGACCAGTCGAGCCACGACCCCGACCGCGCCTTCTCCTACTACTCGCAGCAGCTGCCGGTGTTCGACCGCAACCTGAAGAACCTCGCCGAGAAGATCCGCGCCGGCTGCCTGCTCGCGCACGTGCGCGGCGTCGCCTACCACACGCGCGTCGAGATCTCGGTGCAGAACTGCCACCCGTTCCACTTCAAGGACGTGCCGCTGGTGATGGCGCACAACGGCGACCTCGCGCGCTTCGCCGAGATGAAGCCTTTGCTCTCCGAGCGCATCAGCAAGCCCATCCTCGCGCAGATCCACGGCACTACCGACAGCGAATGGGTCTACGCGCTGATCGTCTCGCAGCTGCCGGATCCGCAACGCCGCCCGAGCGCCGCCGAGCTGATGAAGGCCGTCGACAACACCCTCGGCATCCTGCGCGAGGTGCGCAACAAGCTCGGCATCGCTGTCAGCTCCTCGCTGAACCTCTTCATCGCCGACGGCGCCCAGCTCGCCGCGGTGCGCTACTGCTTCGACTTCGGCTGCTACCCCACCGACGACGCCGCGCGCCTGCATGAGGCCAATCTCGCCTACCTTTCGCTCTGGTACACGGCCGGCCGCAACTACGGCCTGCACGACGGCGAGTGGCAGATGACCGGCGGCTCCGAGAAAGCGACATCCATATTGATAGCGTCGGAGCCTCTGACCCGCGACACCGGCTCCTGGGTCGAGGTGCCGGAATACTCGATGCTCCACGCAACGATCGACGGCCACCGCCCGAAGATCGCCATCCACGACCTGAACTAGCCATGTCCAGCGACCCGGTAGACCTGCGCGACGACCTCCGCCAAAGAATGAGCAGCCTCGCCAAGGCGCTGCTGGTCCTCGACGGCGGCGCGCTCGCCATCTCGGTCATGATCTTCCTCGGCGGCGTCGCGCCGGATCTGCTGGCGCCCGAGATACTGCTCCTGCGCCTCGCGTGGTGGATCCTGTCCGGCTCGCTCGCCGCCTCGGCCAGCCTGCTTTTCGCGATGCTCTTCGACCGCGGGCGCAGGCTCCGCTTCGGCCTCGGCCTCGTCGCGTTCGTCGCCTTCCTGCTCGGCTTCGCCTTGCTCGTCGCCGTCTGCGCCAGCGTGCTCGGCGTCAACGCCGAGGACTACGCGAGCGCCGCGCTATGGAGATCGTCATGACCCGCTTGCCCGCCCTCCTCCTCGCCGCAACGCTCGTCGCGGTTCCACTCGCTTCTCACGCCAAAGGCGGCGGACACGGCTGCGGCGGCGGACACAGCGGCGGCGGCGGCGGACATAGCACCCACGGCGGCGGCGGTCACTCCACGACCCACTTCTCTTCGGCGCCCATGGGCACCTACCGCGCCGGCTACGTCCGCGAGGACGGCACCTACGTCGAGCCCGAGCGGCAAGTCTCCGAGTGCTCGCCCGATCGCCCCTGCGAGCCTAGCCGTCCATCGCCGCGACGGTGATGCCGATCTAGGTCCTATGAATGCGCTGCCGCTCTAGAGGCC
>DASXKY010000094.1:0-32019 GCA_036496555.1 Burkholderiales bacterium | reverse complement strand
GCAGGCGCTCGAGCTGGCCTTTCTTCTCCTCTTCGGTCGAGCGTATGAGCTCGAGCTTCTGCGGCGCCGCGTCGCCATGGGGATTGCGGAAGGTGTTGACGCCGACGATCGGGTAGGAGCCGTCGTGCTTCTTATGCTCGTAGTACAGCGACTCCTCCTGAATCTTGCCGCGCTGGTAGCCCGTCTCCATCGCGCCGAGCACCCCGCCCCGCGCCGAAATCGCCTCAAACTCCTTCAGCACCGCCTCCTCGACGAGATCGGTAAGCTCCTCGAGCAGGAACGAGCCCTGGTTCGGGTTCTCGTTCTTCGCCACGCCCCACTCACGGTTGATGATCATCTGGATCGCCATCGCGCGGCGCACCGAGTCCTCGGTGGGCGTGGTGATCGCCTCGTCGAAGGCGTTGGTGTGCAGCGAATTGGTATGGTCGTAGGTCGAGATCAGCGCCTGCAGCGTGGTGCGGATGTCGTTGAAGGCGATCTCCTGCGCGTGCAGCGAGCGGCCGGAGGTCTGCGAATGGAACTTGAGCTTCTGGCTGCGCTCGCTCGCGCCGTAGCGGTTCTTCATCGCCACCGCCCAGATGCGCCTCGCGACGCGGCCGAGCACGGCGTATTCCGGGTCCATGCCGTAGGAGAAGAAGAACGACAGGTTCGGTGCGAAGTCGTCGATCTTCATGCCGCGCGCCAGGTACGCCTCGACGAAGGTAAAGCCGTTGGCGAGCGTGAAGGCAAGCTGGCTGATCGGGTTCGCGCCGGCCTCGGCGATGTGGTAGCCGGAGATCGACACCGAGTAGAAATTGCGCACGTCGCTCTCGATGAAGTACTGCTGGATGTCGCCCATCACCTTGAGCGAGAACTCGGTCGAGAAGATGCAGGTGTTCTGGCCCTGGTCTTCCTTCAGGATGTCGGCCTGGACCGTGCCGCGCACCGCTGCAAGGGTCTTCGCTTTTACCTCCTGAAATTCTTTTTCGGTAGGTTTCCGGCCCAGCCGCTCGATCTGCTGATCAATCGCCGTGTTGAAAAACATGGCCAGGATGGTCGGCGCCGGACCGTTGATGGTCATCGACACGGAAGTGGCCGGATCGCAGAGGTCGAAGCCCGAGTAGAGCACCTGCATGTCGTCGAGCGTGGCGATCGAGACGCCCGAGTTGCCGACCTTGCCGTAGATGTCGGGCCGCTCGTCGGGCTCGAAGCCGTAGAGCGTGACCGAATCGAAGGCGGTCGACAGGCGCTTCGCCGGCATCTCGCGCGAGAGCAGGTGGAAGCGCCGGTTGGTGCGGAACGGGTCGCCCTCGCCGGCGAACATCCGCGTCGGGTCCTCGTTCTCGCGCTTGAAATGGAACACGCCGGCGGTGAACGGGAAAAAACCCGGCAGGTTCTCGCGCAGGCGCCAGCGCAGCAGCTCGCCGTGATCCTCGAATTTCGGCAGCGCGACCTTCGGCACGTGCGTGCCTGAAAGCGACGTCTGGGTTAGCGCGGTGCGAATCTCCTTGCCGCGCACCTTGACCACCTGCTCGTCGCCGGAATACGCCTTGACGGTGTCCGGCCAGGTATCGAGAAGACGCTTGGCTTCGGCGTCGAATGCGGAATTCTTTTTTTCAATCAGAGAATCCAATTCCTCAGAAGCGGAAGAAAGCATTCCTCTTGCGGCCGAGAGCTGCTGGCGTTCGCGGGCGAGCTTGGCCTGCTGTGCGGTAAATGCGTGGTAGCCGCGCACCGTCTCGGCGACGTCCGCGAGATAGCGGCTGCGGCCCGGCGGCACGATGGCGGAGGCGCCCGAAGAGATTTTGCTTGCCGCCTGCGGCAGGCGGCCGGGCTTGAGCTTGAGCCCCTTCTCCGCGAGCTTCGCCGAGAGCGCCTGATAGAGCGCCGTCACGCCGTCGTCGTTGAAGCGCGCGGCGATGGTGCCGAAGACCGGCATCGCCTCTGGCGCGGACCCAAAGCTCTGGCGGTTGCGCTGCAGCTGCTTCCTCACGTCGCGCAGCGCGTCCTCGGCGCCACGGCGGTCGAACTTGTTGATGGCGACGAAGTCGGCGAAGTCGAGCATGTCGATCTTCTCGAGCTGGCTCGCGGCGCCGAACTCGGGCGTCATCACGTACAGTGACACGTCGGCGTGCGGCACGATCGCCGCGTCGCCCTGGCCGATGCCGGCGGTCTCGACGATCACGAGCTCGTAGCCGAAGGCCTTGCACGCCGCGATCGCGTCGCCGATGGCCGCGGATAGCTCGCTGCCCGCCTGGCGCGTGGCGAGCGAGCGCATATAGATCTGGGCGCCGTGGATCGCGTTCATGCGGATGCGGTCGCCGAGCAGCGCGCCGCCAGTCTTGCGGCGCGTCGGATCGACCGACAGGATCGCGATCTTCAGCGCGTCGCCCTGGTCGAGGCGGAAGCGGCGCACCAGCTCGTCGGTGAGCGAGCTCTTGCCGGCGCCGCCCGTGCCGGTGACGCCGAGAACCGGGGCGGCTCGCGCTTCTATCTTTTTCGGATCCAGAACTCCCAATTCGAGCGCGGTGATGGTCTGCGCCAGCGTCTTGGGTGTCTTCTGCGACGGATCAAAATCGCAGCGCGCCAGCATGTCGTTGATCATTCCCTGCAGGCCCATGCGCTGGCCGTCTTCCGGCGAATAGATGCGCGCCACGCCGTAATCCTGCAGCTCCTTGATCTCGCTCGCGACGATCACGCCGCCGCCGCCGCCGAATACCTTGATGTGCCCTCCGCCTCGCTCGCGCAGCAGGTCGACCATGTACTTGAAGTACTCGAGGTGGCCGCCCTGATAGGACGACACGGCGAGGCCCTGCGCGTCCTCCTGCAGCGCCGCGTTCACCACCTCCTCGACCGAACGGTTGTGGCCGAGATGGATCACCTCGGCGCCCGAGGCCTGCAGGATGCGCCGCATGATGTTGATCGAGGCGTCGTGGCCGTCGAACAGGCTCGCCGCGGTGACGAAGCGGATCTTGTGCTTCGCCTTGTAGACCAGGTTCTTCGAGTCGGCCAGGTCCGTCATGGGGGCGGATAGCCTAGTTGACGTTTACGTCAACGTCAATTGCGGTAGGACGGGTCCCGCGCATCGATCTGCCGCTGCAGCGCGGCGAAGACGTCGTCGCAGGTGCGCTTCTCGGCCGGGCCGGCCTCGCGCACCGTCTGCGGGAACACCTCGGGGCGAACCGGGTTGATCTTGCCCGCGCCGCTCGCCGCGATCTGCACGTCGCAGGCGCGCTGCATCGTCCAGAGCATGAGGAAGGCTTCCGACACGCTCGGACCCCAGGCGAGCAGGCCGTGGTTGCGCAGGATCACCGCCGGCTTGTCGCCGATGTCGCGCACCAGGCGCTCGCGCTCGCCCTCCTCGACCGTGACGCCTTCGAAGTCGTGGTAGGCGAGGCGGCCGTGCAGCATGGCGCCGTAGAAGTTGTCCGGCGAGAGGCCTTCCTGCAGGCAGGCGACGGCGATGCCGGTCGTGGTGTGCGTGTGCATCACGCAGTGCGCCTGGTCGATCGCGCCATGGATCGCCGAATGAATCACGAAGCCGGCGCGATTCACCGGCCATTCGGTCTCGCGCACCGGATTGCCGTCGACGTCGATCAGCACCAGGCTCGAGGCGGTGATTTCGCTGTAGTGCAGGCCGAAAGGATTGATCAGAAAGCGCAGGGTCTCGGAACCACCAACGGCAGGGCCGGGCACCCGCACCGTGATGTGGTTGAAGATCATCTCGGTCCAGCCCAGCAGGTCGAAGACGCGGTAGGCGGCGGCGAGCTCGACGCGAGCCTTGCGCTCGGCGTCAGTCACCGGAACGTTCATCGCGCGCGCGGCGCTCTGCATGTAAATCGTCATGGGTGAAGTGTACCCCTCCAGGTAGGATAATTCCGGCATGAGTCATGACCATGATCATGGGGTCCGCCAGGCGGGCGAGCGCAGCCTCTGGCTCGCGCTCGCCCTCACCGCGGGATATATGGTCGCGGAGGTCGCCGGCGGGCTGCTGACCAGCAGCCTCGCGCTGATTTCCGACGCGGCGCACATGTTCACCGACGCCGCGGCGCTCGCCATAGCGCTCGCCGCCATCCGCCTCGCGCGCCGTGCGGCCGATCACAAGCGCACGTTCGGCTACCACCGCTTCGAGATCCTCGCCGCGGCGCTTAACGCGCTGGTGCTGCTCGGGGTCGGTTGCTACGTCTTGTACGAGGCCTCCCTGCGCTTGCGGGAGCCGCCAGTGATCCACTCGGCGGGCATGCTGGCGATCGGCGCCGGCGGCTTCGCCGTGAATTACCTCGGCATGCGGCTGCTGCGGCATGGCGCGCAGACGAGCCTCAACATGCGCAGCGCCTACCTGGAGATGTGGAGCGACATGCTCGGCTCGCTCGGCGTCGTCGCCGCGGCGGGGGTCATCCAGCTCACCGGCTGGGCGTGGATCGACGCGCTGGTGGCCGCGGCGATCGCGCTATGGATCGTGCCGCGCTGCTGGACGCTGCTGCGCGACAGCCTGCACATCCTGCTCGAGGGGGTGCCGCCCGGATTATCGCTGCGCGAGATCCAGACGGCGCTGAGCGCGGTCCCCGGCGTGCAAGGCGTGCACGACCTGCACGTCTGGGCGCTCACCAGCGGACGCAACAACCTCACCGTGCACCTCGTGCTCGACGAAGGAAAGGCGCCGCAGGAGGTCCTGCAGGAAGCGTCGCGGATGCTCGAGAAACGGTTCGAGCTGACGCATACCACCATCCAGGTCGAGGTGAAGACCTGCGAGCAGGCATTCGCCTGCGACCCGCAGGGCGGCGAACCCGCGCACGACGGCGAGCACGTCCACGACGGCGAGCATCACCACCACCACCACTGAACGGTCAGCGCGGCTGGCCCAGCCGCTCGAGCATCGCCTGCACGGCGCGCATCTGCGGCGCCGCCTTGGTCGCGTACCGGTCGCCCGTGTAGCCCCACCAGTCCCAACAGCCCCTGGGGTTGTAGACGTAGCTCCAGCGACCGTCCTCGTAGCCGATGCCGTAGCGCGCGCGCGTCTGCGGATAGAGGACGATCAGGCGGTTGTTGTCCGCCCAGCGGTTGTAGCCCGCCTCGCGGACGAACCGCTCGCCGATCGCTTCGGCGCTCTGCCGGCAACCGTGGAAGGCGACGTGCACTCTGCAGGGCCCCATGCTGCACGCTTCGGGAACGTAGGCGTACCCCGTCTCTGCGAGGCTGAGCGCGTAGGCGTCGCCGCCGGCGAGCGCCTTCTGATCGAATGCGACCACCTGGCCGCTTTCCTTTACCGACGGCGGCTTCAGGGTGCCGAGCAGGTGCGCGAGGAACACGCCGGCGGCGTCGTAGTCGCAATCGTTGATGAAAGGCGGCTCGGTTGTGCCGCACGGCGTGCCGAAGTACTCGGTCACCATGGCGTGCCCGGCCGGCCGGGTCTGCAGCGGGATGTTCTTCGCGCCGAACGACGCGTAGAACTTCGCGGCCGCCTCCACCACCGGCCGTTCCACGGTTTGGTCGCGCGTGCCCGAGAAGAGCCAGACGCGCGCTGCGGCGAGGTTGGCGGTGGGATCGATCTGGCCGGCGCGCGCAAAGGTCTCGGCCTGGGTCTTCAGCGTCGCGATGCTCGGCAGGCCCGCCCAGGCGTTCGGCACCGAGCAGTTGTAAAGCGCGGTCCACAGGCTGCCCTGCGCGCAGTAGTAGGGACCGGCGGCAAGCGCGGCGACGCCGGTGACGCGGCTCGAATGCGCGACCTGGAACTGGATCGCCATATAGCCGCCTGAAGAGACGCCGGAGGCTGTCACCGCGGCGACCTCGGCGCCGTAGGGCGGCAACCGGTCCGCCGCGGCCACGGCGCCGTGAAGGAACAGGCTGAAGAGAAAGGTGGCGGCTTTCACTGTCCGGGAAACCGCCGGCCGAAGTCGCGCAGTACCTCGCGCGCACAGTTGTGGCCCGGCGCGCCGGTGACGCCGCCGCCCGGATGCGCCCCCGAGCCGCAGAGGTAAAGATTCTTTACGGGCGTGCGGTAGTCGGCATAACCCAGCACCGGGCGGGCGCTCCAGAGTTGGTCGAGCGAGAGTTGGCCATGGAAGATGTCGCCGCCGACGAGGCCGAACTCGCGCTCGAGGTCCGCCGGCGACAGCGCGCTGTAGCCCAGAACGCTTTGCCGAAAGCCCGGCGCGTGCGATTCGACCACGTCGAAGATACGCTCCACCGCTTCGCTCTTGCGTGACTTCCAGTCGGCGCCGGGCGCGAAATGCTGGCAGAACAGGCTCGCCACGTGCGCGCCCTTGGGCGCGAGGCTGTCGTCGAGCGTGCTGGGAATCAGCATCTCGACGATGGGCTGGCGCGCGACGCCTTCGGCGCGCGCATCGAGGTAGGCACGGTCCATATATTCAAGAGACGGCGCCATGATAATGCCCGAGCCGTGGTGGGACCCCGCCTCGGGCAGCACGGCGAAGCGCGGCAGCGCCGACAGGGCGACGTTCATGCGGAAAGTGCCGGAGCCGCACTTGTAGCGCTCGATGCGCTCGCGGAAGTCCCGCTCCAGTCCGGCCGGGTCGACGAGCTTGAGGAACAGCAGCTTTGGATTGACGTTGGCGACGATGGCGCGCGCCTCGACTACCGCGCCGCCCATCCTGACGACCCTGCCCTCGAGAATCTTCTCCACCGGGGCGTCGCACTCGATTTCGACGCCGAGCCGCCGCGCCTCGGCGGCGAGCGCCTGCGTGATCGCCCCCATGCCGCCGATCGCGTGGCCCCAGGCGCCGCGCTTCCCGTTCACCTCGCCGAAGCAATGGTGCAAGAGCACATAGGCCGTACCCGGGTGATAGGGGCTCGCATACGCGCCCACGACCGCGTCGAAGCCGAACACCGCCTTGACCGGCGCCGATTCGAACCAGTCCTCCAGCCAGTCGGCCGCGCTGCGCGTGAAGAGCCCCAGCAAGTCGCGCCGCGCCGGCATGTCGAGCTGCTTGATTCTTCTGGCATGGGAGAAGAGCTTCAGGAAATCCCGCGCGCCGCCGCCGACGTTCGGCGGCGTCTCGAGCGCCATCGCGCGCAGCACGTCGGCGACGCGCTCGAGCTTGGCCCAGTAGGATTCGAGGTTGCGCGCGTCGCGCGCCGAGAACTTCGCGAATTCGCGCCGCGTGGCCTCGGCCCCGCCGCCCACCTTGAGGTAGCCCGCCTCCAGCGGCAGGAAATTCGCAAGCGGCCGCTCGACGATGCGCAGGCCGTGCTCGGCAAGACGCAGCTCACGGATCACCTTCGGCTGCAGCAGGCTCACGGTGTACGCGGCGACCGAATTGCGGAAGCCGGGATGGAATTCCTCGGTCACCGCCGCGCCGCCGACCACGCCGCGCCGCTCGAGCACCTTTACCTTGAGGCCGCCCTTCGCCAGGTAGCAAGCGCAAACGAGGCCGTTGTGCCCGGCGCCGACGACTACCGCGTCGTACCGCATGGCCGCATTTCTCCTCTACTCCACCGTGACGGACTTGGCGAGATTCCTCGGCTTGTCGACGTCGCTGCCACGTGCGAGCGCCGTGTGGTACGCGAGGAGCTGCAGCGGCAGCACGTGCAGGATCGGCGAGAGCGGCCCGTAGTGCTCGGGCAGGCGGATGACGTGCACGCCTTCGGAGGCGGCAATGCGCGTCTCGGCGTCGGTCAGCACGTAGAGCTCACCGCCCCTCGCGCGCACCTCCTGCATGTTCGACTTCACCTTGTCGAGCAGCGCGTCGTTCGGCGCAACCGTCACCACCGGCATCTCGGCGGTGACCAGCGCGAGCGGGCCGTGCTTCAGCTCGCCGGCCGGGTACGCCTCGGCGTGGATGTACGAGATCTCCTTCAGCTTGAGCGCGCCTTCGAGCGCGATCGGGTAGTGCAGGCCGCGGCCGAGGAATAGGGCGTGCTCCTTCTTCGCGAAGCGCTCGGACCAGGCGATGAGCTGCGGCTCGAGCGCGAGCGCCGCGGCGAGCGCCTTAGGCAGATGCCTCAGCCTCTGGAGATGCTTTTGCTCGTCCTTCTTCGAAAGTCGTTTTTTCAGCTTGGCGAGAGTAAGGGCGAGCAAAAACAAAGCAACCAGCTGCGTGGTGAAGGCCTTCGTCGAAGCCACCCCGATCTCGACGCCGGCGTGGGTGAGGAACTTGAGCCGCGTCTCGCGCATCATGGCGCTGGTCGCGACGTTGCAGACCGCGAGCGTGCGCCTCTGGCCGAGCGCCTTGGCGTGCCGCAGCGCGGCGAGCGTATCGGCCGTCTCGCCCGACTGCGAGACGACGACCACCAGCGTCGCCGGGTCGGGCACGCTGTCGCGGTAGCGGTACTCGCTCGCGATCTCGACCTGCGTGGGCACGCCGGCGATTCCTTCCAGCCAGTACTTCGCGGTGAGGCCGGAGTAATAACTCGTGCCGCAGGCGAGTACCAGCACGCTCTTCGCGCCGCGCAGGACCTTTTCGGCGCCGGCGCCGAAGAGCGCCGGGGTCAGCGCCTCGATGCCCTCGAGCGTATCCGCCACCGCCACCGGCTGCTCGAAGATCTCCTTCTGCATGTAATGCCGGTACGGTCCGAGTTCGACCGCGCCGCCGCTCGCCTTCACCGCGCGCAGCTCGCGCCGCGCCTTTCGGTCGGCGGCGTCGAAGACCTGGTAGCCGTCGAGGCCGATCTCGGCGACGTCGCCTTCCTCGAGGTAAGCGATGCGGTCCGTGGTGCCGGCCAGCGCGAGGGCATCGGAGGCGAGAAAAGTCTCGCCCTTTCCGGCGCCGATCACCAGCGGGCTGCCGGCCCGCGCGCCCACCACGCGGTGCGGCTCGCTTTTCGCAACCACGGCGATCGCGTAGGCGCCGGCCAGACGCTTCACCGCGCGGCGCACGGCCCGCAGAAGGTCGCCGTCGTAGTGGCTGTGCACCAGGTGCGCGATGACCTCGGTATCGGTCTGGCTGTCGAAGACGTAGCCCTTCGCCTTCAGCTCGGTGCGCAGCGCCTCGTAGTTCTCGATGATGCCGTTGTGGACGACGGCGATCTCGTCGCGCGACACCATCGGATGAGCGTTCTTCGTCACCGGCGCGCCATGCGTAGCCCAGCGCGTGTGCGCAATGCCGGTCTCCGCGAGGAATCTCTTTTTGGCGACCTGCCGCTCGAGGTCGGCAACGCGCGCGACGCTGCGCACGCGCTCGAGCTCGTCGCCGTCGAGCACCGCGACGCCGCACGAATCGTAGCCGCGGTATTCGAGGCGGCGCAGACCCTCGATCAGCACCGGCACGATGTCGCGCCTCGCTACGGCCCCGACGATTCCGCACATGGCGCTAGCGCTTTTTCCGGCTCTTGGTGGGCGCTTTTTCCGGAGCGCGCTTGCCCGGAGGCCGCCACGAAGGAATGGAAACCTGCTTCGCGCGCGCCACGGTGAGCTGGCCGGCCGGGGTGTTCTTGCTGATGGTCGAGCCCGCGCCGATATACGAGCCCTTCGCGATGCGCACCGGCGCGACCAGCGTGGCATCGGAGCCGATGAAGCAGTCGTCCTCGATGACGGTGCGGTTCTTGTTCACACCGTCGTAGTTGCAGGTGATCGTGCCGGCGCCGATGTTCACGTTCTTCCCCACCTCGGAATCGCCGACGTAGGCGAGATGGTTCGCCTTCGAGCCGCGGCCGATGCGGCTCGCCTTGACCTCGACGAAATTTCCGATGTGCACCTCGTCGGCGAGGCTCGCACCGGGCCGCAGCCGCGCGTAAGGTCCCACCACGCAGCGCTCGCCGATCTCGGCGTCGTCCAGATGCGAGTAGGCGCGCACCTCGGTCCGCGCGGCGATGGTCATGTTGCGCAGCACGCAGTTCGGCCCGACGCGTACCTGGTCGCCGAGAACGACCCGGCCCTCGAACACGCAGTTGACGTCGATGAAGACATCGCGGCCGCACTCGAGCGAGCCGCGCACGTCGATCCGCGCCGGGTCGGCGAGCGTCACGCCCGCGTCGAGGAGGCGCGCGGCGTGGCGGTGCTGCACGACGCGCTCGAGGCCGGCGAGGTCCTGCTTCGAGTTCACGCCGGCCACTTCCCAGCGATCCTCGACCTTCACCGCGAAGACTGGTACCTCTTCGGCGCCGGCGAGGCTGACGATGTCGGTGAGGTAGTACTCCTTCTGCGCGTTCTCGTTGGTGAGCTTGCCCAGCCAGGACGCGAGACGCGCAGCGCGCAGCGCGAAGAATCCGGCATTCACTTCGCGGATCGCCGCCTCGCCAGGGGTGGCGTCCTTCTGCTCGACGATGCGCTGCACGCGGCCGCCGGCGGCGCGGACGATGCGCCCATAGCCGGTGGGATTGGCCACCTCGGCGGTCAGCACGGCCACGCCCTTCTGCGCCGCATCGAGAAGACGCTTCAGCGTCTCGCTGCGCACCAGCGGCACGTCGCCATAGAGGATCAGCACCTCCGCGTCTGCGGCGATGTGCGGCAAGGCCTGCCGGACGGCGTGGCCGGTGCCGAGCTGCTCCGCCTGCAGCACCCAATCGAGGTCGGCGCCCGGGAAAGCGGCGCGCACCTCGTCGCCGCCGTGCCCGTGAACCACCACGATGCGGCGCGGCTTGAGAGCGCGCGCTGCGTCGAGCACATGCGCGAGCAGCGACCGGCCGGCGAGCGGGTGCAGCACTTTCGGCAGCGAGGAATGCATGCGCTTGCCCTGGCCCGCGGCGAGCACGACTACGTCGAGCGGCATGGCGCGATTCTAGGCTAATATCATTTCGAGTCTCATGCTCACCGTCGAGGATGCAGGGGCGTTCGCCCGCGTCGCGCTTGCCAACGTGGAGCGTGAATACCCGCGGCGCCTCGACCAGCTGGTCACCGGCCCCGGCCAGGAGTGGCAGCCGCGCAAGCTGCATCCAGCGTTCTATGGCAGCTACGACTGGCACTCGGCAGTGCATATGCACTGGCTCCTCGCCAGGGTTCTCCGACTGCATCCCTCGATCGCGGAAGCCGGAAAGATCTCGGGACTGCTCGACCGTCACCTGAACGTCGAGGCAGTGCGCCAGGAACTCGCATTCTTCAACGGTCCCGGCGGCATGACCTTCGAGCGGCCGTATGGCTGGGCCTGGCTGCTCGAGCTGCAGGCCGAACTGCTGCGGCTCGAAGAGAATCCCTGGGGCGGAGCGCTCGCGCCGCTCGCGGCGGAGATCGCTCGCCGCTTCGAGAAATACCTGGAAAGCTCCCCCTATCCCGTGCGGGCTGGCGCACACGGCAACACGGCTTTCGCTTGCGTGCTGGCGCTCGACTACGCGAAGACCGTGGGCAGCGCCATGCTCGGGCGCCAGATCGAGGCCACCGCTCGGCGCTGGTACAGCGACGATCGCGACTATCCGATCGCCTACGAGCCTTCCGCGGACGATTTCCTGTCGCCTGCGCTCGTCGAGGCGCTCCTCATGAAGAAGGTGCTGCCAGCGAGGGAGTTCTCGGCCTGGATGCGCAGCTTCCTGCCCTTCGACCTCGGCCCGCTCGCGGAGCCGCCAGTGGTCGTCGACCACACCGACGCGAAGCAGAGCCACCTCGACGGGCTATGCCTGTCGCGAGCCTGGTGCTTTGTCGAACTCGGCTATGCGAACCTGGCGGAGAAGCACCTGGCAGCGGGCTTGCCGCACTCGGTGGGGGGGCACTACCACGGCGAGCATTGGCTCGCCAGCTTCGCCGTGCTCGCGCTTAGTTCGCCAGCTACCGCGGAAGGTCCGAAGTCCCCATGAGGAAGGCGTCCACCGAGCGCGCGCATTGCCGGCCTTCTCGGATCGCCCACACCACGAGCGATTGGCCGCGGCGCATGTCGCCGGCGGCGAAGACCTTCGGCACGCTGGTGGCATAGCTCGCGCCGCCTTCGGTTCCCGCCTTGGCGTTCGCGCGCGCGTCTTTCTCGACGCCGAACGCTTCGAGGACGGACTGCACCGGCGACACGAAGCCCATTGCAAGCAGCACCAGGTCGGCAGGGATCTCGCGCTCGGAGCCCGGAACTTCAACCGGCTTGCCGCCCTTCCAGTCGAGCTTCGCCGTTCTCAGCGCCTTGACCTTGCCGCCCTCGCCGATGAACGCTTTCGTGCCGACCGCCCAGTCGCGCTCCGCGCCTTCTTCGTGCGAAGACGAGGTGCGCAGCCGGATCGGCCAGTAGGGCCAAACCGGGTTGAAGGAAGGATCGTCGGGCTTGCCGAGCAGCTCGAACTGCGTGATCGACTTTGCGCCGTGGCGGTTCGAAGTGCCGACGCAGTCGGAGCCGGTGTCGCCACCGCCGATGATGACGACGTGCTTGCCGCTCGCCCACAGCTCCTCGACGTTCTTGTCGCCGGCGACGCGGCGGTTCTGCAGCGGCAGGAAATCCATCGCGAAATGCACGCCTTCGAGCTCGCGGCCCGGCAGCGGCAGGTCGCGCGGCAGCTCGGCGCCGCCAGCGAGCACCACCGCGTCGAACTCGGCGAGCAGCTTCGCTGCATCGACAGGCTCCGCCTGCCGGTTGCCCGCGCCGACCGGCGCGGTGGCGACGACGTGGTTGACGCGGAATTCCACGCCCTCGGCGTGCATCTGCTCGATGCGCCGGTCGATCAGCCACTTCTCCATCTTGAAGTCGGGAATACCGTAGCGCAGCAGGCCGCCGGGACGGTCGTTCTTCTCGAACACGGTGACGGCGTGGCCGGCGCGCGCGAGCTGCTGGGCGCAGGCGAGGCCGGCCGGACCCGAGCCGATCACCGCGACTTTCTTGCCGGTCTTGCGCGCGGGCGGTTGCGACGTGACCCAGCCCGCCTCCCAGGCGCGGTCGATGATCGCGTGCTCGATCGACTTGATGCCGACCGGATCGGCGTTGATGCGCAGCACGCAGGCTTCCTCGCACGGCGCCGGACAGACCCGGCCCGTAAATTCGGGGAAGTTGTTCGTCGAGTGCAGGGTGGCGATCGCCTGCTTCCAGTCCTGGCGGTACACCAGGTCGTTCCAGTCGGGGATGATGTTGTTGACCGGGCAGCCCGACATGCAGAACGGCGTGCCGCAGTCCATGCAGCGCGCGCCCTGCTGCTTCGCCTGCTCGTCGGTAAGGTGCACGACGAACTCGCGGTAGTGCCGCTTGCGCGCGTCCTTGTCCTCGGCCGCCTCCTGGAGCCTCTCGTACTCCAGGAAGCCGGTAACTTTGCCCATCTAAGCCGCCTCTTTCTTGCGCGAAGAAGCGAGCTCGGCGAGCGCGCGGCGGTATTCCTTCGGGAACACCTTGACGAAGCGCGGGCGGTATTGCGCCCACTTTTGGAGGATTTCCTGCGCGCGCCTTGAACCGGTGTAGCGCGCGTGGCTCTCGATCAGGCGCAGGACGCTCGCCTCGTCGTCGGATTTCTCCGCCACCGGCTCGAGGTCGACCATCGCCGGATTGCAGCGCTTGACAAAGTCGCCGTCGGCGTCGAGGACGTAGGCGAAGCCGCCCGACATGCCGGCGGCGAAGTTGCGGCCGGTCTGGCCGAGCACCACCACCGTGCCGCCGGTCATGTATTCGCAGCCGTGGTCTCCCACGCCTTCCACCACCGCGCGCGCGCCGGAGTTCCGCACGGCGAAGCGCTCGCCCGCCACGCCGCGGAAATAAGCCTCGCCGGCGATGGCGCCGTAAAGGACGACGTTGCCGGTGATGATGTTCTCGGTCGGCTCGCCGCGGAACTTGGGCGAGGGCTGCACCGAGATCCTGCCGCCGGACAGGCCCTTGCCGCAATAGTCGTTCGTGTCGCCGATGAGATCGAGGGTGACGCCCTTCGCGAGGAAGGCGCCGAAGCTCTGGCCGGCCGAGCCGGCGAAGCGCACATGGATAGTGTCGTCCGCCAGCCCCTCATGGCCGTGGCGCCTGGCGATCTCGTGCGACAGCATGGTGCCGACCGTGCGGTTGATGTTGCGGATCGGCATGTCGATCGCCACCTTCTCGCCGCGCTCGAGCGCCGGCTGCGCGAGCTCGATCAGGCGCCGGTCGAGCGCCTTCTCGAGGCCGTGGCTCTGCCGCTCCTTGTTGTAGAGCGCCACCTCGGCCGGCATCGCCGGCATGTAGAAGATGCGCGAGAAGTCGAGGCCGCGCGCCTTCCAGTGCTCGATGCCCTTGCGCATGTCGAGCAGGTCGGTGCGGCCGATCAGCTGCGAGAGCTTGCGCACGCCGAGGCTCGCCATCAGCTCGCGCACTTCCTCGGCGACGTAGAAGAAATAGTTGACGACGTACTCGGGCCTGCCGCTGAACTTCCGGCGCAGCAACGGATCCTGCGTTGCCACGCCCACCGGGCAGGTGTTGAGGTGGCACTTGCGCATCATGATGCAGCCCTGCACGACGAGCGGCGCGGTGGCGAAGCCAAACTCGTCGGCGCCAAGGATCGCACCGACCACCACGTCGCGGCCGGTCTTCAGCTGGCCGTCGACCTGAACCGCGATGCGACCCCGCAGGCGGTTGAGCACCAGAGTCTGCTGCGTCTCCGCCAGACCCAGCTCCCATGGCGTGCCGGCGTGCTTGATCGAGCTCCACGGCGAGGCGCCGGTGCCGCCGTCATGGCCGGAAATCGTGACGTGGTCAGACTTCGCCTTGGAGACGCCCGCCGCGACGGTGCCGACGCCGACCTCGGAGACGAGCTTCACCGAGATCGAAGCCTCCGGGTTCGCGTTCTTGAGGTCGTGGATCAGCTGCGCCAGGTCCTCGATCGAGTAAATGTCGTGGTGCGGCGGCGGGCTGATCAGCTCCACGCCCGGCGTCGAGTAGCGCAGCTCGGCGATGTATTCGGAGACCTTCTTGCCGGGCAACTGGCCGCCCTCGCCGGGCTTGGCGCCTTGCGCCATCTTGATCTGGATCTGCTCCGCGCTGGCCAGGTATTCCGCGGTTACGCCGAAACGGCCCGAAGCCACCTGCTTGATCTTGGACTTGAGGACGTCGCCTTCACGGATCGGGTAGTCGGCTTCAACTCTTCCCGCCCCGAGGCGTGAACGCAGCGTCTCGCCTGCTTTCACGACTGCGTAGCGACGGCGGTCCTCGCCGCCCTCGCCGGTGTTCGATTTGCCGCCGATGCGGTTCATCGCCACCGCAAGCGAGGTATGCGCCTCGGTCGAGATCGAGCCGAGCGACATCGCCCCGGTCGAGAAGCGCTTGACGATCTCGGCGGCGGGCTCGACTTCCTCCAGCGGCACGGGCTGCACTGCGCCGCGGCGGAACTCGAACAGGCCGCGGAAAGTCATGTGACGCGCCGATTGGTCGTTGATGATCTGCGCGTACTCCTTGTACGTGGAGTACGACTCCTTGCGCGTCGCGTGCTGCAGCTTGGCGATCGCGTCCGGCGTCCACATGTGCTCCTCGCCGCGCACGCGCCAGGCGTACTCGCCGCCGGCGTCGAGCCCCTCGGCCAGGACCGGATCGCGCTCGCCGAAGGCGGCGCGGTGGATGCGCAACGCCTCATCGGCGAGGTCAAACAGATCGATGCCGCCGACGTTCGAGGCCGTGCCGGTGAAGTATTTCTCGACCAGCGACTTCGCCAGTCCCACCGCCTCGAACTGCTGCGAACCGGTGTAGGACATGTAGGTGGAGATGCCCATCTTGGACATCACCTTTTTCAAGCCCTTGCCGATCGCCTTGACGAAGTTCTTGATCGCCTTCCTGCTGTCGACGCCCTCCCCGAGCTTGCCCTGGCTGGCGAGATCGAGCAGCGACTCGAGCGCGAGGTACGGATGCACCGCCTCGGCGCCGAAGCCGCCGAGCAGCGCGAAGTGGTGCACCTCGCGCGCGGCGCCGGTCTCGACCACCAGGCCGGTTGAAGTGCGCAGGCCCTTCGACACCAGGTGCTGGTGGATCGCCGAAAGCGCGAGCAGCGCCGGGATGGCGGCGCGCTCGCGGCCCAGCTTGCGATCGGAAATGATGATGATCGAGGTGCCCGCGCGCACCGCGTCTTCCGCCTGCGCGCAGAGCGACGCGAGCCGCGCTTCGATCGCTTCCTTGCCCCAGGCCGCCTGATAGGTGATGTCGAGCTCGGTCGCCTGGAACTTGCCCTGCGTGTAGCGCTCGATGTGCCGCACCTTCTCCATCTCGAAGAAATCGAGCACCGGCTGGCTCACCTCGAGGCGCAGCGGCGGGTTCATCTCGTCGATGCCGAGCAGGTTGGGCTTGGGGCCGATGAACGAGACCAGCGAGGTCACCAGCTCCTCGCGGATCGGGTCGATCGGCGGATTGGTGACCTGCGCGAAGAGCTGCTTGAAGTAGTGGAACAGCGTCTTGTTCTTGGTCGACAGCACCGCGAGCGGCGAATCGTTGCCCATCGAGCCGACCGGCTCCTCGCCGGACAGCGCCATCGGCGCCATGATGAACTTGACGTCTTCCTGCGTGTAGGCGAAGGCCTGCTGGCGGTCGAGCAGCGGCACCGCGGAGCGCTCGGGGCGCTGCTTGTCGCTCTCCACCTCGTCGAGCTTGATGCGGATGCGCTCGATCCACTCGGCGTAAGGCTTCACGCCGGCGAGCGTGTCCTTCAGCTCCTTGTCGTCGACGATGCGGCCCTTCTCGAGGTCGACCAGGAACATCTTGCCCGGCTGCAGGCGCCACTTCTTGACGATCTTCTCTTCCGGGATCGGCAGGCAGCCGCACTCCGAGCCCATGACGACGAGGTCGTCCTCGGTGACGATGTAGCGCGAAGGCCGCAGCCCGTTGCGATCGAGGGTGGCGCCGATCTGGCGGCCGTCCGTGAAGGCGATCGACGCCGGGCCGTCCCACGGCTCCATCATCGCCGCGTGGTACTCGTAGAACGCCCGCCTCTGCGGATCCATCAGCGTGTGCTGCTCCCACGCCTCGGGGATCATCATCATCATCGCGTGCGCCACCGAGTAGCCGCCCATCACCAGCAGCT
This sequence comes from Burkholderiales bacterium, assembly GCA_036496555.1. Taxonomy (GTDB): domain Bacteria; phylum Pseudomonadota; class Gammaproteobacteria; order Burkholderiales; family SG8-39; genus SCGC-AG-212-J23. Next base: position 15,231 of record DASXKY010000094.1, on the reverse strand, counting down.
CGAGCGCATTGTCGAAGGAGGCCGAGTCGGACTGCCCGTCGTAGATCAGCGGCCAGATCTTGGCGAGGTCGTCGCCCAGCACCGGACTCGAGATGGCGCCCTGGCGCGCGCGGATCCAGTTGACGTTGCCGCGCAGGGTGTTGATCTCGCCGTTGTGCGCGATCATGCGGAACGGGTGCGCGAGGTCCCACGACGGGAATGTATTGGTCGAGAAGCGCTGGTGGATCATCGCGAGCGCCGACTCCACCTTCGCATCCTTGAGATCGAGGTAGTACTCGCCGACCTGGTGCGCGAGCAGCATGCCCTTGAACACCAGGGTGCGCGCCGACATCGACGCGACGTAGAACTCCTTGCCGTGGGCGAGCTTGAGCGCCTGGATGGCGTGGCCGGCGCTCTTGCGAATGATGTAGAGCTTGCGCTCGAGGGCGTCGGTGACGGTGACGCCGCGGCCGCGGCCGACGAACACCTGGCGGATCACCGGCTCGAGGTTCTTCGCCGGCTCGGCGAGATCCGAGTTGTCGACCGGCACGTCGCGCCAGCCGAGGAGAATCTGGCCTTCGTCCTTGATCGCGCGCTCGAGCTCGTACTCGCAGGCGCGGCGCGAAGCCGGCTCGCGCGGCAGGAACACCATGCCGACGCCGTACTGCCCGACCGGCGGCAGCTTGACGCCCTGCTTGGACATGGCGTCGCGCAGGAATTTGTCGGGAATCTGGATCAGCAGGCCGGCACCGTCGGAAAGTTTCGGATCCCAGCCCACCGCGCCGCGGTGCGTCAGGTTGCGCAGGACCGTCAGGCCCTGCTCGACGATGGAGTGCGACTTTTTGCCTTTGATGTTCGCGACGAAGCCGACGCCGCACGCGTCGTGCTCACGAGATGGGTCGTACAGCCCCTGGGCCGCAGGCAAAGTCATACTGGGATTATTGAATATACAGTTATTGCGCTGCAGCGACAATGGCTTGGCGCACCAGCCGCTCATCGACATCGCCGCGCAACGAGGCGCGGCCGATCGAGTCGAGCAGCACGAAGCGCGTCTTGCCCTTCGCCGCCTTCTTGTCGAGCGCCATCAGCTCCACCAGCCGCTCCGCGGCGAGGGCCGGGCCTTTGGTGGGCAGGCCGCCGCGCCGAATCAGCTCGCGCAACCGCGAGACTTCACTTTTTTTCAAGTGACCCATGAGCGCCGATAATTCGGCGGCCATCACCATGCCGGCGGCAACCGCCTCGCCGTGCAACCAGGTGCCGTAGCCGGCTCCTGCCTCGATGGCGTGGCCGAACGTGTGGCCGAAGTTGAGCAGGGCGCGGGCACCCGCCTCGCGCTCGTCGGCGCCGACGATCGCTGCCTTGAGCTCGCAGCTCCGCCGTACGGCATAGGCAAGCGCGCCGCGTTCGCGCGCAAGCAGTCTGTCGATGTTGCCTTCCAGCCAACCGGTGAACGCCTCGTCGAGCGCGAAGCCGTGCTTGATGACCTCGGCGAGCCCTGCGCGCAGCTCGCGGTCGGGCAGCGTGTCGAGCGTGCCGAGGTCGGCGATGACGGCGCGCGGCTGGTGGAAGGCGCCGATCATGTTCTTGCCCAGCGGGTGGTTGATCGCCGTCTTGCCGCCCACCGAGGAGTCGACCTGGGCGAGGAGCGTCGTCGGCACCTGGACGAAGTCGACGCCGCGCTGGTATACCGCCGCCGCGAAACCCACCAGATCGCCCACCACGCCGCCGCCGAGCGCCACCAGGAGGGTGTCGCGGCCGCAGCGCGCCTCGAGCAGCGCATCGAAAATCCGATTGAGGGTCTGCCAGCTCTTCGCCTCCTCGCCGTCCTGGACCGCGATCTGGGTGACGCGGGCGCCCGCCTTCTCGAGCGCCGCGCGCACCTTCGCGGCATAGAGCGGCCCGACCTTTTCGTTGGTCACGATGGCGGCGGCGCCACCGGCCAGGTACGGCCGGTAGAGGTCCGCCTGCGTGAGCAGGTCGGACCCAATATGGATCGGATAGGAGCGCTGGCCGAGCGCTACGCGGAGGCTTTCCATTCGGCCTCCAGGCGGTCGAGCAGCTGCCGCGCGAGCGCCTGCACGCTCTGCGTGCCGGTCTCCAGCACCACGTCGGCGATGGCGCGGTAGAGCGGATCGCGCTGCTCGTGCAGCTCGCGCAGCTTGGCGAGCGGGTCGCCGCCGGCGAGCAGCGGGCGGTTGCGGTCGTGGCGCACGCGCTCGTACAGATCCTCCGGCTTCGCCCGCAGGTAGACCACCGTGCCGCGCTCGGCGAGGCAGCGACGGTTGCGCTCGGCGAGCACGACGCCGCCGCCGGTGGCGAGCACGATGCCCGGCAGCGCGGCGAGGCTCTCGATCGCCGCACTCTCGCGCGCGCGGAAGCCGGTCTCGCCCTCGATCTCGAAGATCACCGGGATCTTCACGCCGCAGCGCGACTCGATCTCGCGGTCGGAATCGACGAAGCGCAGCTTCAGCCGGCGCGCGAGCAGCCGGCCGACGGTGGTCTTGCCGGCACCCATCATGCCGACCAGGAAGATGCTGCCGCCGCCCTTCATGACCGGCATTGTAGGAACAAAAACGGCCGGGAGGGCCCGGCCGTCGTGACGCTCAGAGTGAAAACAGCAGGAGTCGCGGTGTTCTAGCGCACCGTGAGCCTTTCGCTCACGATGCGCGGTGTGATGAAGACGAGCAGCTCGGTCTTGCTCGTGGTGGTGGTGTTGCTGCGGAACATGATGCCGAGCACCGGCAGGTCGCCGAGGAATGGCACCTTGGTGGTGTCGGTACGGTCTTGCTGCGTGTAGATGCCGCCGATCACCACCGTGCCGCCATTCTCGACCAGCACTTCGGTCTTCACGTGCTTGGTGTTGATCTGCACGCCGGCCGGCGTGGTCGTGCCCGGCGCATCGTTGTTGACGTCGAGCGTCATGATGACGTTGCTATCGGGCGTGATCTGCGGCTTCACCTTGAGCGACAGGCTCGCCTTGCGGAACGACACCGCAGTGGCGCCCGAGGAGGAGGCCTGCTGGTACGGGATCTCCGTGCCCTGCTCGATCAGCGCCTCGACCTGGTCCGCGGTCAGCACGCGCGGGCTCGAGATGATCTTGCCCTTGCCGTCGGCTTCGAGCGCGGTGATCTCCAGGTTCAGGAACTGTGTTGCCGCCGCGTTGAACAGGATCAGCGAGAACTGGCCGGCCGGGAACGAGTTGAAGCCCGTGGCCGGTAGGTTGCTGGACAGGCTGCCCGGAATGAAGCTCGGGCTGCCGCCCTGCGCGCCGCCCGCGGCGTGGCCGCCGGTGTCGTCGAGGCTGCCGCCGACCTGGAAGCGCGTGTTGCCGCCGGCCGGATGGCCGTTCGCCGAAAAGTCGTGCACGCCGATGCGCGCGCCGAGGCTCTTCGAGAAGCTGTCGTTCGCCTCCACGATGCGCGCCTCGATCATCACCTGGCGCACCGGCACGTCGATCTTGGCGATCAGGCGCCGCACGTCCTCCAGGCGGCTGGGCGTGTCCTGCACGAACAGCGTGTTGGTGCGCGCGTCGACCACGGCGCTGCCGCGCTTGGACAGGATGCGCTGCGAGGCGTCGGAGAGCAGCTTCTGGACGTCGGCCGCCTTCTGGTAGTTCATCTGGAACGACTCCGTGCGCGTCTGCTCGAGGTCGCTGATCTGGTTCTGCGCCTCAAGGGCCAGCTTCTCACGCGTGGCGAGCTCGTCGCGCGGCGCGATCCAGATCACGTTGCCGCTGCGGCGGCTGTCGAGGCCGCGCGTCTGCAGGATGATCTCGAGCGCCTGGTCCCATGGCACATCCTTCAGGCGCAGCGTCAGGTTGCCGCCAACGGTGTCGCTGGTGATGATGTTGAGGTCGGTGAAGTCGGCGATGACGTTAAGCACCGCGCGCACTTCCACGTTCTGGAAGTTGAGCGAGAGCTTTTCACCGGTGTAGCGGCCGCGCTGCGTCGCGCGCGACGGATCGGCCTGCACCGGCTTCACCTCGACGACGAACTGCGTGTCCGACTGGTACGCGTTGTGCTCCCACTGGCCCTTGGGCTCGATGATCATGCGCACGTTCTCGCCCTGCTGGAACGCGCTCACTGTGCTCACCGGGGTGGCGAAGTCGACGACGTCGAGCCGGCGGCGCAGCGCTTCGGGCAGCGTGGTCTTGAGGAAGTCGACGACGATGTTCTGACCTTGCGTGCGGATATCGATGCCGGTGGTGGTGTCGGTCAGGTCGACGACCACGCGGCCCTCGCCGCCGCGCCCGCGGCGGAAGTCGATGTCGCGCACGGCGTGCTTGGCGTCCTCGCGACCTTCAGCGAAATGCGCCACCTGGCCGCCCGGCGCGGTCTGCGCCACCGCCGGCGCGGACAGCGTGATGACCAGGTTGCGGCCGTCGAGCGCCGCCTCGTGCACCACGGCGCGGCGCAGGTTGAGGACCAGGCGCGTGCGCTCGGCGCCCTGCACGACGTTCATGCTGCGCAACTCGCCTTGGCCGATGTCCTGGCTAGCGCGGCCGAGCGAATTAGCCGTGTTCGGAAAGTCGAATGCGATGCGCGCCGGCGAGGCGACCGCAAAGTTCGGCGGCACGCTGCGCAGAGGCTCCTTGGTAGTGACCCGGACGATCACCTTGCCCGCCTGCTCGGTGACGTCGAAGCCTTCTATCGCATTGGACTGCGCCAGGGCGAGGCCGATGCCCGCCAGCCAAAGCGCGAAGCCGCCGATGACCTTTATGGCTTTGCTGTTCATTTTTTTGTCTCCAACAGTTGCAGCGTGGTGGTGCGCTCCACCCATTCCCCCTGCCCGTCCTGCACCAGCTCCTTCAGCTTGACCTCCGCGTCCTCGACACCGGTGACGACGCCGAAGTTGAGCCCCATGTAGTTGCCCTTGCGCACGCGGTACAGGTTGGGCCCGGCCTTCACCAGCGCGAAGGTGTCGCGGTTCTGCGTGATCGTTCCCTGCATCTGCAGCGACTCGAGCGGGAACGCTTCGAGCGGCTCCTTCGGCCGGTTCAGGTCTGGCGCGAGCTTGCTCATCTCGGAGCGCGGCGCGCGCGGGCCGCCGGCGACGTCGATGCGGTCCGGCCGGAAAGGATCGGTCAGGCTTTCTGCGGTGTAGGGCACTGGCTCGTAGGGCTTGACCTGCGGCAGCGGCTCGACGCGGCCGCGGAAATCCTTGCTCTTCTCGTTGAGCTCCGCCTTCAGGTCGCCGAACTCCTCGCCGCCGCAGGCGACGAGAAGGACCGCGGCCGCGAGCGAGGCGGCCAGGAGAAGCGCGCGGCTCATTTCCTGCCGCCCTTCTTGGCGGACTGCTTGCGCTGCGCGGACACTTCCTCGTCGTCGAGATAGCGGAAGGTGCGCGCGGTGGCATCCATGGTGAGGATGCCGTCCTTGCCCGCCTGGATGGAAACGTCGTTCAGCGTGACGATGCGCGAGAGCTGTCCGACGTCGCTCGCGAAGGCGCCCATGTCGTGGTACGTGCCGGTGACCTTTACCGTGATCGGCAGCTCGGCGTAGAACTCGCGCACGATCTCGGCGCCGGCCGGCCGAAACAGCTCGAATTGCAGGCCGCGGCCGAGGCCGGCCTGGTTGATGTCGACGAGCAGCGCGTCCATCTGGGAGCGGTTGGGCAGCTGGCGCAGGAGAGCGCCGAACTGCGTGTCGATCTCGCGCAGCTGCTGGCGGTGCAGGTCGAGGTTGACCGCCTGCTGCTTCTTCTTCAGGTACTCGTCCTTCAGCTTGACCTCGTCCGCCTGGCCCTTCTCGAGCTCCTCGATCTGGCCCTGCGTGTCGGCAAAGAAGCCGGCGACCGGAATGGCGACGAGAACGGCCAGCAGCACGACCACCTTCGGCGCCGGATGCCAGGTGCCTGGATCCTGCCAGTTGGTGCGCTTGAACTCATCGATGATCGCGTTGAAGTTGATCGCCATGGCTCAGCCTTTCTTTGCCGCGTCTTTCGCCGGCGCAACCGCGGGGGGCGCCTTGGCGTCCGGCGTCGGCTTCTTCAGGCTCAGGTTGAGCTCGAACTCCGACACCCGTCGCTTGTCGACGTTGGACGCCTTCACCTCAACCAGGCCGGGGCTGCCGAGCCACTGTGAAGCCTCGATGTTGCGCATCAGCGTGGAGACGCGCGCGTTCGACTGCGCGTAGCCGAGCAGCCGGATCTTCGTGCCTCGCTGCGTCACCGAGCGCAGGTAGACGCCTTCGGGCATCTGCCGCACGAGCTGGTCCAGCATGTAGACGGTGGTGGCGCGGTCGGTCTGCAGGGTTTCGATCACCTGCTTGCGGGCGAGCAGCGCCTGGATCTCGTCCTTCAACTTCTGGATCTCGGCGATTTCCTTGTCGAGCTTGGTGTTCTCGTTCTTCAGGAAGCGGTTGCGGTCGACCTGGGTCTCGATGCGGGCACCGTAGAAGCCGTGCACCGCCACGACGATCAGGATGCCGATCATGCCGGTGCCGCCGGCGATGAAATAGAAGTGCTGTCGGGACCGTTTGCGCCGCTCCTCTCGGTGCGGCAGTAGGTTGATGCGGGCGCTCATACCGGGTCGAACCTCCGCATCGCAAGCCCACAGGCGACGATGAGCGACGGCGCGTCGACCATCAGGCGCTTGAGCTGGATGCGCGGCGAAGTCTGCATGGCGGCGAAGGGATTGCCGACGGTGGTCGGCACCTGCGCCCGGGTGTTGACTACTTCCTCCAGGCCGGGGATCACGGCCGAGCCGCCCGCGAGCAGGATATGGTCGACCGCGTGGTATTGGGTCGACGTGAAGAAAAACTGCAGCGCCCGCTGCACTTCCATGGACAGGTTCTCCATGAACGGGCGCAGCACTTCGGCTTCAAAATCGTCGGGCAGGCCGCCTGAGCGCTTGGCATTCTCGGCCTCCTCGGGGCTCATCCCGTAGCGGCTGACGATGTCCTGCGTCAGTTGGTTGCCACCAAACGCCTGCTCGCGCGTGTAGACCGACTGGTCATTGCGCAGGACGGTCACGTTCATCACGTTCGCGCCGACGTCGACCACGGCCACGTTCTGGTCCTTGCCGCCCCCGGGCAGGCTCTGCACAACGAGCGAGAGCGCCGCCTGCTGGGCGAACGACTCGACGTCCATCACGAGCGCCTTGAGGCCGGCGGACTCGGCGACCGCTACGCGGTCCTCGACCTTTTCCTTGCGTGTGGCCGCGATCATCACTTCCTGCTCTTCCGGGTTGCTCGGCGCGGGGCCCAGCGACTGGAAATCGAGATTCACTTCCTCGAGCGAGAAGGGGATGTACTGGTTCGCTTCGCTCTCGACCTGCAGCTCGAGCTCGGACTCGGTCAGGCTGGCCGCGACCTGTATCTTCTTGGTGATGACCGCGCCGGTCGGCACTGCCATTGCCACGTGGCGCGTGCGCGTCGCGAGGCGCTTGTGGGCGCGCTTGACCGACTCGGCCACCGCCTCCAGGTTGTTGATGTTGCCGTCGACGACAGCGTCGCGCGGCAGCGGCTCGATCGAATAGCGCTCGACGCGGTAAGCGCCTTTTGCCGCCTCGACGATCTCGAGCATCTTTACCGAGGACGAACTGATATCCAGCCCGAACAACGGCGGCGCCTTCGGCTTGAAGAAGTCGATTGCCATTCGTCCCGTCCCTTGCGATTTCCCTTAGTTTTCCCTTTATGTATCGGCTCTTAGGCGCGATACGTAGAAATCGTCTTAGATCCTAGCAACAACCCCTCCGGGTGTCTAGTCAATTCTCCACGCCCGAAAAGGGCGGGTATCATGCTCCCGCCCCTGCGCTCGTGCAAACTCTCTCCGGCGATGGTCTAAGCCCAGCGTGAAGCTGCCCCGTTCCCTCATCTATCCGCTTGCCGGGCTTGCCAGCCTGGCCGTTGCGGCGCTCCTGCTGGTAAGCCTGGTTATTGCGTTGGCTTACCCAAATCTTCCGTCTCTTCAATCACTTACGGAGTATCAACCGAAGATCCCGCTGCGCATCTACACCGCGGAAGGCGTCCTCATGGGCGAGTTCGGGGAAGAGCGGCGGGCGGTCGTCTCGATCGCCGAGGTCCCCCCCCAGCTGAAGAACGCCATCATCGCGGCCGAGGACGAGCGGTTCTACGAGCACGCCGGCATCGACTACATCGGCGTGCTGCGGGCCGCCTATGCCAACCTCGTCTCCGGGGGGCGCCGCCAGGGTGCCAGCACGATCACGATGCAGGTGGCGCGCAACTTCTTTCTCTCTTCGGAGAAGACCCTTACGCGCAAGCTCTATGAGGCCCTGCTTGCATTCAAGATCGAGCACAGCCTCACAAAGGACCAAATCCTCGAGCTGTACATCAACCAGATCTACCTCGGGCAGCGCGCCTACGGCTTCGGCGCGGCATCGCAGATCTACTACGGAAAGGCGCTCGATCAGCTGACGCTTGCCGAGACCGCGATGCTCGCCGGGTTGCCGAAAGCGCCTTCGACCTACAACCCCATCGCCAATCCGCAGCGGGCGAAGCAGCGTCAGCAATACGTGCTCCGGCGCATGGCCGAGCTCGGCTACATCACACCGGACCAGCACGATGAGGCGGCGAAGTCGCCGGTGCGCACGCGGCGCGAGGTGCGCGAGTACCCGGTGCACGCCGAATACGTTGCGGAAATGGTCAGGCAGGCGATCGCGGAGACCTATCCCGAGGACGTCTATACGCGCGGCTTCCGTGTCTACACGACCATCCGCCAGGCGGATCAGGAAATCGCCTATGCCGCACTGCGCCGTGGCGTGCTCGAGTACGACCGGAACCACGGCTATCGCGGCGCGGAGGGCTACGTCGAGCTGCCGGCCACGCCGGACGAAGACGACTTCGACGAGGCGCTCGGCGACCATGCCGACAACGACACGCTGCTCGCGGCGGTTGTGCTCAACGCGAGCTCGAGCCAGATCGAGGCGGCCTTGCGCACCGGCGAAAAGATTGCCATCAGCGGCGAGGGTTTGAAATTCGGCGGCCGGCCGCTCGATCTCAAGGCGGTGCCCCAGCGGCGCATCCGCCGGGGCGCGATCATCCGCGTGCAGCGCGAGGGCAAGTCCTGGCAGATCGTGCAGATGCCGGAGGTGGAGTCCGGCTTCATCTCGCTCGATCCGAAAGACGGCGCGATCCGCGCGCTGGTAGGCGGCTTCGACTTCGGCCGCAACAAATTCAATCACGTCACGCAGGCGTGGCGCCAGCCGGGGTCTTCCTTCAAACCCTTCATCTACTCGGCTTCGCTCGAGAAGGGCTTCACCGCCGCGACGGTTATCGCCGATGAGCCCGTGGTGCTCGAGGCCGAACAGACCGGCAGCCAGCGCTGGGAGCCGAAGAACTACGACGGCAAGTACGAGGGCCCGATGCGCATGCGCACGGCGCTGGCCAAGTCGAAGAACATGGTGTCCATCCGCATCCTCGACGCCATCGGGCCCAAGTATGCCCAGGACTACATCACCCGCTTCGGCTTCGAGCCCGACAAGCACCCGCCGTATCTCACTATGGCGCTCGGCGCCGGCTCGGTGACCGGGTGGCAGTTGGCGCGTGCCTATTCGGTCTTCGCCAACGGTGGCTTCCTGATCCAGCCCTACTTCATCCTCAAGGTCGTCGACGACCGCGGCAATCCGCTGGCACTCGCCGATCCCCTGCGCGCAGGCTCGGAGAGCCTGCGCGTGATCGACCCGCGCAACGCCTTCATCATGGACAGCATGATGCAGGACACGATGCGCATCGGCACCGGCGCGCGCGCCGCGCGCCTGGGCCGCAGCGACCTCGCCGGTAAAACCGGAACGACCAACGAGTTCGTCGACGCCTGGTTCGCGGGCTACCAGCCCAACCTGGTCGCCATCTCGTGGGTGGGCTTCGATCAACCGAAGACGCTCGGCAAGAACCAGACCGGCAGCGTGGTCGCGCTGCCGATCTGGATCGGCTACATGGAGAAGGTGCTGAAGGAGTTCCCGGAAGCGCCGCGCGCCATGCCGGAGGGCGTCGTCTCGGTGCCGATGGCGCTGCTCGCCCCCGGCTCCGACTCGAACCCGAACCAGCTGCCCGCGACCGAGCCGAAGATCGTGCCCGAGTTCTTCTACCAGGAGTCGGTCCCGCCGCCGGAAGTGCTGCGCCCGCCCGAAGCGTCGCCGATTTTTTCGCCGCCGCCGCCCGCGCCGACGCCGCCGTCCAACCAGCCTTTGCTGCCGCCGGGCCAGCCACCGGCTTAGGGCTCAGCGATGAGCCGCGTCAGCGCGCCAGCGTAACCGGGCAACCGGACTGAAGGCTCGCCACGCGCGAGAGCGCCGAGAACAATTCGCTACCGTCGCGCGTATCGCGCCATGCAGCGCCGTCCCAGCGGAAGTGAAAGCCGCCCGAGCGGGCCGCAACCCAGATCTCGCGCGCCGCGCCGTGCCGATTGACGATGACCTTCGAGCCATCGGCGAACTCGATCTCCAGCACGCCGCCTTCCTTCAGCTCGAAGTCGGCGTCGAGCCCGGACGCTTCCAGCGCGTGCTCGATCGAGCGTAGCGTCTGCTCGGCGAGCGACTCGAATTGGGCCTCGTTCATGGGTGCTAACATGCGGATTCTATGCGTTTCCTCCCGCTTCTCGCCACCGCCGCGATGCTGACGCTCGCCGTCGGCTGCGGGCAGAAGGGGCCACTCTACCTGCGCGACAAGCCGCCGCCCGGGATGAAGGCGCCCAAGCCGCCGCCGGTCAAGCCGGTGCCGTACCCGGACGAGCCGCAGACCGAGAACCCGTAGCGTGACCTTCGCCTACCGCAACGGTGCGCTCTGCGCGGAGCAGGTGCCGCTCGAGGACATCGCGCGTCGCTTCGGCACGCCTTGCTACGTGTACGCTGCGGCGGCGATTCGGGCCGCCTACGGCGAGTACGCGAAGGCGCTGGCGGGGCGCAGCTCGCTTGTCTGCTACTCGGTCAAGGCCAATTCCAACCTCGCGCTGCTCGCGCTCCTGGCGCGCCTCGGCGCGGGATTCGACATCGTCTCGGGCGGCGAGCTCGCGCGCGTGCTGGCGGCGGGCGGCGACCCGCGCAAGACGCTGTTCTCGGGCGTCGGCAAGACCGAGGCCGAGATCGCGCTCGCGCTCGAGAAAAACATCCTCTGCCTCAACCTCGAGTCGGAGAACGAGTTGGCGCGTGTCGCCGCGGTGGCAAAGCGCCTCGGCCGCCGCGCGCCGGTGGCATTCCGCATCAATCCCGACATCGACGCGCGCACGCACCCCTACATCTCGACCGGCCTGCGCGAGAGCAAGTTCGGCGTCGCCTATGCCGACGCCGAGCGCCTCTATGCCGCCGCGGCGCGGCTGCCGAGCGTCGAGATCGCGGGCGTCGGCTGCCACATCGGCTCGCAGATGACGTCTGCCGCGCCGTTCGCCGACGCCGCCGGGCGCATCGCTGCGCTCGCCGACCGGCTCGCCCGCGCCGGCGTCGCGCTCAAGCACATCGATCTCGGCGGCGGCATCGGCATTCGCTACGGCGACGAGACGCCGCAGCCGATCGCCGCCTTCCTGGACGGCGCACTCGGCATGCTCGCCGGACGCCGCGAGACGCTGATCGTCGATCCGGGTCGCTCGATCGTCGGCAACGCCGGGCTGCTGCTCGCCCGTGTCGAATACGTGAAGCCGGGAGAGGCGCGCAATTTCGTGGTGCTCGACGCCGCGATGAACGATCTCGCGCGGCCGGCGCTGTACGGCGCGTGGCACGAGGTGAAACCGGTGCGCGAGGCGGAATCCGGCGCCGCGCAAGCTGTTTACGACGTGGTCGGCCCGGTTTGCGAGAGCGGCGATTTCCTCGCCAAAGACCGCCGGCTCGCGGTGCAGCAGGGAGATTTGCTGGCGCTCATGTCCGCCGGCGCCTACGGAATGTCGATGAGCTCGAATTACAACTCGCGGCCGCGCGCCGCCGAGGTGCTGGTGGAGGGCGCCAACGCCCACCTGGTAAGGGCGCGTGAGAGTGTCGAACAGCTGTTTGCCCTGGAGCGTATTCCGGGCTGACAATGATCGGTTTATGACCACGTCCAGCCGCCGCATCGCCTACTTGGGAATCGTCGTCGCCGTGCTCGTCGCGGCGGGGCTGGTGGTGTATTTCGCAACCGACGGGCGCGCCAAGGAGGCCCGCAAGGGTGTCGGCAAGGGCCCGCCGGCGGTACCGGTCACTGTGGAGCGCGTCGAGCAGCAAGCTGTGCCGGTACGGCTGCGCGCGATCGGCAATGTCGAGGCTTACGCCACCGTGTCGGTCAAAGCGCGCGTCGACGGCCAGATCATCGCCGTCGATTTCAAGGACGGCGTACCGGTCAAGAAGGACGAAATCCTGTTCCGCATCGACCCGCGTCCGTACGAGGCAACGCTGCGCCAGGCGGAAGCGAACGCGCTGCGCGACGTGGCCGCGCGCGACCAGGCACGCTCGCAGGAGAAGCGCTACCAGGAGCTGCTCGACAAGAACTTCATTTCCAAGGAGGCCTACGCCCAGATCCGCACCAACGCCGAGACGGCGGACGCGACGGCGAAGGCGAGCCGCGCGGCGCTCGAGAACGCGCGCCTCAACATCGAGTACTGCACTATCCGCTCGCCGCTCGACGGCTTCGTCGGCAAGACGCTGGTCCAGGCGGGCAACCTGGTGAGGGCGAACGACGTCAACCCCTTGGTGGTGATCAACCAGGTGCGGCCGATCTACGTGAATTTCGCCGTGCCCGAGCAGAACCTGCCGGAGGTGCGCCAGTACATGGCGCGCGGCCCGCTTGAGGTCGAGGTGCTGCCGACGGACCTGCAACAGCAGCACCCGCGCGGCCGCCTGATCTTCATCGACAACGCGGTCGATCCGAGCACCGGCACCATCCGCCTGCGAGCCCAGTTCGACAATGTCGAAGCCGCGCTCTGGCCGGGCCAATTCGTGAGTATCAGCCTGCAGCTCTATGAGCAGTCCAATGCGCTGATTGTGCCCACGCAAGCGGTGCAGAGCGGTCCCGAAGGGGAATACGTCTACGTCATCGACGCCGAGATGGTCGCCGAACTGCGCCGGGTGAAGGTGCAGCGCACTGACGGCGATCGCACGATCATCGGGGAGGGCGTCGCCAAGGGGGAGCTGGTGGTGACGCGCGGCCAGCTGCGCCTCGGCCCGAAGGTCAAGGTACAGATCGCCAAGTCGGCGGAGGCGTATTGAATTTCTGCGAGATCTGGGTCCGCCGGCCGGTGATGACGGTGCTGGTGATGGTCGGCATCCTGATCTTCGGCCTTGCAGCTTATCGATTGCTTCCGGTCTCGACCCTGCCGCAGGTCGACTTTCCCACCATCCAGGTGACGGGCGAGCTGCCCGGAGCGAGCCCGGAGACGATGGCCTCCGCGGTGGCGACGGTGCTCGAGCGCCAGTTCTCGACCATCGCCGGCATCGACGAGATGACCTCGGTGAGCGGGCAGGGCATCACGCGCATCACCATCCAGTTCAGCCTCGATCGCGACATCGACGCGGCGGCGCAGGACGTCAACTCCGCGATCGCCTCGGCGGCGCGACAGTTGCCGGCGACCATGGCGGCGCCGCCCTCGTTCCGCAAAGTGAACCCGGCGGATTTCCCGGTGTTCTTTCTCGCGCTCACCTCCGAGACGATGCCGATCTCGACGGTCAATGAGTACGCCGAGACCAACCTTGCGCAGCGAATCTCGACCATCAACGGGGTCGCGCAGGTCCAGGTGTTCGGCCAGCAGAAGTACGCGGTGCGCGTCCAGGTCGATCCGAACGCGATGGCGGCGCGCGGCGTCGGCATCAACGAGGTCGAGGCGGCGGTGTCCTCGGCGAACGTCAACCTGCCGACTGGAACGCTCTTCAGCAAGGATCGCGCGGTCGCGGTGCAGGCGACCGGGCAGCTGAACGACGCAGCCGCGTTCCGGCCGGTGATCGTCACCTACCGCAACGGCTCGCCGGTGCGGCTGCAGGAGCTCGGCCGCGTCATCGACGGCGTGCAGAACGACAAGCTCGGCGCCTGGTTCAAGGGCAAGCGCGGCATCGTGCTCGCCATCCAGCGCCAGCCGGGCACCAACACCATCGAGGTGGTGAATGCGGTGCGCGCGCTGCTGCCGACCTTCCGCGCGGAAGTGCCGCCGGCGATCGGCATCGACGTGCTATACGACCGCTCGCAGACTATCCGCGCCTCGGTCTCGGAGGTGCAGTTCACGCTCTACCTCGCGCTCGCGCTGGTAGTGATGGTGATCTTCCTCTTCCTGCGCAACATCCCGGCGACGGTGATCCCGACCATCGCGCTGCCGATGTCGATCATCGGCACATTCTCGGTGATGTACATGTTCGGCTACAGCCTGGACAACATCTCGCTGATGGCGCTGACCCTGTGCGTCGGCTTCGTGGTCGACGACGCCATCGTCATGCTGGAGAACGTCACGCGCCACCTCGAGATGGGCAAGGGCGTACTGCAGGCGACGCTCGACGGCTCCAAGGAGATCGTGTTCACCATCGTCTCGATGACCATCTCGCTCGCCGCAGTGTTTATTCCCGTGCTGTTCATGGGCGGCATCCTCGGCCGGCTGCTGCACGAGTTTGCGGTCACCATCATGGCCGCGGTGCTGATCTCGGGCTTCGTTTCACTGACGCTCACGCCGATGATGTGCAGCCGGATCCTCAAGGCGCACCGCAAGGACGAGCGCCACGGCCGCCTGTACATGGCGTTCGAGCGGGGTTTCGACGCTTGTCGCGATGCCTACGAGGCTAGCCTGCGCTTCACGCTGCGGCACCAGCGCATCGCGCTCGCGCTGTTTCTCGGCATCTGCGTGGCGACGGCCGTGCTCTTCGTGCGCGAGCCGAAGGGCTTCCTGCCGAGCGAGGATGCGGGACAGTTGCTGTGCTTCGTCGAGGGGCCGCAGGACATCTCGTTCGACGCGATGGTCGAGGCGCAGAGCAAGGTCGCGGATATCATCGCCAAGGACCCGAACGTCGAGCATGCGATGTCCTTCATCGGCGCGAGCGGCAATCAGCCGCTGCTGAATGTCGGCCGCATCACCGTGACGCTCAAGCCGTTCAAGGAACGCAAGCCTGCCGACCAGGTGGTGCGGGAGCTGCGGCCGAAGGTCGGCAATATCCTCGGCCTCAAGGTGTTCGTGAACAACATTCCGTCGATCCGCATCGGCGGGCAGCTCACCAAGAGTCCCTACCAGTACGTGATGCGCAGCGCGAGCACCGACGAGCTCTACCACTGGGCCCCGATCATCGAGCAGAAGCTGCGTTCCCTACCCGGCCTGACAGACGTCACCAGCGACCTGCAGATCACGCGTCCGCAGGTCACCGTC
>DASXKY010000093.1:0-31083 GCA_036496555.1 Burkholderiales bacterium | reverse complement strand
GCGACATAGCGGGCGTAGTCCTCACCTCGTCGCTCTTTGCGCCGCCGAGAGGCGCGACATTGGCGGGCTTCAACTACGGCTCGATCAAAACGCCGCTGCTTTTCGTCCACCATCGCGAGGATGCCTGCGAGGCGACGCCCTATGTCGAGGCCTACCGCCTCGCCTCGCGCTATCCGTTGATCTCGGTGACGGGCGGCAAGGCTCCGGAGTCCGGGCCCTGTGACCCGTACGCGCCGCACGGCTTCTACGGCAAGGAAGCCGGCACGATCGACGCCATCGCCGCGTGGATGCTGAAGAAACCTTTCCCAAGAGAAATCGAGTAACTCTTGCTCTACGCCGCCACCATCTTCCTGTCGTCGTTCCTGCTGTTCCTGGTGCAGCCGCTGGTCGCACGCCTGATCCTGCCGTGGTTCGGCGGCAGCGCGGCGGTATGGACGACCTGCATGCTGTTCTTCCAGACGGTGCTGCTCGCCGGCTACGCCTACGCGCATTTCCTGCACGGCAGGGTGCCCGGCCGCCGCCAGGCGCTGGTGCACACACTGCTGCTGGCCGCCGCGGTTGCCCTGCTGCCGATCTCGCCGGGCGAAGCGTGGAAGCCGCTCGGCGGCGAGGAGCCCGTCTCCCGCATCCTGCTTCTCCTCGCCGCGTGCGTCGGGCTGCCCTATCTGCTGCTCGCCTCGACCAGCCCGCTGCTGCAAGCCTGGTACCTGCGCGCCTATCCGCAAGGCAATCCTTATCGCCTGTTCGCGATCTCCAACCTCGCCTCGCTCGGCGCGCTGATCTCCTATCCGTTCGTCGTCGAGCCGGTCCTCACCGCGCGCGAGCAAGTGATCGGCTGGTCTGTGCTTTTTTCAGGGTTCGCGCTTCTTTGCGCTGCTGTTTCCTGGTTGACTCCTCCGGACGCTTCTCCATCCTCCGTGAAATCCAGTGAAGCGGCCGGAGGGCAACAACGGATTCTTCTGTGGCTCGGGCTGTCGGCCACAGGATCGGCATTGCTTTTGGCGGTGACCAACCACCTGACGCAGAACGTGGCGTCGGTGCCGCTGCTGTGGCTCGCGCCGCTCACGCTCTACCTGCTGAGCTTCATCATCACTTTCGAGGGGCGCGACTGGTATCGGCCGAAGTGGATGTGGCCGCTCGTGCTGGCAGCGCTAAGCGTGATGGTGTGGATGCTGCTCGACGAGCGCTACCACTACGAACTCTTCGTGCAGCTCGCCGTGTTCCTGCCGGGCATGCTGCTCGCCTGCGTGTTCTGCCATGGCGAGCTGTACAGGTTGCGGCCGCCGGCCGAGCGGCTGACGGCGTTCTACCTCACCGTGTCGGCGGGCGGCGCGATCGGCGGGCTGCTGGTGGCGGTCGTGGCGCCGCTCGTCTTCAAGGGCTACTACGAGCTCGGCGCCGCGCTCATCGCCGCCGCGCTGCTGGCGGCCATCCGCTTTGCGCCGCTCGGGCACATTGCGCGCTTCGCGAGCCTCGCCGTTCTTCTCGGCGTCGCCGCCGGCGCGGTCTACGACGGCTTCAGCGATCAAAAGGACGTGCGCGTCGCGTCGCGCAGCTTCTACGGCGTGCTGCGGGTGAAGGAGTACGGCGTGCCGGGCGACGAGTCGGAGGTGCGCCGCCTGGTCCACGGCACGATCATGCACGGCGAGCAGTACATGCACGAGCGCTTCCGCCGCCGGCCGACCAGCTACTACGAGCCGACCGCCGGCATCGGCGCGGCGATCCTGTCGCGCCAGGATCGGCCGGTGCGCGTCGGCGTGATCGGCCTGGGCACCGGCACCATCGCCGCCTATGGCCGCGCCGGCGACGTCTACAAGTTCTACGAGATCGACCCCCACGTGGTGAGCATCGCGCGCAGCCAGTTCACCTTCCTCGGCGACAGCGGGGCGAAGATCGAGATCGCGCTAGGCGACGCGCGTCTCACGCTCGAGCGCGAGCCGCCGCAGCGCTTCGACGTCCTCGCGGTGGACGCGTTCTCGAGCGACGCGATCCCGGTGCACCTGATCACGCGCGAGGCGCTGGCGGTCTACCTGCGCAACGTGGCGGACGACGGCATCGTCGCCTTCCACGTTTCCAACCGCTTCCTGCAGCTGATCCCGGTGGTGGCGCGCATTGCGAAGGAGAACGGCGCGCGGGCGGTGCTGATCCGCGACGACCCGGACGACGACGAGGACACCCGCCGCTCGCGCACCGACTGGGTGCTGGTGTCGAAGGATCCGAAGGCGCTCGCCCGGCCGGAGATCGTTTCGGCCGGCGCCGAGCCGCCCGAGCAGCGGCCGGAATGGCGCACCTGGACCGACGACTACTCGAACCTGGTGCAGATCCTCAAGACCGACTAGACCGATCCCTAGACTACGGCGCCGTCGTTCTCGTCGCGGAGGCGCTTCTTCTGCGAGGGCGCGAACCACTCGCGCTTGACGCGCAGCCACACCAGCAGCGGGCTCGCCACCAGCACCGACGAGTAGATGCCGAAGCAGATGCCGATGGTGAGAGCGAGCGCGAAGTAGTGCAGCGCGGGGCCGCCGAAGAAGAACATGGTGGTGGCCATCGCCTGCGTGCAGAGGTGGGTGATGATGGTGCGCGAGATGACGCCGGTGATGGCGGCGTCGATCACCTCGGGCACCTCGGCGCGGCGCATCTTGCGGAAGTTCTCGCGCACCCGGTCGAACACCACCACCGACTCGTTCACCGAATAGCCGAGCACCGCCAGCACGCCGGCCAGCACCGCGAGCGAGAACTCCCACTGGAAAAAAGCGAAGAAGCCGAGGATGATCACCACGTCGTGCAGGTTGGCGATCAGCGCGGCGAGGCCGAAGCGCCAGTTGACGAAGCGCAGCCACAGGTAGGCGACGATGCACACGGCGACCAGGAGCAGCGCCACCGCGCCCATCTCGCGAAGCTCGCCGCCCACCTGCGGGCCGACGAACTCGACGCGCCGCACCTCGGCGGTCTGGTCTTCCGCCTTGAGCAGGGCGGTGATCTTTTGCGACACCTCGGCGCTGGAGACGTCCTTCAGCACCGGCAGGCGGATCAGCACGTCGCGCGAGCTGCCGAAGTTCTGCACCTCGGCCTTGAAGCCGGCCTTGTCGAGCGCGTCGCGCACCTTGTCGACCTCCGCCGGGCGCTGGTAGCTCACCTCCATCAGCGTGCCGCCGGTGAACTCGACCGAGAAGTGCAGGCCGCGCGTGCCCAGGAAGTACACCGCCGCCAGGAAGGTGATGGCCGAGATGATGTTGAAGACGAGCGCATGCCGCATGAACGGGATGACGCCGCGGATCTTGAAGAATTCCATCAGCTCACTTCCAGGCGGTGTTGCCGATCGACAGCCTCTCCACCTTGCGGCGGTGGCCGTAGACCAGGTTGATCATGGCGCGCGACACCACCACCGAGGAGAAGATCGAGGTGAGGATGCCGAGGCAGTGCACCACCGCGAAGCCGCGCACCGCGCCCGGCACGAGGAGCAGCGACGCGCCGACGATGAAGGTGGTGACGTTCGAGTCGAAAATGGTGGCCCAGGCTCGTTCATAGCCGGCCGCGATGGCGGCTTGCGGCGTCGAGCCGCCGCGCAGCTCTTCGCGGATCCGCTCGTTGATCAGCACGTTGGCGTCGATCGCCATGCCCAGAGTCAGGGCGATGGCGGCGATGCCGGGCAGCGTCAGCGTGGTCGGCAACAGCGACAGCAGGCCGATCAGGAACAGCAGGTTGAGCCCGAGCGCGACCGACGAAACGACGCCGAACAGGGCGTAGTAGATCGACATGAACACCACGATGGCGAGGAAGCCCCACAGCGTGGCGTGGAAGCCGCGCTCGATGTTCTCCTTGCCGAGGCTCGGGCCGACGGTGCGCTCCTCGATGATCTCCATCGGTGCGGCGAGCGAGCCCGAGCGGATCAGCAGGGCGAGGGTGTTGGTCTCCACCGGCGTGAAGTTGCCGGTGATCTGGAAGCGGCTGCCGAACTCGCCCTGGATGGTGGCGACCGAGATCGTCTCGCCCTTGCCCTTCTCGAACAGGACGATCGCCATCAGGTGCTTGAGGTTCTGCCGCGTCACGTCGCGCATGGCGCGGCCGGCGGCGGGGTCGAGCTCGACGCTCACCGCCGGGCGGTGGTCCTGGTCGAAGGTGGCGGCGGCGCCGACGAACTGGTCGCCGGTGACGATCACCTGGCGCTTCGTCGGCACGTTGCTCCTCGCGTTGCCCGCGCCGCTGCGGCTCTCGGCATTCGGAAAGACGTCGGTGCCGGCGGTGTTGCCGGTGCGCTGCGCGTCCTCGTCGACCAGGCGCACCTCGAGGGTCGCGGTGCGGCCGAGGACGTCGCGAGCGCGCACCGGATCCTGCACGCCGGGCAGCTGTACGACGATGCGATCCTGGCCCTGCTGCTGGATCACCGGCTCCGACACGCCCATGCCGTTCACCCGGTTGTTGAGCGTGCTGATGTTCTGTTTCAGCGCCGCCTCTTGGATGCGCTTCAGCGCGTCGGCGCGGACGGTGGCGACGATCGCGCCGCCCTGGCCGTCGTCGCGCTCGGCGAGCTGCAGGTCCGGAATGTTGTTGGCGATGGCCTCATGCGCCTTGGCACGCATCTCCGGGTCGGTGAAACGCACCCGCAGCGCATTGCCCTCTCGCGTCACGCCGGTGTAGCGGATGTTCTTGTCGCGCAGCTGCTGGCGAATATCGGCGGTCAATCCGTCGAGGCGCTTCTTGAGCGCTTCTTCCATGTTCACCTGCAACAGGAAGTGCACGCCACCGCGCAGGTCGAGGCCGAGCGCCATCGGCGTCGCCCTCAATGCGGCGAGCCAGTTGGGCGAGGCCGGCACCAGGTTCAGCGCGACGGCATAGGAGGGGTTGTCCTTCTCCGGGTTGAGCGCCTGGTTGAGGACGTCGAAGGCGCGCAGCTGCGCGTCGGCGCTGGCGAAGCGCACCTTGACTCCCACCGGATCGAGCTGCATGCGCGTATAGGCGATGTTCGCCTGCTTCAGCGACTCCTCGACGCGCCCGAGCAGCGCCGGCTCGACCTTTACCGTCTGCTTTGCGGGCGACACCTGCACGGCGGGCGACTCGCCGTAGAAGTTCGGCACCGTATAGAGGGCCGCCAGCACGATCGCGACGCCGATCAGCACGTACCCCCAGGTGGGATAGCGGTTCAAGCGGCGCTGCTTATTGGACCGATTTGATGGTGCCCTTGGGCAACGGCGCCTGCACTGCGCTGCGCTGCACGACGATCTCGGTGCCGGGTGCGATCTCGAGCGTCACGTACTGCTCGCCGATCTTGGTGATGCGGCCCACCACGCCGCCGGCGGTGAGTACCTCGTCGCCCTTCTGCAGCGCCTCGTTCATCGCCTTGGTCTCCTTGGCGCGCTTCATCTGCGGCCGGATCATGGCGAAGTACATCACCGCGAACATGATGATGATGAAGATGAGCGGGTTGCTGAACAAGCCGAGGTCGGGTGCGCCGCCGGCCGCGGGGGCCTGCGCGAAGGCAGAGGAGATGAGCACTGCGGACTCCGTGAGAAAAGAGGCGCGAATTATAGCCGCTGGCGCCCGGCGAGCAGGCGTTTGGCGGTTTCGTCGAAGCGGTCCTGCTCTATGGAGACCCGCAAGGCCGCCATCAGTTCCTGGTAGTAATGAAGGTTATGCAGCGTATTCAGGCGGGCGCCGAGGATTTCGCCGGTCTTTTGCAGGTGGTGGAGGTACGCGAGGCTGAAGTTGCGGCACGTGTAGCAGGCGCAATCGGGGTCGAGAGGCCCGGTGTCGCCGCGATGGCGCGCATTCCTGATCTTCACGTCGCCGTGCCGGGTGAAGAGCCAGCCGTTGCGGGCGTTGCGCGTCGGCAGCACGCAGTCGAACATGTCGAACCCGGCGCCGACCGCCTCGATCAGGTCCTCGGGCGTGCCGAGGCCCATCAGGTACCTCGGTTTCTCCGCCGGCAGCCTGGGAGCGATGTGGCGCATGACGCGCTGCCGCTCTTCCTTGGGCTCACCGACCGAGAGGCCGCCCACGGCGTAGCCGTCGAAGCCGATGCCTTTCAGCGTCCGCAGGGACTCCTCCCTCAGATCTTCATACATGCCGCCTTGCACGATGCCGAACAGGGCGTTGTCGCCCTTGAATTGCTTCCTGGAGCGCTCCGCCCAACGCATGGAAAGCCTCATGGACGACGCTGCTTCGTCCTTGGTGGCTGGGTACGCCGTGCATTCATCGAAGACCATCACCACGTCGGAGTCGAGAGTGGTTTGGATATCCATCGACACCTCGGGCGTCAGCCGGAGTTTGTCGCCATTGATCGGCGACGCGAACGTGACTCCATCCTCATCCAGCTTTCTGAGCGCCCCCAGGCTGAATACCTGGAAGCCGCCCGAGTCGGTGAGGATCGGCCCGTTCCAACCCATGAAGCGGTGCAGGCCGCCGTGCGCGCGGATCACGTCCAGCCCGGGGCGCAACCACAGGTGGAAGGTGTTGCCGAGCACGATCTGCGCGCCGGTCGCGCGCACCTCCGCCGGCGCCATCGCCTTCACCGCGCCGTAGGTGCCGACCGGCATGAAGGCCGGCGTGTCCACGCGGCCGTGGGCGAGCTCCAGGGTGCCTTTTCTTGAATCTCCAGAAATAGAACCAGTCGAAAACCGCAAGATCAACCCCGCTCGATCAGCATCGCATCGCCGTATGAGAAGAAACGATAGCGCTGCTCGATGGCATGCGCATAAGCCCGCATCACCCGATCCGTGCCGCCGAACGCGCAGACCAGCATCAGCAGCGTCGACTTCGGCAGGTGGAAGTTTGTCAGCAGGCGCTTCACGATCCTGAATTTGAAGCCGGGATAGATGAACAAATCTGTTTCGCCCTCCGCTCGCCCGGTCAGCGCCATGGTTTCGAGGGCTCGCAGGGTGGTCGTCCCTACCGCAAGGACTCTTTTTTTCAAAAGACGCTGAAAAGTGTCCGGAGGTATCGCGTAGCGTTCTTTGTGCATCTTGTGCTTCTCGATCTCCTGCATGCGCACCGGCTGGAACGTGCCCGCCCCCACGTGCAGGGTGATCTTCTCGACCGGCAGCTTCTTCAAGAGCGCATCGTCGAAGTGCAACCCGGCGGTCGGCGCGGCGACGGCGCCGGGACGCGCCGCGTACACCGTCTGGTAGCGCTCGGCGTCCTCGGCGCGCGGTGCGTGGGCGATGTACGGCGGCAGCGGCACCGCGCCGTGCCGCTCGAGGGTGGCGTCGAGGTCCTGCGAAAACTCGACTTCGTACAAGTCGTCGCGGCGGGCGACGATCTTCAGCGACACGTCCTCGACGAACACCTCGCTACCGAGGCGCGGCGGATGGCTCGCCCGCATCAGCACCAGCGCCGCGCGGGGCCCGGTCGCGCGCTCGACGAAGATCTCGACCGCGCCGCCGCTCGCTTTCCTGCCGGCGAGGCGCGCCTTGACCACGCGGGTGTCGTTCACCACCACCGCGTCGCCGGGGCCGACGAGATCCGCGAAATCGGCGAACTTCAGGTCGTGCAGGCGGCCGTCGGCGTCGAGGTGAAGCAGCCGGCTCGCATCGCGACGCGGCGCCGGATGCTGGGCGATCAGCTCGGGTGGCAGCGCATAATCGAACTCGGAGACGAGCACGCGGAATTATAATTTCGCCCCGAAGCCGGAATGGCGGAACCGGTAGACGCAGCGGACTCAAAATCCGCCGATCGCAAGGTCATGAGAGTTCGAGTCTCTCTTCCGGCACCAGGAAAAACACCCGGGCGAACCCGGGAAAAGATCGTCAGAACCCGGGTTTTCCCCGCTGGACGGGGCTTCCGCCCGGGCGTAGGCTCCCCTGGGTAGGTCTTTGAGATAAGCCATTGTAGGGGAGGGGTCATGGCACAGGCTCAGGTGAGGGTGCTGCCTTCAGCGCGCAATACCGTGATGGTGGTCGACGACCAGTCGACCGGCCGCGCCATTCTCGAGCAGGTGGTGAGGAGCCTCGACGACCGCGTGACGGTGGAGAGCTTCGCGCGGCCCGTCGACGCGGTGGTGTGGGCGACCCGCCACGTGAGCGATCTCGTGCTCGTCGACTACATGATGCCCGACATGGACGGCATCGAGTTCGCCAAGCGGCTGCGCGCGCTGCCGGGCTACGAGCACGTGCCGGTGGTGATGGTGACGGTGCACGATGACCGCAAGGTGCGCTATGCCGCGCTCGACGCCGGCATCACCGACTTCCTCTCCAAGCCGGTCGACGCGAGAGAGTGCCTGGCGCGCTGCAGGAACCTGCTCACGCTGCGCCGCCAGCAGCTCGCGCTGGAGGACCGCCGCCGCCTGCTCGAGCACATGGTCGAGGACGCGACGCGCGAGGTGCGCGAGCGCGAGAAGGAGACGCTGCTGCGCCTCGCCCGCGCCGGCGAGTTCCGCGACGAGGAGACCGGCTTCCACCTGATCCGCATGTCGCGCTACTCGCGCCTCATCGCCAGCGCGATCGGCCTCGACCGTGACGAGGTGGAGACCATCGAGCTCGCCGCGCCGCTGCACGACATCGGCAAGATCGGCATCCCCGATCACATCCTGCTGAAGCCCGACAAGCTCGACGCCGGCGAATGGGACGTGATGCGCCGCCACCCGGTGATCGGCCACGAGATACTGAAGGGCAGCGCCTCGAAGTACGTGCGCATGGGCGCGCTGATCGCGCTCGGCCACCACGAGAAGTACGACGGCTCGGGCTACCCCAACGGGCTGGTCGGCGACCACATCCCCCTCTGCGCGCGCATCGTCTCGGTGGCGGACGTCTATGACGCGCTCACCACCGCGCGTCCCTACAAGAAGGCATGGAAGAGCGAGCAAGGCTTCGAGTATGTCGAGGCGCAGCGCGGCAAGCACCTCGACGCGCGCCTGGTCGACGCCTTCGTCGCGGTGAAGAAGCAAGTGATGGACGTGCAGAGCGAGTGGCGCGAGCCTGCGCCGCAGCTGGGGGCCTAGTGGCCGACACGGCCGACGCGAAGAAGGCGCCGCGCGGACCGCTCGCCGGCCTGCGCGCGCGCCTCGCCGCGCGACCCGATACGGAGCACGAGCAGGGGGTCCTGCGCCTGATCATCGGCGCGCTGCTGGTCGTGTATCTGTTGCCGGGGGCGAGCGGCGCCGAGCGAGAGGGCATTCTCTGGGTCGGCGCCGCGCAGTTCGTCGTCGCGACGCTCATTTTCCTGCGCATCGCCTTCACCAAGCACATTTCGCCGACCCGGCGCGTGCTCGCCCAGCTTGCCGACGTCGGTACGATCACTGCCTACATGGTGTTGTGCGGCGAATCGGCGGCGCCGCTGTTCCTCATCTATGTCTGGGTGACGCTTGGCAGCGGGTTCCGCTTTGGCCCGCGCTATCTCGTGTCGGAGCTGGCGATGAGCGTCGCCGGCTTCGCGCTCGCCATCTACACGAACGGCTGGTGGCGCCAGCACACCGCGCTCGGCATCGGCATGCTGGTCGGCATGTTCGCCGTCAGCCTCTACGTGCTGTCGCTGGTGCGCCGCATGTTCGACGCGCTGGCGCGCGCCGAGGCCGCCAACCAGGCGAAGCGCCGCTTCATCTCGATGGTCAGCCACGAGCTGCGCACGCCGCTCAACGCGATCATCGGCATGGCCGACCTGCTGCGCGATTCGCCGCTCAACCGCGAGCAGGCCGACATGCTGCAGACGCTGCGCGGCTCCTCGCGCGTCATGCTGGGCCTGGTCGAAGACGTGCTCGACTTTTCCAAGATCGAGGCCGGCAAGGTGGTGCTGGAGAAGACCGACTTCGACCTGCACGCGCTGGTCAACAGCACCTGCCGTATCGTCTCGGCGCAGGCGGCGGCGAAAGGCGTCGAATTCGTCGTCTCGATCATGCCCGAGGTACCGCCGGCGGTGCGCGGCGATCCGCATCACCTCCGGCAAGTCCTGATCAACCTTGCCGGAAACGCGGTGAAGTTCACCGAGGCGGGCAGCGTCACCGTGCACGTGACGGTGCAGGCCGAGACCGACAGCGCGGTGCGACTCAAGTTCTCCATCCGCGACACCGGCATCGGCATCTCGCCTGAGGCGCAGGCGAAGATCTTCGAGAGCTTCTCGCAGGCGGACGATTCGACCACCCGCCGCTTCGGCGGCACCGGCCTCGGCACGACGATCGCGAAGCAGCTGGTCGAACTGATGCGCGGCCGCCTCGGCCTGGAGAGCGCGGTCGGTTTGGGCAGCACCTTCTGGTTCGAGGTGGAGCTCGACAAGCAGTCCGAGCGGCTCGGCGTGGCCGGCGCGGGCGACCTCGCCGGCACGCGCATGCTGCTGGTCGGTTTTCCGCCGGCGCTGCGCGAACCGCTCGAGGCGGCGCTTGCCGGCTGGGGCGCGACGCCGGTCGCCGCGGCGAGCATCGAGGAAGGCGTCGCGCGCCTGGTATCGGAGATCAGCCTCGCCAAGCCCTATCACAGCGCGCTGCTGTATGCCTCCGGCGAGGACCTCACGCTCGCCCAGCGCTTCCGCCGCGCCGCGCCCGACCCGGCGCCGCCCGCGGTCCTCGCCGTGCCGCGCGAGGCCGAGGTGCAGCGCTTCGACGCGCTCAGCTCGGGCTTCACCGCGATCCTCGAGCTTCCCTTCGATAAGCGCCAGCTGTTCAACGTGCTGCACTCCGTTTCCGCGGGCGAGGAGATCCGCGAAGGCGTCGTGCGGCTGCAGGACTACGCGCGCCGCGGCGCGGCGCGCAAGCTGCGCGTGCTGGTGGCCGACGACAACCCGACCAACCGCGAGGTGATCGGCAAGATCCTCGAGCGCGGCGGCCACTCCGTCTCGCTCGCGAACGACGGTGAACAGGCGCTCGACGCGCTGCAGAGCGAGCCGTTCGATACGCTGATCCTCGACCGCAACATGCCGGGGATGGGCGGCATCGAGGCGCTGCAGACCCTTCGGCTCATCACGCGCGGGCGCGAGCGGCTGCCGGTGATCATCCTGTCGGCCGATGCCACGCCGGAAACGCGCCGCGAGGCGCTCGAGGCGGGCGCCGACGCTTTCCTGGCGAAGCCGATCGAGGCGCTGCGCCTGCTGGAGGAAATCCAGACGCTGTGCTCGGCGGCGGTGCAGGAGCGCGCGCAGCCGACCGAGCTTCGGAGCGGACCGCGCGCCGCGGAGCCGCCGGCCCGGCGGGGCGACGCCGCCCCCGGCGTCGCGGTCGTCAATCTGGAAACGCTAGAGCACCTGCGCGAACTGGGCTCCTCCATCTCCTTCGTCGAGAAGCTGATCGGCGTGTTCCTCGCGGACAATACGGCGCTGCTTGAGCGTGTCGAGCAGGCGCTGGCCGCGCGCAATTGCCATGAGCTGCGCTCGCTGCTGCACGCGATGAAAGGTTCTTCGGCCAGCATGGGCACCGACCGGCTCACCCAGCTGTGCACCAGCCTTGGTCGCCTGACCGACGGCGAGCTGCGCCTCCAAGGGCTTTCGGTGCTGCGCGGGCTGACCGACGAGATGGCGAGCGCCCACAGCGAGTTCGAGCGCTATATCCGCGAGCGACGCCCTTCCGCCGGACGCGGATGAAGGCGTGCGGCGCAGCAGCGGTTTAAGATCGCCGTGACGTGGGCCGCGTGTTCTACAAGGCAAAACCGAAAGGCAAGGGCGGTGACGTGCCCGATGCGGGGGAACACCGTGAACTGCGGCTGTTCGCTGCGGACGGTTATCCGCTCGGCGCCGTCTTCTATCCCGCGCTGAGGCCGCGCTCGCCGCGGCGCGTAGCCGTGATCCATGGCGGCGCGGGCATTCCGGCGCAGCGCTATCGCCGCTTCGCCAGGTTTCTCGCCGAATGGGGCATTCCGGTCCTCACCTATGATTACCGCGGTATCGGCTTGTCGCGGCCCAGGCACCTGCGCGGCTTCATCGCCCGCATCGAGGATTGGGCCGAGTTCGACAGCACGGCTGCCATCGGCTGGTTGCGCGAGCGCTTTCCGCGCGACGAGATCCTCGGCATCTCGCATTCGATCGGCTGCCTGATGCTCGGCGGCGCGCCGAACGCGGCCGAGCACGCGCAAGTGATCTTGGTCGGTGCGCATACCGGCTATTTCGGGGACTACCGTCCGCTGTATCGCCTGCCTATGGCGGTGGCGTGGCATGGCCTGATGCCGGCGCTGACGCGATTCTTCGGCTATTTCCCTGCCGACCGGCTTGGTCTCGGGGAAGACCTGCCGGCCGGCATGGCGCTTCAATGGGCCGGACGCCGTGCGCCCGAGCTCCGGCCGAGCGGGGCACAACCCGCTCAGGAGCGCATGCGGCACGTTCTCGACCGCTGCGCCTTGCTGCAGTGCCCAGTGCTCGCCATCTCGGTAAGCGACGACGCGTTCGCCACCGTTGCGGGCACTAGGCGCCTCCTCTCCTACTTTCCTAGGCTACGCTCGCCCCAGCACCTCGTCTTCACGCCGGCCGATGCCCGGGTGAGGCACATCGGCCACTTCGGCTTCTTCCGGCGCGCAGCGGGCACGACGCTCTGGCCGCGCCTGCTCGCAGAGCTCGCAGCCTTCGGGGGCGAATCTCCTCAGCTCGCCATGGCGACGGGTTCGGCCACCGCCTCGAGCGCGATCTGAACCGCCGGCAGGTCCTCCGGATGCGCCTGGTCCATGCGGCGGGCTTGGGCGCGGGCGAGGCGGCTCATCATCTTCAGCTCCCGCTCGCCGAGGCGCAGCGCCGCATCTACCCACAGCTCGACGATGCCGTCGAGCTCCTCGCGCGTCACCGGGTTGACGAACTGCCGCGAGCGGAACACCGCCTGCATGCCGTTGCGGCGCTTCGCGTTAGTCGCGATCCATTCGCGCACCGTCGATTCGCCGCAGCCGTTTGGCGCGAGAACGTCGATCACACCCATCTCGTGCAGCTTGTAGGCAGGCAGCATGCGACCCGAGAGAATAAGCTCCTCGGCCGCGCGCATCCCGATGCGGCGCGAAAGCAGGCTGCAGGCGCCCATGCCGGGAAACAGGTTGAAGAGGATCTCGGGAAAGCCGAGCTGCGCGCTTTCTTCGGCGATGACCACATCGGAGGCGAGCGCGCACTCGAAGCCGCCGCCAAGCGCGTCGCCCTGCACTAGCGCGATGCTGGTGACGCCGGGACAGAAGAAGCTCTGGGTGCGCGGATGCTGCACGTCGATGCACAGCCTGGCGTACTGCGCGAGCGCCTGCCGGTCGCCGGCCTTGATCAGCATCACGAACAGCGCCAAGTCGCCGCCGAGGTTGAAGATCCCCGGCGCGCGCGACCCAGTGATGTAGTAGCTGACCGCCTGAAGCTCGCCGTCGACTTCGACGCGGCCGCCTTGGGCGGCGAGCGCGCTGTCGTGGGCGATCATGGCCTTGAGCAGGCCCGGGCTGTAGCAGGCCACGCCCTGCGGATTCAGATAGGCCCAGACGGCGCTGAGCGCCGGTTCGAACTGCGTCTCGTAGAGCCCATCCTGCCGCCCATAGCGAATGCAAAGCCCCATCGCGTCGTTCATGTTGCTCATTGCCTTCTCCTTCCCCGAAAGTGCCCCCCTAGGCGGGGGCCTCGACCCGGCCCCGGTTGTGCGCCCGGGACCTCCGCAGCCATTAAAAGCCCAGTGTGTAAAAAGTCGCAATCAGGGAGTCCCCTAGGGCAGCTGCGCAGCCTTGTTGCCGCGGTGCCACATCGGGTACAGTGCGGACGCGGGGGGAATGATGTACGCAATCGTCTACAAGTCCGACGGTTTTCCGATTTGCCGGCAGGTCGCCGAGGTGACCCCGGACCCGGTTGTCACCTGGAACAGCGTGGATGCCGCCAAGGCGTTTATCTCCTCGAAGGGCGGCGACGCCGAATTCCAGCCGGTCGAAATCACCGACGATTCGATGGACAAGCTCGCAAAAGCAATGGGCTGCGCCGTCGAGGCGATGACTTTCGAGCCCTACCCCGGCTAGGCAGCCCCTAGAACTCCAGGTTGTCGATCAGTCTGGTGGCGCCGAGCCGCGCGGCGCCGAGAACCACCCGCTCGCGGTCGGTCTCGCCGGGCGCTGCGAGGTCGTGCCGCCGTCGCACTTCGATGTAGTCGGGTTTCCAGCCGGCTGTCGTTAATTCCCTGAGGGCCTCATCAGGGTGCAGGCCCTGTTTCACTTTTTGCAGCATGCGGTGCAGCCGCGGCGCCTCGGCGCGCTGGGCGCCGGAGAGGTAGCCGTTGCGCGAGCTCATGGCGAGGCCATCGGCCTCGCGCACCGTCTCGCCCGGGACGATGTCGACCGGGAGCTCGAGCTGCCGAGCCATGGCCCGGACCACGCGCAGCTGCTGGTAGTCCTTCTTGCCGAAGATCGCCGCGCGCGGCTGCACGCAGTTGAGCAGCTTGAGCACCACCGTCGCGACGCCGCGGAAGAAGCCGGGACGAAAGCGGCCCTCGAGGTCCTCGCCGAGCGGGCCGGGCTCGACCAGCACTACCTGCTTCTCAGGATAGAGCACCGTCTCGTCGGGTGCGAACAGCAGTTCCACGCCTTCGCCTTCCAGCATCGCGCAGTCACGCTCGAAGGTGCGCGGGTATTTGTCGAAATCCTCGTGCGGCTGGAACTGCAGCCGGTTGACGAAAATAGAAACCGCGACGCGCGGCGCGTGGCGCCGTGCGAGGCGTACGAGCGAAAGGTGCCCCTCGTGCAGGTTGCCCATGGTCGGCACGAAGGCGAGCTCGCCGCCGGCGCGCTGCAGGGCGCGCAGCTCCCCTATCTCGCGCACGATCTTCATGCGCCGAGGTTGAAGAACTCGCGCCGGCTGCGCATCGCGCGCATGCGCGAAACCAGCAGCTCGAAGTCGGCGTCGCGCTCGACGAAGTTGAGATTCTCGGAATTGACGATCAGCACCGGCGACTGCGCGTAGTGGTAGAAGAAGCGCGCGTAGCCCTCGGCGAGCATCGACAGGTAGTCCTCGCCGATGCTGCGCTCGTAGCCCGTGCCGCGCCGGCGCACCCGCTCGATCAGCGTCGCCGGCTGCGCTTGCAGGTAGACCACCAGGTCGGGCGCCGGCGCACGCGGCCGCAGCGCCGCGTAGATCTTCTCGTAGAGCGCGAGCTCGTCGCTCGACAGCGTGAGGCGGGCGAACAACGGATCCTTGTCGAGCAGGAAGTCGGTTACCACCGGGCGGCCGAACATGTCGGGCTGCGCGAGCGGCTCGAGCATGCGTGCGCGCTGGAACAGGAAAAAGAGCTGCGCCGGCAGCGCGTAGCGCGTCATGTCCTCGTAGAAGCGTGCGAGGAACGGGTTCTCGCCCGGCTGCTCGAGCAGCAGCTCGGCCGAGAGGCGCGCGGCGAGGCGCCGCGCGAGGCTGGTCTTGCCGGCGCCGATCGGCCCCTCCACCACCAGGTAGCGGAACTTGTCCACCCGGTTATCCACGGAAGATGAAGTACACCGCGCCCATGATGCACACCCCCGCCCAGAGATAGTCGAGCTTCACCGGCTGGTTCATGTAGAGCACCGCGAAGGGCACGAACACGACGAGCGTGATCGCCTCCTGCATGATTTTCAGCTGCGGCAGCGTGAGCGTGGTGAAGCCGATGCGGTTGGCCGGCACCTGCAGCAGGTACTCGAACAGCGCGATCCCCCAGCTCACCAGCGCCGCGATCCACCACGGCTTGGCGGAGAGGTTCTTCAGGTGCGCGTACCAGGCGAAGGTCATGAACAGGTTCGAGGCGACCAGCAGGCCGGCGGAAATCGCGACGGTCGGCATCTGCATCAGACGATCCTCTCCGCTTCCTGGTTCTGGGTTTTCTGCAGGCAGTCCTTCACCGACCCGACGCCAGGGATCGAGGCGTGCGGCGCGACCTCGTAGAGGGGCTTCAGCACGAACGCCCTTTCGTGCATCCGCGGATGAGGCAGAGTGAGCCGTTCGGTCGCCGTCCTCACGTTGCCGTAGACCAGGAGGTCCAGATCGAGGGTGCGGGGCGCGTTGGCGAAGCTGCGCTCGCGCTCGTGCCGCTTCTCGATCTCCTGCAGCTCCATCAGCAGTCGCTCGGCGGGCAGCGCAGTCTCGAGCTGCGCCACGGCGTTGACGAACTCCGGCTGGTCGGCATGGCCGATCGGCGCCGAGCGATAGAGGGACGAGCGCTTCACCAGGCGCGTATGGGGCAGCGCCTCCAGCTCCTCGAAAGCGCGCTCGACCTGGCGGCGCGGGTCCTGCAGATTGGAGCCGAGGCCGACGTAGGCGAGCGTCACGCGGGCTCGGGCGGCTGCGCGGGCGCGCCGCCGCCCTTGCGCCGGCGCCGGCGGCGGCGCTTGCGCGGGCCGGTGTCGGGCAGCAGCATGGCCGTGCGCGCGTCGGCGTCGGCGCCCTGAAAGCCTCGCCACCACGCCTCGAGCTCGGCCGGCACCTCGCCGCTCGCCGCGCGCAGGGCGAGGAAGTCGTAAGCCATGCGGAAGCGCGGCGCCTCGAGCAGGCGGAAGGCGCGGCTGCCCGAGCGGTTCTCGAAGCGCGGCTGCATCGCCCACACCTCGCGCATGGTGGCGGTGAGCTTGCGCGTGATCGCCAGGCTCTCGCACTGCACCTCGAGCACCTCGTCCATTGCCGTTTCGAGCGCCGGGACCGGCCGCTCGCCGCGCGCCTGGCGCGCCTTCGACGCGGCGAGCACCTCGTGCCAGAGCAGCGCCGCGAAGAGGAACGCCGGCGACACCGGCCGGCCGCCGAGCACGCGCTCGTCGGTCTGCGCCAGCGCGAGCGTCACGAAGCGCTCGCCGAGCGGCTGCTCGAGGATCACGTCGAGCAGCGGCAGCAGGCCCTGGTGCAGGCCCACCGCGCGCAGCTGGCGCAGGCAGGCGCTGGCGTGGCCCGAGAGCAGCAGCTTCAGCATCTCGTCGAAGAGCCGCGCCGGCGGCACGCGCTCCATCAGCTCGGCCATCTCGCGGATCGGCTCGCGCGTGGCGGCGTCGAGGGTCAGGCCGAGCTTCGCGGCGAGCCGCACCGCGCGCAGCATGCGCACCGGGTCCTCGCGGTAGCGCGTCGCCGGGTCGCCGATGACGCGCATCACCCGCTTCTTCAGGTCGGCGAGGCCGCCGTGGAAGTCGACCACCTCTTCGGTCGCCGGGTCGTAGTAGAGCGCGTTGACCGTGAAGTCGCGCCGCCGTGCGTCCTCCTCCTGCGTGCCGAAGACGTTGTCGCGCAGCACGCGGCCGTGCTCGTCCTTCTCCGAGGTATCGGGGTCGGCGGCACGGAACGTAGAGACCTCGACCGTGTCGGCACCGAGCATCACGTGCACCAGGCGAAAGCGCCGGCCGATGATGATGGCGCGGCGAAAGAGCGGCTTCACCTGCTCCGGGCGCGCATCGGTAGCGATGTCGAAGTCCTTCGGCTCGATGCCGAGCAAGAGGTCGCGCACCGCGCCGCCGACCACGTAGGCCTGGAAGCCCGCCTCGCGCAGCACGGTGCAGGCCTTGGCGGCGGCCGGGCTGAGCGACTCGCGGGCGAGGCCGTGCCTCTCGCGCGGCACCCGCAAGACGGACTCCGTCGGCAGGCCCAGGACGCGGCGGATGAAGCGCTTGATCATTCTTTCAGGGCGATTCTAGCCCCGCAGGGAAATTACGGCCCAACCGCGCGCCTTCGCCTGCGCAGCGAGCTTCGGGTCCGGATCCACCGCTACCGGCCGCGTCACGCGTTCGAGCAGCGGCAGGTCGTTGTGCGAGTCGCTGTAGCAGGCCGATTCGGCAAAGTCGGCCATGCGCCGGCCGTCT
The DNA here is from genome assembly GCA_036496555.1 of Burkholderiales bacterium. Classification (GTDB taxonomy): domain Bacteria; phylum Pseudomonadota; class Gammaproteobacteria; order Burkholderiales; family SG8-39; genus SCGC-AG-212-J23. Next base: position 13,441 of record DASXKY010000093.1, on the reverse strand, counting down.
CCGGCGAGCCACTCCTCGAGGCGCTTGACCTTGCCCTCCCGGAAGCACGGTATGCCGGCGACGCGCCCGGTGAAGCGGCCGCCGCGCTGCTCGGGCTCGGTGGCGATGAGGTGGGGCACGCCGAACTCGCGGGCGATCGGCGCCGTGACGAAGCTGTTGGTGGCGGTGATGACCGCGCAGAGGTCGCCGGCCTCGAGATGCCCGCGCACCAGCGCGCGCGCCGGCGCGCCGATGATAGGCAGGATGCGCGCTTGCATGAACTCGGCGTGCCAGCGCCGCAACTCGGCGGGCTCGTGCGCGGCGAGCGGGCGCAGCGCGAAGCCGAGGAACTCGTGGATGTCGAGGGTGCCGGCAGCGTACTGCTCGTAGTAGGCGCGGTTTTGCGACTCGTACTCGTCGCGCCCCAGCACGCCGCGGTCGACGAGGAACTGGCCCCACTCGTAGTCGCTGTCGCCTGCGATCAGCGTGTTGTCGAGGTCGAACAGGGCGAGCCGCATGGCCCGCGAGTCTAGCGTGGACTTGTGGACCGCTTCAGAAGCGGCGCTGCAGGCCGAAGCGGAAGTCCTGAACCTTGGGCAGGAAGCCCGGCTGGTCGCGCGTGGCCGTCTCGGCGCTCAATGCCCAGTCGGACGAGAACCACCAGCGGCCGAAGACCGAGACCTGGCCGGAGTCGACGTTGCTGTAGGAAAGGCTGAAGTCGGCGCGCGGGCTGATCGAGTAGGCCCAGGTGGCGCGCGGCAGCGGCGCATAGCCGAGGCCGTCGCGCCACTGGTAGGCGGCGAAGCCGAAACGGTCGTATTCCGGGGCGAGCCAGCCGCGCGCGAAGGCCGGGTCGAGCCCGGGCTCGGTGCGGTCCGGCACCCGCAACCCCGCCTGCGCGAGAACCTCGCCAGCGGTCAGCGCCGCGAGCAGCGAGAACATAGCGACGGTGACCGGGCGCATGCACTATTTGTAACTCCCCGGTCTGGCGATTGTCGAGGTAGTAGTTGCCGGGCTTGCAGTCCCTGACCGGCCTGTGGCGTAGCCGCCACGCTTCAGGGGGCCTTGTGCAGGGCTTCGCGGACCAGCGGGAGGGTGAGGGGGCGCTGGCTCGCCAGGGAATAGCGGTCGAGGGCATCGAGGACGGCGTTCAGGCTGGCCAGGTCGCGCGGCAGGTGGGTGAGCAGATAGGCGAGCACTTCCTCCGGCAGGCGCAGGCCGCGGCGCGCGGCGTCGGCGCGAAGGTAGGCGGCTTTTTCGGCGTCGCTCGGCGGGTGCAGCTGGTAGACGAGGCCCCACGCGAGGCGCGTGCGGACATCCTCGCGCAGCGCGAGCCCCGCCGGCGCGGCGGCCCCCGCGGCGATGACGCCGGGCCCGCCCTCGCGCGCGGCGTTGATGGCGTTGAAGAGAGCCTGCTGCGCACCGGCGTCGAGGCTCTCGACGTCGTCGGCGGCGACGAGCGACGGGTTGGCGTGCGCCGCGGCGCGCAGGAGATGCGTGCGGCCGCTGCCGCGCGCGCCCCACAGGTAGACGATCGCCTCGCGCAGGCTTACGGCGGCGAGGGCGCGCACAGCGGCGAGCGCCTCGCCATTCGCCCCGGCGACGAAGTTGTCGAGCGAGGGCGCCGCGGGCGGCGAAATCTCGAGCGGAAGCTGCCGCATGTAGAATTTCGACTCTAGCATGTCGAACGGGCTCTCCTACCGCGACGCGGGCGTCGACATCGACGCCGGCGACGCCCTCGTCGAGGCGATCAAGCCCTTCGCCAAGCGCACCATGCGTCCCGAGGTTCTCGCCGGCATCGGCGGCTTCGGCGCGCTGTGCGAGCTGCCGAAGAAGTACCGGCATCCGGTGCTCGTCTCCGGCACCGACGGCGTCGGCACCAAGCTGAAGCTCGCCTTCCAGCTCGAAAAGCACGACACCGTCGGCATCGACCTGGTCGCGATGAGCGTGAACGATGTCCTCGTGCAGGGCGCCGAGCCGCTGTTCTTCCTCGACTACTTCGCCTGCGGCAAGCTCGAGCAGGGCGTCGCCGCCAGCGTGATCAAGGGCATCGCGCGCGGCTGCGAGCTCGCCGGCTGCGCGCTGATCGGCGGCGAGACCGCCGAAATGCCGGGCATGTATCCGGCCGGGGAGTACGACCTCGCCGGCTTCTGCGTGGGCGTGGTCGAGAAGGAGCGCATCCTCGACGGCAAGTCGATCCAGGCCGGCGACGCGCTGCTCGGCCTCGCCTCGAGCGGTCCGCACTCCAACGGCTACTCGCTGATCCGCAAAATCCTCGAGCGCGAGCCGTCGAAGGCCGCCGAAAGCCTGCTCGAGCCGACGCGCATCTATGTGAAGTCGGTGCTGAAGCTGCTGGAAAGCGTCCAGGTGAAAGGGCTCGCGCACATCACCGGCGGTGGCCTCACCGGCAACGTGCCGCGGATCCTTCCCCAAGGCACGCGCGCTGTGATCAGGAAGGCGTCCTGGCCACGTCCCGAGGTCTTCCAGTGGCTGCAGCGCGCCGGCAACGTCGCCGAGGACGAGATGTACCGCGTCTTCAACTGCGGCATCGGCATGGTCGCCGTCGTCGCCTCCGCCGACGCGAAGCGCGCCATGGAAAACCTCCGCGCCTCCGGCGAGACCGTCTACGAGATCGGCGCGATCGAGCAGTTCTCCGGCGCCGAGCCGGATTGCGTCGTCGTCTAGGAAGAGCCGCGGCGGGCGAGATAGATCCCGACCAGCACTACGAGGCCGCCAGCGATCTGCAGCGGCACCAGCGGTTCACCGAGAAGTATCCAGGCGAAGAAGGCGGCGATAACCGGCTGGAGCAGCAGGCCGACCGAGGAGAAGGTCGCCGGCAGGTGGGCGAGGGCATAGGCGATGAGGCCCTGGCCGCCGGCGTGGGAGATCCAGGCGAGGCCCAGGAGCACCGCCCATCCATATAGTGTCTGCGGCAGCATCGTTTCGCCCGAGGCGAGGGCGACCGGGAACAAGATGACGGCGGTGATGGTGGTGGTGACCGCCATCAAGCGCAGCGCGGTCTCGCCGCGGTCGCGCAGGCCTTTCACGGCGAGGATGTAGCCGGCGTAGAACATGGCGGTGACGACGCCCAGGGCGTCGCCGAGGAGGCCGGTGGAGGAGAAGGCGAGGCTGGTCTGCACGAGCATCGCCACACCTAGGAGCGCGGCGGCCAGGCCGGCGAGGAACACGCCGGTCGGCCTCTGGCGCAGGAAGATCCAGGCGGCGAGGGTGACGAAGATCGAGGCGAGGTTGGCGAGCAGCGTCGAGTTCGCCACCGAGGTGAGCTTGATCGAGCTGTGCCAGAAGGCGAGGTCGCCGGCGAAGGCGAGTCCGGCGGCAAGAAGAAGGAAGTAGTGCCTGGAATCGCTTTTCGGTTCGTTCTTCTTCGAAAAGGCAAGCAGCAGCCACAACACCGGAACGGCGAGCGCCACCCGCCAGAAAGCTGTAGCGGTCGGGCCGGCTTCGGAAAGCCTTACGAAGATGGGAGAAAGCGCGATGCACGCGGCGCCGAAAAGAAGTGTGGCGAGCGCCGGATTCATGCCGCATGTTAACCGGGCGAAATGCGGAACTCCGGAGTAAAATTTTTAGCATGGCGGCCCCGCCGATTCTTCCAAAATTCGTCCACCTGAGAATGCACTCGGAATTCTCGGTGTCGGACGGCATCGTGCGGGTCGAAGACGCGGTGAAGCGCGCGGCGGCCGACGGCATGCCGGCGCTTGCGCTCACCGACATTGCCAATGTGTTCGGGATGGTGAAGTTCTACGGCGCGGCGCGCGGCGCCGGCGTGAAGCCGCTGATCGGCGCCGACTGCTGGGTACAGAACGACGCCGACCGCGACAAGCCCCATCGCATCCTGCTCTTGTGCGCCTCGCACGCGGGCTATCTACGGCTCTGCGACCTGCTCTCGCGCGCCTGGCTGAAGAACCAGCACCGCGCCCGCGCCGAGATCAGCCAGACCTGGCTGGAAGAGGCGGGCACCGACGGCCTCCTTGCGCTCTCCGGCGCGGCGAGCGGCGACGTGGGCCAAGCGCTGCTCGCCAGCCACGCCGAGGCTGCCGAGCGCCATGCCGCGGTGTGGGCGAAGCTCTTCCCCAGCCGCTACTACCTGGAAGTGCAGCGTGCCGGCCAGCCGAACGCCGAAGCGCTCGTCGCGCGCACGGTGGCGCTCGCCTCGCGCCTCAAGCTGCCGGTCGTCGCGACGCACCCGGTGCAGTTCCTGTCGACCGAGGACTTCAAGGCGCACGAGGCGCGCGTCTGCATCGCGCAGGGCTACGTCCTTGGCGACCAGCGCCGGCCGAAGCTGTTCACGCCCGAGCAGTACTTCAAGACCCAGGCCGAGATGGCGCAGCTCTTCGCCGACCTGCCGCAAGCGCTCGACAACTCGGTCGAGATCGCGCGCCGCTGCAACCTCGCGATCCAGCTCGGCAAGAGCAAGCTGCCCGCCTTCCCCACGCCGTCCGGGGTCACGATCGATGCCTTCCTGGCTTCGGAAGCCGAGAAGGGATTGGTCAGGAAATTCGAGAAGCTGGCAACCAAGGAGGAAGACAAGCTGCGCTATCGCGAGCGCCTGGCGTTCGAGATCAAGACCATCGTGCAGATGGGCTTCGCCGGCTACTTCCTGATCGTCGCCGATTTCATCAATTGGGCGAAGGGGAACGCCGTGCCGGTCGGCCCCGGGCGCGGGTCCGGCGCCGGGTCGCTGGTCGCCTACTCGCTCGGCATCACCGACCTCGATCCGCTGCGCTACGACCTGCTCTTCGAGCGCTTCCTCAATCCCGAGCGGGTGTCGATGCCCGACTTCGACATCGATTTCTGCCAGGACGGGCGCGACAAGGTCATCGACTATGTGCGAAAGAAGTATGGCGCGGACAGCGTCTCGCAGATTGCGACCTTCGGCACGATGGCCGCGCGCGCGGTGGTGCGCGACGTCGGCCGCGTGCTCGACCTTGGCTACAACTTCTGCGACCAGATCGCCAAGCTGATCCCTTTCCAGCCCGGCAAGCTGATCACGCTCGAGGACGCGCGCGAGATGGAGCCGCTGCTTGCCGAGCGCGAGAAGAAGGAGGACGAGGTCAGGGAATTGCTCGAGCTCGGGGAGAAGCTGGAAGGCCTGGTGCGCAACGTCGGCATGCACGCGGGCGGCGTGCTGATCGCGCCCGGCAAGCTCACCGATTTCTGCCCGCTGTACGCCGCCGAAGGCACGGCGAACGTCATCTCGCAGCTCGACAAGGACGACGTCGAGGCCGTCGGCCTGGTCAAGTTCGACTTCCTTGGCCTTACCACCCTCACGATCCTGGATTGGGCCGAGAGGTTCGTAAGAGGATTGGCGGATGTTGGGTTTAGCTTAGAAAAAATACCCTTGGATGACGCGGAGACCTACAAATTGCTCTCCGCCGGCAACACCACCGCGGTGTTCCAGCTGGAATCGCGCGGCATGCGCGACATGATCCGCCGCGCGCGGCCCGACCGCTTCGAGGACATCATCGCCCTCGTCGCGCTGTACCGGCCGGGCCCGATGGACCTCATTCCCGAGTTCATCGAGCGAAAGCACGGCAAGCGGGTCGAGTACCTCGACCCGCGCCTCGAGCCGATCCTCGGTCCGACGTACGGCATCATGGTTTACCAGGAGCAGGTGATGCAGATCGCGCAGGTGCTCGGCGGCTATACGCTCGGCGGCGCCGACCTGCTGCGCCGCGCGATGGGCAAGAAGAAGGCCGACGAGATGGCCGAGCAGCGCGATATCTTCATCGCCGGCGCCGAGAAGAACGGCCTTTCGAAAGGCAAGGCGACCCAGGTCTTCGACCTGATGGAGAAGTTCGCCGGCTACGGCTTCAACAAGTCGCACGCCGCGGCGTACGCGCTGCTCGCCTACCAGACGGCCTACATGAAGCAGCACCACACCGCCGCCTTCGCCGCCGCTAACTTGTCGGCGATGATGGACGACACCGATAAGGTGCGGCAGTTTCACGAGGACGCGGCGGCGAATAGCGTCACCATCCTGCCGCCCGATGTCCACGCCTCCGAGTACCGCTTTGTCCCGGTCGACAGGAAGACGGTGCGCTACGGCCTCGGCGCCGTGCGCGGCACGGGCGAATCGGCGATCGCCGCGATCCTCGAGGCGCGCAAGGCCGGCGCCTTCAAGGATCTCTTCGACTTCTGCCGCCGCGTCGACAAGCGTCTGGTCAACCGGCGAGTGGTCGAAGCACTGGTGCGCGCCGGCGCCTTCGACTCGCTCGACGCGAACCGGGCGAGGCTGCTCGCGAGCGTGAGCCGCGCCCTCGAGGGCGCCGAGCAGGCCGAGCGCACCGCGGCGCAGAACAGCCTCTTCGGCGAGGCAGAGGCGCCGCGCGGCGGCGCCCACGCCTACGTCGACGCGGCGCCGTGGGACCTCAAGCAGAAGCTGATGGAGGAGAAAGTCGCCCTCGGCTTCTACCTCTCGGGCCACCTGTTCAGCGTCTACGAGCGCGAGATCGTCGGCTTCCCGCGCGTGCCGCTCGCGAAGCTGGCCCCCTCGAACTACCAGGTCACCATCGCCGGCATCGTCGCTTCCGCCCGCACGCAGATGACGCGCCGCGGCCGGATGATGGTCGTGATGCTCGACGACGGCACCGCTCAGCTCGAGATCTCGGTCTTCAACGAGCTCTTCGACCGGCATCGCGACAAGCTAAGGGAGGATGCGCTGCTCATCGTGCAGGGCAAGGCGCAAAAGGACGAGTTCTCGGGCGGCTTGCGCGTGACGGCGGAGGATCTCTTCGATCTCGACAGCCTGCGCGCCAAATACGCCGGGCGGCTGAAGATCCTGATGAACGGCCAGACGGATGAGATGCGCGACGCGAAGAAGCTGCAGCAGATTCTCGCGCCCTACCGTGCCAGCGGCAGCGGCAGTTGCAAAGTCGTGGTCCGGTACGAGAACGGCCAGGCTGCATGCGAGGTGGCGCTCGGCGACGACTGGCGCGTGCGCCCCGACGAGCGGCTGCTCTCGGAGCTCTCGGCCTGGCTCGCGCCCGAGAGCGTCCAGGTCACCTACGCCTGATTCCATCGCGTCTCGCAGCGCTCGCGGCTGAAGAGGTTGCGGTGGTGCAGGTACCAGCCGTTCATCAGCTTCTCGGCCGGATCGATGCGGCGCTTCTCGGCGAGGAACGCGGGTAGCTGCGGATAGCAGGCGGCTACCTGTTCGCGCGTCGCCTCGGGTGTGCGCGCGATGGGAAAGCTGCCGCCAGCCGCGATGGCCGAATCGATCAGCTCGCGGCGCAGCTGCGTGGCACGCACCGCGCCGCCGATGGTCTGCAGCATGGCAAGCTGCAGGCTGACTTCCTTATAGAGCCGGCTGGCCCAGCGCAGGAAGGTCTCGTCTTCGGGGAGCGTATCGCGCAGCTCGGCGCTCTCGATGTCGACGCGCCATTCGGCGCAGCGCGAGCGCGCCTCGGCGAGAAAGCCCTCGACCGCTTGTGGCGGCAGGAGCAGTTGCAGGCTCGGTCTGGCGGCGGGCGCCGGCGCTTCGTGCGCAGTGTCGTTGACGGCGCGCGCAAGCGAGTCGACGCGCAGCGTTACGCTGTAGATCGCGCCGAACAATCCGTGGCCGCCCACCACCATGGCGAATAGGCCGCCATGGGCGAGGCGATTGATACGGCGCAGCTCGCCGTCAGGAGTAATGATGGTGATCGACTCCACGTGCGCGACTGCCGGCCTACCATCAGGTCCCGCGGCGTTGCGGGCAATACTTTCGCCGATCGTATGCATCGTCGTGCGCAAGCTTGCGAGCTCGGCATGCTTGTCGCCCGGTCGCAGGTAGTCGGCGATGGCGCGCCACGGCGTGCTCGCCTGGACTTCGATCACACCGCGGCCTTCTTCGTGGCGCAGGATGCGGTCCAGGCGCGAAGCGTCGAAGCCCTGGTTCTGGCGCACTGCGTCGCGCAGCTCGTGAGCGGACAACGGGATAGATTTTGCGGCCTGCATCGTTTTCTCCTCTCTGTTTTCTTGTGCGCCGCGATTGTTCGGCGCGATCCGAGGCGCGCGCAATCGAAGTCTGAAAAGTAGCGAAAGGTGATACCGTAAGTGGCATGACGGCGCGCAGCCGATTCGTCGAGGCGCTCAAAAGAGCGGTCCACGCGCGCGGCATGACCTACGCCGCGCTCGGCGGCGCCCTGCGGCTTTCGGAAGCGAGCGTCAAGCGCATGTTCTCGCGCGGCACCTTCACGCTCGCGCGCATCGAGCAGATCCTCGGCATCCTCGAGCTCGACCTCGCCGAGATCGCGCGCATGACACGGCAGGTGGGCGGCGCAGCCATGCTCAGCGTCGAGCAGGAAAAGGAGCTGGCGAAGGACGACCGCCTGCTCTCCATCTTCTGGCTGGTGGTGAATGACTGGGGCTTCGCCGAGATCCTCGATCAGTTCGCCGTCTCCCGCACGGAGCTCACCGTCGCCTTCGCGCGCCTGGCGAAGGTCGGCCTGATCGATTGGGGCGCCGAGGACCGCGCGCGTCTGCTGGTGCCGAAGGACTTCCAGTGGCGCGACGGCGGCCCGGCGAAACGCGCCTACGCGCGCCGCGTGATGGACGAGTTCCTCGGCTCGCGCTTCAACTCGCAGCTCGAGTTGATGCGCTTCGAGTCGCGGCAGATGTCGGTAGAGTCGGCGGCGATCCTGAAGGAGCGGCTGCGCAAGCTCACCGACGAGTTCAACCAGCTCGCCGAGGCGGACGCGGCGCTGCCGCCGCAGCGGCGCGTCGGCGTGGCGCTCCTCGCGGCCTGCCGCCCGTGGCAGTTCTCGGTGGTGAACGCGCTCAGGCGGCGCAAAGCCGCCTAGGCCGTCGGCCTGATCTCGAAGCGCTCGGGCGCCTCTTCCGTCCCCGCACTGCTATCGACGCCGGTGACGCGCGCCGCGGGCGGTCCGCGCCGCGCCCACACCGTCAAGGCGTCGAGCGCGGCCGGCGATCCCTGCGCCAGCGCCTCCACACTGCCGTCGCGCCGGTTGCGCACCCAGCCGCCGAGACCGAGCCGCTCGGCCTCGCGCTGCAGCGCGTAGCGGTAGCCGACGCCCTGGACGGTGCCGGTGATGCGCAGAAGCACGGAGGGCATGTCAAAAAGCGTTCAAGCACAAACCGCGCGGCGGAAGCGCCGGGAAGGCGCGCTGGACGCCATGGTAAGCTGGCCCGCAGTCGCGAACTAGGGGAAAAGGAAGATGCGAATCGTCCTGCTGCTGGTGGCCGGCCTCGCTTTGGCCGGATTCCTCGTGGTGGCCGTGGTGCTGCCGCAGATGGCGGGCGCGGAAACCCGCGACGCCGCGCAGGCGCTTCTCGCCGGCACCGAGGCGGCGAAACAGCAGGTCACCGAGCGGGCCGAGAAAGCGGGCAAGCTCGGCGGCGCGGGCCAGAACGTCAAGCTGGCCGCGAAGAACGATCCCAAGCACGGCGAGATGAAATGGCTCGTTTCGGAGAACGGCGAGGTGCGCGGCTGGAACGAGAGTAACGCCATCGAGATCACGCTGACGCCGTCGATGCCCGGCGCCAAGGTGGCCTGGAGCTGCAAGGGCTACCCGGTCGGCGCCATGCCGACCACCTGCGGCGGCCGCCCCTAAGCTTCGTCTAGCCCCGCTTCTTGAGGATCGCGCCGGCGGCTACCACCCCGGCGAGCGCGGCACCACCCACCAGCAGCCAGTCGCGGCGCCGCCAGCCGGTGCGCGTCGCGGGCCGCGGGATCGAGCCGATCGCCTGCGTGGCGGTCTGACGCTCGGCCTCCGCCGGCGAAGCCGGCCTGGCGGGGGTGGGACCCACCTCGATGGTTCCCGGCGCAGTGGCGCTCACCGGTTGAGGCGGCGGTGCGGGCTTAGGCTGGGTCGCCGTCGCCGTCGCCGTGGCCGAGGCCGCGGCCGCGGCGGCCGCCGCAGCCGTTCCGGTCAGGACGGCGAGGCGCTGCGTCGCTTCGAGGGAATCGAAGGAGTGCGATACGCCGCGGGCGAGCGGCGCCGCATCAGGCGCAGGCTCGGCATCCACGCCGCGCGTGCGGCTCACGGTCTGCGCGATTACCTTCGATTCGGCGTGCGTGAGGGCGAGCTCCGGGTTCGCCCCGGCGGCGAGCGTCGCCGCGGGCAGCGTGCGCAGCGGCGGCTGCGTGGCATTGACGTTGATGCCGAGCTGCTGCTCGCACTGGCGCAGGTCGCGTGCCACCTCGTGGCCGCTCTGGTAGCGTTCGTCCACCGGCTTGGCGAGCATCTTCGCGACTATGTAGTCGAGCAGCTCCGGCACCGCGCTGTTGACGGTGCTCGGCGCCGGCGGCACGAAGTTGACGATCTGGTACATGAGCGCGGTGACGTTCTCGCCGTTGAACGGCGTCGAGCCGCACAGCGTCTCGTAGAGGATCACGCCGAGGGAGAAGATGTCGGAGCGATGGTCGGCGCGCTTGCCGATCACCTGCTCGGGAGACATGTATTTCGGCGAGCCGAGCATCATGCCGGTCTGGGTGAGCTCGGCCGACGAAGCGCGCATGCGCGCGATGCCGAAGTCGGTGATCTTCACCGGGCCCTGCTGCACCACCATGATGTTGGCGGGCTTGATGTCGCGGTGCACGACGCCGTGGTCGTGCGCATGCGCGAGGCCTTCCGCGACCTGCGCGGCGATCGAGATCGCCTGCGTCACCGGCAGCGGCCGGCCTGCGGCCACCAGGCTGCGCAGCTCGACACCTTCGATGAACTCCATCGCCATGTAGATGACGTCGTTCACGCGGCCGACGTCGTAGATAGTGACGATGTTGGGGTGGTTCAGGCTACCCGCCGAGCGCGCCTCCTGATAGAAGCGCGCCTCGTAGCCTTTCGCTTCTTCCTGCGAAAGGTTCATGTTGACGGTCTTGATGGCGACGGTGCGCTCGAGCACCGAGTCGGTTGCCTTGTACACCACGCCCATCGCACCACGTCCGAGCTCGGACTGGATGGCGTAGCGGCCGAGCTTCGGTTGCTCCATCTCCCGCTTACCGCCCGGCCTTCACGTTCTGGAAGATCGGACCCCAGATCGGATGCCCGGCTTCAGCGGGGGCGAGCTCCATGGAAGGATCGATGGCGAGCGCCTTGCGGAATTCTTCGCGGCAAGGACCGGTGCGGTTCTGCGAGCATTGGATGAAAGCGAGGTACTTGTGCGCGATGACCTGGTCCTTGTTGGACAGGCCCTGATCGAGTGCGGAGTGCAGGCTTTTTGCCGCCGGCTGGTAGTCGCCGTCGTCGTACTGCGTGAGGCCCGTGCTGAACGCCGCCGTTCCCTTGGACGAACCGGTCAGCTGCCCCCACGCACTTTTGGCGTCGCCGGTGAATTCCTTCATTGGCGCGGTTTCGCAGGCCGCAAGCAGCGCGAGCGCGGCCGCGACCATCCCCAGGCGCCCGTTCATTTGAATCTGTGCCGAATCCGCACGGCATCCCCCGACTTGATCTCGACCTTCTGCACGTGGCTCGGGAAGGTTGAATTGCGAATCTCTATCGTATGCGAGCCGGGAGCGATTTCAAGCGTGCGCATGGGGGGACTTACCCCGCGGCTTTGGCCATCGACGAATATCTCACCCCACGGATTGACTGCGAGTTCCAGCCGTCCAGGGGCCTTCTGGGCAGCGCTAGCGGATGCGGCAGCGACCACGACGGGCTTGGGAGCGGCCTTCTTCGCGACTTTCGCCGCCGGCTCCTTTTTCGCCACCGGCGTCGCCTTCCTCTCCACGACCGGCGCCGCCTGGGGTACCTCGACCTTCGGCGCGGTGGCAGGTGCGGCCGCCGCGGGCTTCTCGGCAGGCGGTTCGCCCGGGCCCATGACGGCGCGCGCCGTGATGCCGATGCCGATGAGCAGCCCGAACAGCGCGGACGCCGCGGCAAGCGAGGTGCGGCGCAGACCGAGCGGTCCCTGGCCGGCAAGCCAGCCCGAACCGTTTGCGAGCGCGGAGAATTTCGATTCGGTCTCCGAAACGCGGCGCGCCGTGGGAGTGCCGCCGACCACCGAATAGACCTCGTGCTCGCGAACGTGCTTGTCGGTGCGCGAGCCCTCGTGGTGGAAAAGGTTGGCGTAGTCGCGCGAAAGGCACGACACCACTTCGTAGAAGGAGCGCGACACCAGCAGCTGGCCGGGGCGCGAGAAGCTCATCACCCGCTGCGAGACGTTGATGCCGTCGCCGATGATGTTCATCTGACTGTTGAGGTCCTTCACCAGGCGCACTGGCCCGAGGTTGACGCCCAGGCGCACCGGAACGGTGCCGCACATGTCGCGCATCGTCATGGCCGCGAACAGCGCGTCTTCCGGGTCGCCCATGAAGGTCACCGCTGCGCCATCCCCGGTGTCGAGGATGATGCGGTCGCGCGGCGCTACACCTTCCAGCGCCTCGCCCAGGATGCGGTTGAACGCCTGCTTGAGCTGCAGCTGCTCGGCGACCGGCTTCCTCGAGTACTCGGCGATGTCGAGGAACAGGACGCTGCAGACCAGCGTTCGGCTGGTGCTCTCGACCACGGGTCTCTCTCTTGCCGGCGAAAGCGGCTCTTGGGCCGCGACGGCGCTATTTTACGCGCATGCCCGGCCGCGCTCCCACGTCCGGGGAAATGAGAAAAATGCCCGGTTCCTCACCCGAAGCGGCCAAAACCATGCCCTCGGAGACCCCGAACTTCATTTTCCGGGGAGCGAGGTTCGCGACCACCACCGCGAGGCGCCCCTCGAGCTTCTCCGGCGCGTAGGCCGACTTGATGCCGGCGAAAACGGTGCGCATGCCGTCGCCGGTGTCGAGTGTGAGCTTCAGCAGCTTGTCGGCCCCCTCCACCTGCTCGGCCTTTGTAATCTTTGCTACCCGAAGGTCGAGCTTGTTGAAGTCGTCGATGGTGATTTGATCGGTCACGGCCTGCTCCTTTGCTGCGGGCTGCTGCTTCTCTGTTTGGACGTCGAATAGCTGATCGAGCTGCTTGTCCTCGACGCGCGTGAGGAGGTGCCTGAATGGCCCAATGTGGTCCGGTAGAAACTGGTAGTCCTCAAAAGCTAGTTCGCGATCCAGACCGAAGAGCTCCTTAGCTACGCGCTTTGCGGTCGCCGGCAAGATCGGCGCGAGGTACACGGTCAATACGAAAAATGCATCGATCGCGTCACTGCAAACGCGGTGCAGTTCAGTCCGCTTGGAAGGGTCCTTCGCGAGTTCCCAAGGTCTTGCTTGGTCGTAGCGCTGATTCACGGTGTCAGCGATATGCATTACCTCGCGGATCACCTTGCCAAATTCCCGCGCCTCGTAGGCTTCTTTGATTTGGTCAGCTGAGCCTATGGCAACACCCCAGCTTTGCTGTGCGAAGGCTTCTCCAATTGGCGATTCGAACTTGTACAGATGGCCATCGAAGTACTTGCTAACAAAGCTCGCGGCGCGGCTCGCGATGTTGACGTATTTGCCGACCAGGTCGCTGTTGACGCGCGCGAGGAAGTCGTCGGGATTGAAGTCGAGGTCCTCGACGTTCGCGTTCAGCTTGGCGGC
>DASXKY010000092.1:0-19066 GCA_036496555.1 Burkholderiales bacterium | reverse complement strand
CCCGGAAAGCAGCCTGTCGCGCGTCGTCGGCAGGGCGACCACGCTGATCGGCTGGCCCTTCTTGCCGTACTTCTTGTTGAGGAAAATCTCGAAGTCGCGCAGCGTGTCGGCGGTGAGGCCGCGCTGCTTGCCGCGGTCGTTGAAGTACAGGGTGCGGCTGTAAGGCACCAGCACGCGCACGACGTGCGTCTCCAGCATGGCGTCCAGATCGCCCGTCCGGGCGCCGATGTCCTGGTTCAGCCCGGTGACGGAGGCCGCCAGCGCCGCCGTCAGGATCCAGTCCATGCCGCGGGCGCTACTTCTCCTCGACCTTGCCGATCTTCTCGACCGCGGCCTTCAGTCGCGCCGCGTCGCGGTCCCAGTACTTCTGGAACTCCGGCGCGTCGAGATAGGCCACCGGCGTCTGCACCTTCTCCATCGCCGACTTGAAATCGCCCGAAGTCGCCGCGGCGCGCACCGCCTCGCGCAGCCTGGCCTGGATCGGCGCGGGCGTCGCCGCCGGAACGAAGACGCCGGTCCAGATATAGAACTCGGCGTCGTAGCCGAGCTCCTTCAGCGTCGGGATCTCGGGCAGCAGCGCAAGGCGCTCGTTGCCCCAGCCGGCGAGCGCCCGCATCTTGCCGGCGCGGATCTGGCCGATCGCCGCCGCCGGGCCCTGCGCGGAGGCGTCGACCTGGCTGCCGAGCAGCGCCGTCACCGCCGGTCCGCCGCCCTGGTAGGGAACGTGGAACAGCTTGATGCCGGCGGCGTTGGCGAAGATCTCCATGGCGACGTGCAGCGTGCCGTACACGCCGGAAGAGGAATAGTTGATCTTGCCGGGATTCGCCTTGGCAGCGTCGACGAAATCCTTCAGCGTCTTGTACGGGCCGTCGGTGCGCACCACCAGCACCGTCGGGTCCGCGGTGATCAGCGCGATCGGCGCGAAATCCTTCAGCTCGTAGGCCGGCGTCTTGCCGTTGATGCGGTCGGACACCGGGAAAATCGAGATCGAGGACAGGCCCATGAGGATGGTGTAGCCGTCGCTCGGGCCCTTCGCCACGGAGCCCATGCCCACCGCGCCGCCGGCCCCGGGGCGGTTGATGAGGATCACCGGCTGCTTAAGCGACTTCTCCATCATGGAAGCGAGCGGGCGGCCGACGATCTCGGCCACGCCGCCGGGCGGGAACGGCAGCACCATAACGATCGGCTTCGTCGGGTAGTCCTGCGCGAGGCAGGCCGTCGAGAGAAGCAGAATGTGAAGAAACAGTGAAGCTCGCGGCATAAGCCTCCTCCTGCCCGGAAAAGTAACACGCGCTTACAGATGTTGCACTTTCCAGGTTCGCTTTGAGCTGCGCGGCGCGTCAAATAGCCAAGGCACGCAAACAACGAAAGGAGCCTGCCATGCTGAAGAAGACAATCCTTGCCACGCTCACCGGCGCCGCCGTCCTCGCTTCGAGCGCCTCGTTCGCCGACCCCTACTACCGCGGGCATCGCCCGGTCGTAGTGGAGCGGGTCTACCACCCCGCGCCTCGCCCGGTCTTTGTCCGTGAGTACTACCGGCCGCGTCCGGTGGTGGTCCAGCGGCCGGTGTATGTGCAGGCGGCGCCCGTGTACCACGCCGACGGCCTCGCGATCCTCGCCGGGGCCATCATCGGCGGCGCCGTGGCGTACAACATCGCCCATTAGAAGCGGTATCGTGTAAGGTTTCCGGCCTGCTGGAGACCAATACACAATGAAACGCAGGGCTTTTCTCGCAGGACTCGTGGTTGCGCCGCTCGCCGCTCGGGCGGCGCAACCCGTTGACGTGAAGGACATCAAACGGATGCAAAGCGACTGGAAGACGTTCCTCGCGCCGGGCACCGCCGTGCCCTCGGCCGCCGAGCCCCTCACTCTTTCCAAAGAGGAATGGCGCAAGCGCCTGCCGGGGCAGTCCTACGCGGTGCTGCGCGAAGAGGACACCGAGCGCGCCGGTACCAGCCCGCTCAACAACGAGAAGCGGCCGGGCGTGTTCGTCTGCGCGGGCTGCGGGCTGCCGCTCTTCACCTCCGAGATGAAGTTCGAGTCGGGCACCGGCTGGCCGAGCTTCTTCACCAGCATCCCGGACGCCTTCCAGACCAAGAAGGACCGCCTCCTGATCTACACGCGCACCGAGTACCACTGCGCGCGCTGCGGCGGCCACCACGGCCATCTGTTCGACGACGGCCCGGCGCCGACCGGCCAGCGCTGGTGCAACAACGGCGTGGCGCTGAAATTTATTCCGAAAGGTTGAGGTCTTCCGCGATCGGCGCGGCCGGGAAGTGGAAGCGCACCGGCCCGTCGGGCAGCGCGTTGACGAACTGCTTCAGGTAGGGATCGGCGGAGGATTCGATCTGCTTCGGGGTACCCTTGCCGAGCACCGAGCCGTCGGCGATCACGTAGGCGTAGTCGGCCACCTTCAGCGCCTCGTGCACATCATAAGTGACGACGATCGAGGTCAGGCCGAGCGCATCGTTCAAGGTGCGGATCAGCTCGCCGATCTGCTTCAGCGAGATCGGGTCGAGGCCGGCGAAGGGCTCGTCGTAAATCAGTAGCTTCGGATCGGTCGCGATCGCGCGCGCGAGCGCCACGCGGCGCGCCATGCCGCCCGACAGGTCGCCGGGCATCATGTCGCGCGCGCCGCGCAGGCCCACCGCGTTCAGCTTCATGAGCACCATGCGGCGCACCACCGCCTCGTCGAGGTCGAAGTTCTCGCGGATCGGGAAAGCGATGTTCTCGTACACCGAGACGTCGCTGAACAGGCCCGAGCTCTGCAGCATCATGCCCATGCCGAGGCGCAGCTGGTAGAGCTCGTCCGCGCCGAGCTTGTGCACTTCGCGCCCTTCGACGAACACGCCGCCCGACGAGGGCACGAGCTGGCCGCCGATCAGCTTGAGCAGCGTCGACTTGCCCGCGCCGCTGCCGCCGAGAATCGCGACTACCTTGCCGCGCGGGATGTCGAGGGAGAGCTTGCGGAAGATCTCCAGGTCGCCGTAGGAAAAGCCGAGGTCGCGAACCACGACGGCGTTGTCCGCCGCAGCAACGGCTTGTTGCATCATGCGGCTACTATACATGCGTGTCTCATCCTTACGCATCGCTCGAGCCGCACATCGTCCTCGATGCGCTGGAGGCCGCCGGCTACCGTGGCGACGGGCGGCTGCTGCCGCTCAACAGCTACGAGAATCGCGTCTACCAGGTTTGGCTGGAGGACAACTCCTCGGTGGTGGCCAAGTTCTACCGCCCGGGACGCTGGAGCGCGGCGCAGATCGCCGAGGAGCACGCGTTCGCGAAGGAGCTCGACGAACGCGAGATTCCCGTCGTGGCGCCGATCCATACCGGCGAGTTCGGCGGATTTACCTTCGCCGTATATCCGCGCCGCGGCGGCCGCACCCCGGAACTCGGCGATCCCAAGGTGCTCGAGTGGATCGGCCGCTTCCTCGGCCGCATCCATGCCGTCGGCGCCGCGCGGGCGTTCGTGGAGCGGGGCTCTCTCAATCCACAAACCTTCGGCGCCGAGCCGCGCGCCTTTCTTCTGCAGAGCGATTTCATTCCCGCCGAGTTGCTGGAGGCCTGGAAGGCCGTGACCGAGCAGGCTCTTTTCCTGGTGACGAAATGCTTTGAACGAGCCGGCGAGGTCAGGGCCATCCGCCTGCACGGCGACTGCCATGTCGGCAACATCCTGTGGACGCCCGGCGGGCCGCACTTCGTCGACCTCGACGATTCGCGCATGGGGCCGGCGATGCAGGACCTGTGGATGCTGCTCTCCGGCGACCGTGCGGCGATGACCAGCGCCCTGCGCGACGTGCTCGAGGGCTACGAGAAGTTCATGGCCTTCGACCGGGCCGAGCTGCACCTAGTCGAAGCGCTCCGCACCCTGCGGCTCATCCACTACTCGGCCTGGATCGCGCGGCGCTGGGACGACCCCGCCTTCCCCGCCGCCTTTCCCTGGTTCAACACCACGCGCTACTGGCAGGACCGCATCCTCGAGCTGCGCGAGCAGATCGCGCTGATGGAAGAGGAGCCGCTCGCCCCCTAGGGGGACTCGGTCTGCCAGCTCGCCGGGTCGGCGCCCATTTTCTCGCCCAGGTCGGTGAGATCGTTCATGACTTCCTTGACGAACGTACCCGGCTGCCCGGGTACCCAGTCCTCCGGCACCGAGATGAGGCGCACCTCGAAGTCGGCCTTGCGTTTCAGGCGCTCGATCTCCGCCCGGGCGAAGAGATGGCGGATGGAGTTGAGCGTCGAGGTCTGCGTGGACATGATCGTCGCGCGGCTCATGATGTCGGGCCAGCGCGGCCGCACGGTTTCCGGCGGAAAGCGCAGCTGGTTGTTGAAGATCACCCAGTAGCGCACGCGCGGCAGCGGCCGGCCAGGATAGGCAGCGCTCCAGAGAGCGGCAAGGCTCTCGTTCTCCCTGACCCGGCCGCCATAAAGGATGTTGCCGGTGATCGCGCCGTCGACGTATAGATGCCGGCCGATGTCGCGCGCCGGAAACACCGCCGGGATGCCAGCGCTCGCGAGCAGAATCTGGCGGAAGCCGTCCTCATCGCCGCCCGCCACGGCCCGGCGCGCTTCCTCGACGAGATCCCATGCCTTCATCTGGCCGAAGTCGATGTTGGTGGTATTCACGAGCAGCGCGCGCCCGCCGGCGCCCTGGCTTGCGATGCGCTCGAGCATCGGGCGATCGAGCGCGCTGCGCAGGTCGCGCTCCAGGCCCGGCAGGATGTAGAAGGAGGGATTGCTCGGCAGGAAGAACAGCAGCCCGCGCGAGACGGCTACGTCGGACTGCGGATTGCGGTAGAGCTGCACGATGCGCTCGATCGACGCGTCGTCGCCGACGAAGGCGAAGGGCGCGATGAGCGCGCCGGTGCTGACGCCGGTGACGACGTCGAACTGCGGGCGGGCGAACTCGCCCTTCACGCGTCCCCAACCCTTCAACACCCCGGCGCCGAAAGCGCCCCAGTCGCCGCCGCCCGAGATGACCAGGACGTCGATTGTCGGGCGCGCCTTCTGCGCGACGTGCGCCATCAGCTTTTCCGTAATCCGCCGCAGCTCGAGCGCCCGCTCCAGGTCGTCGCTGCGCCGCTCCACCAGCAGGTCCTGCGTGCTCTGCTGCGTGCGTTCCGGCGCCGACGAGCAGCCGGTGGTCAGCACCGCGAAGGCGAGGATGGAGAGTCGAAGGATCATGCCGTGCGCAATCGTAGCAGCCGCACCCCGGCCACGGCGACTAGCGGCACGAGCAGCCCGATCAGCGTCGCCGTGATTAGCAGCACGCCGAGCTCCGAATAGTCTTGCGGCACCCTGACGGCGCCCGTGGCGCGGTCGACCACCTGGCGCGAGACGACGAAGATCTCGTTGAGGTACCTGGTGCCGAGTTGCGCGGCCGACAGCGCGAGGTTGGAGAAGGACGCCATCACCGCGAAATAGGTCGCCTTCAGGTTCGCCGGCGCCGAGTTGGCGATCCAGGCGAGCAGCGGGATCTGCGCGATCTGGCCGAGCGGCGATTCGAGGGCGGTATCGATCAATGCGATAAACCTGGCATCGACGACGCCGGCCGTATGCCGCGCGGTCCACTCGTGCAGGCCGTAGTACATGCCGATAGTCGGCGCCGAGAGCACCGCGCCGGCGAGCGTGAGGATGACGACGATGTAGGCGATCGAGCGCTCGGCCATCAGGCGGCGAAAGGCGAACATCCCGGCCAGCGTTAGCGCGTAGGCGACCAGCGAGAGCCGCGCGAGGAAGGACTCGTCGAACTTCAGCACGTCGATCATCCACCACGTCGAGCCGGCGCCGCTCGAGGGCATGGCGCGGAAGATGAACAGCACCAGCGCGGTAGCCACCAGCACCTCGCGCGCCGCCGGCTCGAGCTCGCGCGCGAGCCGCCACAGCAGGAAGACAATGATCGCGAAGGAGCCGATGAAGATGATCTCCTCGCCATAAGGCAACCCGCCCAGGCCGACCGCCAGGATGATGACGACGAAGGCGACACTGCCGCCGAGCACGCTCCAGTTCGGGTGCGTCTTCTCCTCGCCGTGCGCGTCGGGATTCCGCTTGAGGAAAGCGTGCAGGATCACGCCGAGCACCGAAAGGAGTGGGATCACCAGCGACCCCAGATAGATGCGCGCGTACAGATCGACTTTCTCCGCCGCCGGCATCCCGTCGGCGTCTTGGAAGAGAAAAACGTTCACCAGCGCGACGATGGCAAGGCCGCCGATTACCGCGATCCGCCCGAGGGTCTGCATGGTGGTGTGCATTTCCTTGCGCACCGCCTGGTCGTACGGGACGCCGCGCTCGTCGACCTTCGGCACCGCCTCGACCGTCATCGCGTCGGCCACCGCGTCCTGGATCATGTACCCGGTCGGCAGGAGCAGAGCGGAAAGAACGAACCAGCGATTCGCGCTCATCACCGCGCGCATGGCGTCGGTGTGCGCGATGAGGCCGTACATGATGAGCAGGCTGGCGGCGAGCATCGCCGCGCCGAACCAGAGAATCGCCGCCTTCCAGCGCCACAGCAGGTCGACTACGTGCCCGACCGGCATCTTCATCGCCCAGGGGATGCCCGCCCAGAAGGCGAGCGCGGCGAGGAACTCGGCGCTGAGGTCGAGGTAGTCCTTGACGAAGAAGGTGCCGACGATTCCCGTCAGGCCCTGGATTCCATACGCCGCGTAGACCAGCAGCGGCGGCAGGTACGAGACGCGGAACTTTTTCAGGGGTTGATGTAGGCCGTCTTCACCGTCGTATAGAACTCGGCGGCGTAGCGTCCCTGCTCACGCGGCCCGTAGCTCGACCCTTTGCGCCCGCCGAAGGGCACGTGGTAGTCCACCCCCGCGGTCGGCAGGTTGACCATCACCATGCCGGCGGCCGAATTGCGCTTGAAGTGCTCGGAATGCTTGAGCGAGGTGGTGGCGATTCCCGAAGACAGGCCGAAGGGCGTGTCGTTGGCGACTTTCAGCGCCTCCTCGTAGTCCTTGACGCGGATCACCGAGGCGACGGGCCCGAAGATCTCGTCGCGGTTGATCTGCATCTGGGAGGTGGTCTCGGTGAACAGCGCCGGCTCGAGGTAGTAGCCCTCGGTCGAGCGCTTCAGGCGCCCGCCGCCGGCCGCGAGCTTGGCGCCCTCCTTCTTGCCGAGCTCGATGTACTTCAGGTCCTGCTCGAGCTGCGAGGGGTCGACGACCGGGCCGATGTCGGTGCCGTCCTTCAGCGCGTCGTCGACCTTCAGCGCTTTCATTTTCGCGGTCACCGCCGAAACGAATTTGTCGTGAATGCCGTCGGTCACGATCAGCCGGCTCGCCGCCGTGCAGCGCTGGCCGGTCGAGAAGAACGCGCTCTGCATCGAAACGTTCACCGCGGTGTCGAGGTCGGCATCGTCGAGCACCACCTGCGGGTTCTTGCCGCCCATCTCGAGCTGCACCTTCGCCAGCCTGGCCGCGCAATTCTGGGCGACGCGCTTTCCCGTCGCGACCGAGCCGGTGAAGCTCACCGCGTCGATGCCGGCGTCGCTCGAGAGCAGCTCTCCCACCACCGAGCCGCGGCCCATCACCAGGTTGAAGACGCCCGCCGGCAGGCCGCTGCGCGCGATGATCTCGGCGAGCGCCCAGGCGCAGCCCGGCACGAGGTCGGCCGGCTTGAAGACCACGCAGTTGCCGTAGGCGAGCGCCGGCGCGATCTTCCACGCCGGGATCGCGATCGGGAAGTTCCACGGCGTGATGATGCCGACTACCCCGACCGGCTCGCGGGTGATCTCGACCTTGAGGCCCGGGCGCACCGAGGGCAGCACCTCGCCCGCCAGGCGCAGCGTCTCGCCGGCGAAGAACTTGAAGATGTAGCCCGCGCGCGCCGCCTCGCCGATGCCCTCGGGCTTGGTCTTGCCCTCCTCGCGCGAGAGCAGCGTGCCGAGCTCGTCCTTGCGCGCGAGGATCTCCGTGCCGATCTTGTCCAGGATGTCGGCGCGGCTCTGGATGCCGCTGCGGTTCCACGCCGGCGCGGCCGCGCGCGCCGCGGCGATGGCCGTCTTCACCTGCCCCGCGTCGGCGCGCGCGTACTGGCCCACCACGTCGGCGGTGTTCGACGGATTCAGGTTGGGCGCCGCCTGGGCGCCGTCGCGCCATTCGCCGTTGATGTAGTTCGCGTGCGCTTTCATGGCTGCAGGATCCTTATGGGGTTGCCGGCCATCCACGCCGCGACATTTTCGGCTGTGTCGCGGTAGAAGGTCCGGTAGTTCTCTTCGTTGACGTAGCCGAGGTGCGGCGACAGCGTCACATTGTCCAACTTGCGCAGCGGGTGCTTCGCCGGCAGCGGCTCGCGATCGTACACGTCGAGCGCAGCATGGCCCTTGCCGCTCTTCAACCAGGCTAGCAGCGCCTTCTCATCGACGAGCGGGCCGCGCGAGGTGTTGACCAGGATGGCTCCGGATTTCATTTTTTGAAAATCATTCTTCGAAATCAGTCCACGAGTTCGGTCGGACAGCACAAGATGGATACTCATCACAGCGGAGCTCGAAAGCAGCTCATCCTTGCTCACGTGTCTCACGCCCGCCGCGGCGGCCTTCTCCGCCGTCAGGTTCTGGCTCCAGGCGACGACGTCCATGCCGAAAGCCCTCGCCACCGCGCCCACCTTCGCGCCGATGCCGCCCGCGCCGATCAGGCCCAGGCGCTTCCCGCCGAGTGCCATTCCAGGCGGCAGCGCCTGATGCCACTTGCCCGAGCGCATGTTGCGGTTCGCTTTTTCCAGGTTGCGGGCCGCGGCGAGGATCAGCCCCCAAGTCAGCTCGACGGTCGAGGCGGTGCCGTTGCCGGCGCCGGTGTGGCTCACCGGGATGCCGCGCTCGGCCAGCGCCTTGGCGTCGAGGCTGCCGGCGCGGCGGCCAGTCAGGCTGACGAACTTCAGGTTGGGCAGCTTCTCCACCAGCTTGCGCGGAAACGGCATCCGCTCGCGCATCAGGCAGAGCACATCGAACGGCTTCAGCTTGCGCGCTGCTTCGTCCAGCGAGGCGAATGGCGCGTCGTAGACCTTCACCTGGACGCCCTTCAGCGCGCTCCAGTCGGCGGACTGCAGGGCGACGCGCTGATAGTCGTCGAGGACCGCGAGCTTCATTGCAGGTGCCCGCATTCGGCCCAGCCGAGCACCTGCCACGACGCCCCGGCCTCGACCCAGTTGAGCGCGCAGTTCGGGGTCTCGAAATCGCGCGGCGCCGAAAGGTCCAGGCCTTTCGCGCGGCGGTAGGCCATCTCGAGCACCCCGCCGTGGGTGAACACGAGAACCTCCTCGCCGGCGTGACGCTCGGCGATCGCGCTCAGGCAGGCGAGCGCTCGCGAGGAGAAATCGCGCAAGCTTTCGCCGCCGCCGAAATCGAACTCGGGGTCGCGCGCCAGATAGCGGGCGTAGTCCTCGGGCCGGGCCGCCTTCACCTCGTCGAACGTGAGCGACTGAAAGCTGCCGTAGTGGCGCTCGCGCAAGGCCGGCTCGAGGCGGGGCCGCAGCCCGTGCCTCTCGGCGGCGGGCTCGGCGGTCTGGCGCACCCTCAGGAGGTCGCTTGCATAGAGCGCGGCGAAGCGCCCCTGCGGCAGGGCGCGCGAGACGCAGCGCGCCTGCTCGCGGCCGGCGTCGCTCAGCGGCAAGTCGAGCTGCCCCTGTATGCGACGCGCGGCGTTCCACGCGGTTTCGCCATGGCGGACCATGCACAACCTAGCGACGCCCATTTCAAGCTCATTCGCCCTTGATGCCGTTGTCGCGGACCACCTTGCCCCAGCGCGTCATGGCGTCGACGATCCACTTCTGCGTGGCGTCGGGCCCCAGCGCGATCACCTCCATGCCGAGGGTCTCGCGCAACATCTGCGTGACCTCGGGGAGCGCGATGACGTTGCGCAGCTCGACCACCAGCTTGTCGATGATCGGCTTGGGCGTCTTCGCCGGCGCGAGGATGCCCCACCAGGCGTTCGCCGTGACGTCGATGCCGAGCTCCTTCAGCGTCGGCACGTCGGGCATGGTGTGCGAGCGGCGATCGCCGGTCAGTGCTAGCGCGCGCATCTTGCCGTTTCTGACGTGGACCGCCTGCGCGGCGGTCGAGGCCATGGCGAGGTCGATCTGCCCGCCGATCAGGTCGGTGGTCAGCGGCCCGCCGCCTTTGTAGGGCACCGGCACGAAGCGCACGCCCGCCGCCTGGTTGAGGACGATGGTGGTGAGGTGCGCGAGCGAGCCGTTGCCGACGTTGCCCATGGAGATCGTGTCGGGCTTCGCCTTGGCCGCGGCAAGGACGTCGGCGAAGCTCTTGTAGGGCTTCGACATGGCGGTGGTGATCGCCATCGGCGCGTAGCCGACCAGCATCACCGGCGCGAAGTCCTTGACCGGATCGAACGACAGCTTCGGGCTGAGCGCCTGGTGCACCGCGTGCGTGTCGAAGATGAAGACGAAGGTGTAGCCGTCGGGCGCGCTCTTCGCCACGTAGTCGGTGCCGATGATGCCGGAGGCGCCGGTGCGGTTCTCGACGATGAACGGCTGCTTGAGTGATTCGCTCAGCTTGCCGGCGAAGAGCCGAGCGAGCGGATCGACCGAGCCGCCGGGCGGGTACGGCGAGACGAACTTGACGGTCTTGGTCGGCCAGTCCTGGGCGAAAACGGGGAACGCGAGACTCAGTAAGAGAAGAATCCTAAAAAGCCACATTCCTGCCTCCTTTCAGCTTGAGCATCTCCCGCGCCTCGTTCGGAGTCGCGACGGAAAGGCCCAGCTCCTCCAGTATCCTTTTTGCCTTGCCTACCTGGTCGGCGTTGCTCTTCGCCAGCTGGCCGCGGCCGAGCCACAGGCTGTCCTCCAGGCCCACCCTCACGTTGCCGCCCATCACGGCGGCCTGCGCGGCGATCTGCATCTGCGCGCGGCCCGCGCCCAGCACCGACCAGTAGTACGCGTCGCCGAACAGACGGTCGGCGGTGCGCTTCATGTGGATGACGTCCTCCGGGTGGTTGCCGATGCCGCCGCGGATGCCGAACACCGACTGGATGAACAGCGGCGGCTTGATCAGGCGCCGCTCGAGGAAGTGCGCGCAGGTGTAGAGGTGGCCGATGTCGTAGCACTCGACCTCGAAGCGGGTGTCATTGTCCGCGCAGCTCTGCAGGATGTGGGCGATGTCCTTGAACGTGTTCTTGAAGATCCGGTCGTCCGAGTTCGCGAGGTAGGGCTTCTCCCAGTCGTACTTGAAGTCCTTGTAGCGCCCGAGCATCTCGTAGAGGCCGAAGTTCATCGAGCCCATGTTGAGCGAGGCGACCTCCGGCTTGAGCTTCAGCGCCGGCTGCAGCCGCTCTTCCACCGTCATCGTCGGCGCGCCGCCGGTCGTCAGGTTGATGACGGCGTCGCTCGCCGCCTTGATCTTCGGCAGGAACTCGCGGAACACCTCCGGGTCCTGCGTCGGGCTGCCGTCCTTGCGGTTCCTCGCGTGCAGGTGGACGATCGCCGCGCCCGCCTTCGCCGCGCCGATCGCCGCCTCGGCGATCTCCTCGGGCGAGATCGGCAGGTACGGCGACATGGTCGGCGTGTGGATCGCGCCGGTGACGGCGCACGTGATGATGACTTTGCCTTGCGCTGCCGCCATAGGATCGATCCCGAAAAGGAGCCGTAATTCTAGTCGGGGTAGTAGCGCAAGTCGCTGCAGATCGAAATCGCCTGGCCGGTGATGTGGCGTCCGGGCGCGGTGGCGAGATAAAGCGCCATGTCCGCGACTTCCTGCGCCGACACGCCCGCCCGCAGGCTGGTGCCGGCCAGCATGGCGGCGCGCACCGCCTCGACGGGTTCACCGGTGGCCTTCGCCTTGGCGGCGATGATCCGCTCGTAGCGCTCGCCCTCGACGATGCCCGGCTGCAGGCAGTTGACGCGCACTTTGTCCGGCCCGGCTTCGATGGCGAGCGACTTGGTGAGGCCGACGACGCCCCACTTGGCGGCCGCGTACGGCGTGCGCAGGGGAAAGCCCAGCCGCCCGGCGGTCGACGACAGGTTGATGATGCTGCCGCCGCCCGCCGCCTTGATGAGCGGCATCGCCTTGCGCGTCACGTAGAACATGCCGTTGAGGTCGACCGCGATGCAGCGGTCCCAGTCCTCCGGCCGCAACTCCTCCACCTTGCCGGTGGGGCCGGCGATGCCGGCGTTGTTCACCAGGACGTCGAGGCCGCCGAGGTTGTGCTTCACCTCCTCGAACAGGCGATCGACGTCGGCGAGGCTGGCGACGTCGGCGCGCACGCGAAAGATCTCCCGGGGCAGCGCGGCGAGCGCCTTCTCATCGACGTCGCAGACCTGCACCCGCGCGCCGTGAGCGCGGAAAGTTTGTGCGATAGCGCACCCGATTCCGGCGCCCCCGGCGGTGACGAGCACGCGCAATCCCTTGGCGGATGAATCCATGGCGTCGGATAATACCCGCAAGAAAATGGCGCTGTCCGTCTCCCCGCCGCAGCAGGTCTCGATCGAGCAGGAAGAACTGCGCGGCATCTCGCGCACGGTGGCCGAGATCCACTGGCTGCTGCTGATCCTCGTGCTGCTCTACCAGGTCTTCGCCGGCGAGCGCGACGATCCCGAGGCCGCGGCGGCAGTCTCGGCGGGGCTGTTCTTCTACGCCGCGCTGGTGATGAGCTTCCGCTATGCGAACTTCTACCGGCGCGAGACGCGCTGGAAGATCGCCATCGAGACCTGGGGCATGATCGCCTTCGTCACCTGGGTGCTGCGCTTTACCGACGGCCTCGGCGGCCCGCTGGTCAACGCTTTCCTGCTGCCGGTGATCACCGCCGCGCTGACGCTGGGCAAGATCACCACCCTCAGCATCGTCGCGCTGATCGCCGCCTGCTACATCTACCTCGGCGGCAATTCGCCGGGCGACCTGCTCTCGTTGCGCTTCGCCGCCGGCTTCGCCGCGCAGCTCACGCCGGTGCTGCTGGTCGCCTACATCACCACCATGTTCTCGGCCGACATCCGCTTCGGCCTGCAGCGGGCGAAGCTCCTGTCCGAGACCGACGAGCTCACCGGCCTGTTCAACACGCGCGGCTTCGCCATCGCTGCGAACCGCCTGTTCGCGCAGGCGATGCGCCACAACCGCGCCACCAGCGTGCTGATGATCGATTCCGACAACCTGAAGGCGGTAAACGACGGCCACGGCCACGAGGCCGGCAACCGGCTGCTGCGCCATCTCGCCGACACCATCCAGGCCGAGCTGCGCTTCACCGACGTCGCGGCCCGCTACGGCGGCGACGAGTTCATCGTGCTGCTGCCGGAAACCCCGTCCAAGGGCGCCTTCGAGGTCGCCGAGCGCATCCGCAACGCCATCAGCGCGCGCGCGCTAGAGCACGGCAGCCAGCCCATTACCTCGAGCGTCAGCATCGGCATCGCCACTTTCCCGGAGGACGGCGCGAGCCTCGACGCGCTCGCCGCCCATGCCGATCACGCGATGTACGCGGCGAAGCAGGAAGGGCGCAACCGCTCGGTCAAATTTCGAGCAGCGGCCTAGGGACGGGCCGCGGCGTAGCTAGAGCGGCAACTCCCAGTACTCGCCGGTAAGCCGAACGCCAAAACTGGCATGCTTCTCGGTGCGCTTCAGCGCGAAGCCCTCAGCCTTGTAGATCGCCCGCGCCGCTACCAGGTTCGACTGCGTCCAGAGCACCAGCTTGCGATAGCCCTTGGCCCGCGCGAAGGCGACGCACTCGCGCACCAGGCGCCGGCCCAGCCCGAGCCCGCGGGCGCGCGGCTCGACGAGCAGCAGGCGCAGCTTCGCGGTCGAATTCGTCTCTTTCACCAAAAACGCGCAACCCACGGGTTCGCCGTCGGCTTCGGCGATCCAGCAGCGCTCGCGCGCGGGATCGAAGTCAGTCAGGAACTTGGCGGCGATGCCGGCGACCAGCGCCTCGAAGCTCTGGTCCCAGCCGTACTCGGCGGCGTACACCGCGCCGTGGCGCTGCACCACCCAACCGACGTCGCCGGGCCGGTGGCCACGCAAGGCCACCCGCGGCCGCTTGTTCTCGAGCAGGTTCTCGACGGTGCGCATGGCGCCGACCAGCCGCTCGCGCTCGGCGCCGGGCAGGCCGCGCAGCATGACGCCCACCTCCTCGCGCGAGCGCGAGTCGAGCAGCGCATAGGCGCGGCGTCCCTTGCCGGTGAGCGAAAGCACGCTCGAGCGCGCGTCCTCGGCTGCGCGCTCGGCGCCCACCAGCCCGCGCCGCCTGAGGCCGCGCAGCAGCCGGCTGAGGTAGCCCGCGTCGAGGTCAAGCTCGCCGGCGAGCTCGCTCGCTGTGCAGCGTCCGCGGTGGCCGATCTCGTAGACCAGGCGCGCCTCGGGCAGCGGATAGGGACTGCCGAGCAGGCCGGCGCGCAGCGCGCCGACGCGGCGTGTGTAGAATCGGTTGAAGCGGCGGACGGCGTCGACGTGCACGCCGCGACCTTCCCTCAATTACTTGCTTTAGTCAACTAATCCCATGGACCTGTTCGACCTCAAGGGCAAGAGCGCGCTGGTCACCGGCGGCAACGGCGGCATCGGCCTCGGCATGGCGCGCGGCCTCGCCGCCGCCGGCGCGAAGGTGGCGATCGCCGGGCGCGACGAGAAAAAGAACGCAGCGGCCCTCAAGGGCCTGCCCGCCGGATCGATCGCCCTGCGCGGAGACATCGGCGAGGAGTCGCAATGCCGCGCCTTGGTGGACGAGGCCGCAAAGCGCCTCGGCCGGCTCGACATCCTCGTCAACAATGCGGGCATCAACATCCGCAAGACGCCCCAGGAGTACACGCTCGACGAGTGGAAGCGCGTGCTCGACGTCAACCTGACCAGCGCCTTCGTCGCCTCGCAGGCCGCCTACCCGCACCTGCAGAAGGCCGGCGGCGGCAAGATCGTCAACATCGGCTCGATGATGTCCATCTTCGGCGCCTCCTTCGTCGCGCCCTACGGCGCGAGCAAGGGCGGCATCGTCCAGCTGACGCGCGCGCTCGCCACCGCCTGGGCGCGCGACCGCATTCAGGTCAACGCGGTGCTGCCGGGCTGGATCGACACCGACCTCACGCGCAACGCGCGCGAGCAGGTGAAAGGCCTCCACGAGCGGGTGCTCGCGCGAACGCCGGCCGGTCGCTGGGGCGAACCGGCCGATCTCGCCGGCATCGCGGTATTCCTCTGCTCGGCCGCCTCCGACTTCGTCACCGGCACGGCGATTCCGGTCGACGGCGGGTATTCGGTGCAGGGTTAAATGGAACCGACGCGCCTCATCATCCAGTTCCTGCCCGACCTCGCTCCTGCAGATCTGCACCGCGAGGTGTGGAACGCCTGTTTGGAGAAGCGCTGGTATTTCGGCAACCAGTCGACGGAAGATGGCGCCGTGCCCTTCTGGAAGATGGATCTCGACGACAGCACGCCGGTCAGGCGCCTCTGGGAGCACGCGAGGCCGCGCTGCGAGCAGCTGGCGGGAAGCGCGTTGCGCATGGTGAGACAGTACGCGAACGGCCACACCTACGGACAGGGTGGCCGCGCGCATCGCGATGACGGGCGCGCCGGCACCTATACCCTGCTCTATTACCCGATGCCGGAATGGCGCCCGGAATGGGAAGGCGAGACAATGTTCGTCGACGAGCGCGGCGAGATCGTCGCCGCGCTCAAGCCGGAGCCCAACCGCGCCGTGTTCTTCGATTCGCGCGTGCCGCACTACGGCCGCGCCCCGGCGCGCCTTTACTCCGGACTACGGGTGACGATCGCCTACAAGCTCGAGGCCACCTGATGCTGCTGCAGATACCGGACGTGCTGAGCGCCGACGAGGTCGCGTCTTTGCGCAGGGATCTTGCGCATGCGCGCTTCGAGGATGGCCGCGCCACCGCCGGCGCCGGTGCGCAGGAGGCCAAGCGCAACCTGCAGCTGCCGGTCGACGGCGACGGCGCGCGCACCTGCTCTCCGCGCGTGCTGGAGGCGCTGCGGCGCAACCCGCTGTTTTTCTCCGCGGCGCTGCCACAGCGCATGTTCGGACCCGTGTTCAACCGCTACGACAAGGGCATGGGGTACGGCGATCACCTCGACGCCTCCATTCTCGGCGTGCCTGCACCGATTCGCGCCGACGTCGCGGCTACCCTCTTCATCAGCGCGCCGCAGGACTACGACGGCGGCGAGCTGGTCATCCAGGATACGTTCGGCGCGCACCGGGTGAAGCTCCCGTCGGGGGGAATCATCGTCTATCCCGCGAGCAGCCACCATCGCGTCGAAACCGTGACGCGCGGCTCCCGGCTGGCGGCGGTGCTTTGGGTGCAGAGCTTGGTGCGCGACGAAGGGCGGCGGCGAATTCTGTTCGACATCGACGTGACGATCGGCAGCCTCGCTCGCAAGGCGCCGCGCCCGCCGGAGATTGAAACGCTGAGCAGCGCGTACCACAACCTGCTGCGGATGTGGGCGGAGAGCTGAGCGCCTAGAGGTCGAAGCTGTCCGGCGCCTCGCCGCGGACGGCGCGCTCGTGCATCCTTTCGTATGCGCTCTCGAGCTCACGCGTGCGCGTCGCGGCATCAAAGAGCGGCGATCGCCGCGCGGCGGCGACGCGCGTCGCGACCGTCTTCCTCTGCCGCGCGTCGCTCGCCAGCCGGATCGCTGCTTCGGTATACGCCTCGAGATCACGGTGGACCAGATCGGGCAGACCCGCCGCGCGCAGCGCGCTGGCGGCCATGCGGCCGGCGAAGCCGGGGGCCGAACAAGTCAGCACCGGAATCCCGGCCGTGAGCGCGTCAAGCGTGGTCGCCCCGCCGTTGTAGATCGGCGTATCTAGCGCCAGGTCGGCCAGCGGGATCCGCGCGCGATACTCCGCGTAGGGAACCCTTGGCGCGAAAACGAGGCGTTGCGCAGGAACGCCCAACGCCGCAGCTTCGCGACTCAAGTTGTGGCGGGTGCGTGGCCGGTCTTCCAGCAGCCAGAGCACGGCCCGCGGCACCGCGTGCAGGATTCTTGCCCAGGCAGCGAAGAGCTCGGGAAAGATCTTCTGGCCGGGGTGGTGCGCATAGAGGACCACCGCATCATCGGCCAGGCCAGCGCCGGCGCGACTCGCGGGCGCGGTGGGCGGCGACGGGTCAGCCATCCAGAACGAGCCCGGCAGTCTTGCCAGCGCCTCGCTGTATCCCGCGGCCTCTTCGCCCGGAACGCATACCGCGTCGCAAACGAGATAGTCGGCCATGCCGGTTCCGTTGCCGCCGGGGAAGCCGAGGTAGGACACCTGCACCGCAGCGATCCGCGCGAGAAAAAGCTCCGGCACGGCGCCGGTCGTGGCGCCGGCGAGGTCCACCGCGACGTCGAGCTCCGCCTCCCGCAGGACAGCGACGGCTTCGCGCGGCCTGCTCGGCAGGGAATGGAACCGATCGGCGTGGCGCTCGACGTCCCGGCGCCACTGGCTGTCGTCCGACGGCGAGAGGGCGAACGCATGGACCTCGAAGCGGGCGCGATCGTGCAGGCGGAACAGCGGGCTGCTGAGCATCCCGGTCGGATGCGCGCGGAAGTCCGGCGATATGTAGCCGACACGGATGCGGCCCGCGCGGCGTGCGCGCGGCGGTGCGGCGGGCGGCGTCCCGCCCGACAGGCGCCGCGCCGCGGCGTCGGCGAGCCTGCGCCGGATCGCCAGTGGAAGCGGCAGGGCGAGCGAGCGCAGCACCAACGGAGGCGCCGACACGCCTGCCTGCACCAGCGCATCGAAGTCGCGGAGGTATTCACGATAGCGGCTCCAGTCACAGGCCTCGAGACGATCGAACTCGCGGATCAGATAGATCGCCCGCGGGTCTAGGTCGCGGTCCAGCCCGATCGCGCCGAGGCGCATCGAGACGAAGCGGGCGAAGCCCTGGGGGTCTGCATCGTGGGCGCGCCCGAACCAGCCGGCCGACTCGTCGAAGCGCTTGAGCATCGCGCAGGCGAGGCCCGCGCTCAGCGCGGGCAGGAACGCCTTGGAATCCAAAACGCAGGCCTGTCCGGCATGGCGCAACGCCTCTTCATAGCGCTCCAGCGGCAGCAGAACGTCCGCAAGGTCGGCATGCGGCCGCGCCTGCCCGGGATGCAACCGTACGTACTCGCGATGGCTGCGCTCCGCCTCGTCCAGGCGGCCGAGCCGCGCCAGAAGCAGGCCGCGGTTGTGCCAGGCGTCGGTGTTCTGCGGCCACGCGCCGAGAAGCAGGCGATACTGCTCGAGCGCCTCGTGCGGGCGCCCGGCATCCTCCAGGCGCAGCGCCGCCGCGAAAAGCTCGTCGGCGCCGTTCAAGTGCGGCTACTTCTTGAGGGCCGCCGCGCCGAAAACGTTGTTGGGCGAATCGCTGATGTGGTACGTGAGGCCCACGCGGTCCGCGCTTGCGCCCGCGAAGAAGCCGAAGACCGTGGAGCTGCAACCCGAGAAGCAGCCCGACGTTGACGGACTCAGCGTGAAGCTGCTGCCCGATCCGGTGCCCGAGCCGTTCATCAGGTACGTACGGTCCGGCATGGCGACGGTCATGCTGAGGCTGAGGTTCACCGCGGTGGAGAGGAAGGTCGCGGTCAGCGAAGCGCCCGTGAGCGTACCCGGCGCGGTATTGCCCGCCATGTAGGTCGGCTGGCTCGCGCCCATGAGAGTGTAGGTCGCGCTGCCGCTGATCGGCATGGTCGGCGTAGGCATGCCCACGACGTAGTGCAGGCCCTGGTTTGCGCTATACGTCATCGGCGCGCCGTTGAGATCGACCGTGCCGGTCCAGCGTCCCCAGGCGAGCACGCCGTCGCTGCCGAAATCGGCCTGGCTCCCGCTGCCGATGCCGATGACGGGACTCCCTGAAGAGGGCTTGAACTGGGTCAGCCTACCGGTGGCGTCGAAGCTCGCCACCATGTTTGCGCCGAACGAGGCGGCCGGTGCACCGGAAACATCCTGGTAGACCGCGTTCACGAAATAGCCGCTGCCGGAAACGAGCGGAATGAACGTTGGGCCGGATGTACTCCCGAAAATGTCGGTCGGCTGGCCCTCTGCGTTCACGTCCTCGCCCTTCTTGTAGTCGATCGGCTTGGGCGGCGGCACGTCCGCCGGGCGTGCCTGCGGCTGCGTGTTCGTCTCCCGCGGCGGCGCGTTCGTCTCCCTCGGCGCAAGCCCCGACA
>DASXKY010000091.1:0-21393 GCA_036496555.1 Burkholderiales bacterium | reverse complement strand
AGATTGGAGGCGGCTTCCTCGGGGACAACGGCGAGTTGGTTGTGCGCCGCCGCACGCCAAGAGATGGGTCCGCGCTCGGGAATCCAGTGCATGCCCCACTGAAAGATGAGGCCGAGGTTCCAAAGAAGCAGAACGGCCGTGGCGGCCGTGGCGACGTATGTCGCGGCGCGCCGCTCGCGCCAGGCGCGGGTCGCCTGGGGCAGCAACGTCGTGACGGTCGGCGGCGACGCGCCGGTGCGCGTGCAGTCGATGACCAACACCGACACGGTGCAGGTGATCGAGACGGCCATCCAGGTCAAGGAACTGGCGCTGGCCGGCTCGGAGCTGGTGCGCATCACCGTCAACACGCCCGAGGCCGCTGCCGCCGTGCCGCACATCCGCGACCAGCTCGACCGCATGGGCGTCAACGTGCCGCTGGTGGGCGACTTCCACTACAACGGCCACCGCCTGCTGACCGAGTACCCGGCGTGCGCCGAGGCGCTGTCCAAGTACCGCATCAACCCCGGCAACGTCGGCCGCGGCGAGAAGGGCGACCGCCAGTTCGCGCAGATGGTCGAGGTGGCCTGCAAGCACGACAAGCCGGTGCGCATCGGCGTCAACTGGGGCAGCCTCGACCAGGAGCTCCTGGCGAAGCTGATGGATGAGAATGCCCGGCTTGCTGAACCCCTGGATTCTTTGGTAGTAACCCGCGAAGCAGTCATCCGCTCCGCGCTCGACTCGGCGAAGTACGCCGAGGAGCTCGGGCTGCCGGCCGAGCGCATCGTCCTCTCCTGCAAGATGAGCCAGGTGCAGGACCTGATCGCGGTCTACCGCGCGCTGGCGGCGCGCTGCGACTACGCCCTGCACCTCGGGCTTACCGAGGCCGGGATGGGCTCGAAGGGCATCGTCGCCTCCTCGGCGGCGATGGGCGTGCTGCTGCAGGAAGGCATCGGCGACACGATCCGCATCTCGCTCACTCCCGAGCCCGGCGGCGACCGCACGCGCGAGGTGATCGTCGCGCAGGAGCTGTTGCAGACGATGGGCCTGCGCGCCTTCACGCCGATGGTGAGCGCCTGCCCGGGCTGCGGCCGCACCACCAGCACCTACTTCCAGGAGCTGGCCGAGAAAATCCAGGTGTTCCTCAGGGAGAAGATGCCGGTCTGGAAGGCCGCCCATCCCGGCGCCGAGAACATGCGCGTGGCGGTAATGGGCTGCGTGGTGAACGGGCCGGGCGAGTCCAAGCACGCCAACATCGGCATCAGCCTGCCCGGCACCAACGAGACGCCGGTCGCGCCGGTCTATGTCGACGGCGAGAAGACAGTGACGCTCAAGGGCGGCCGCATCGCCGAGGAATTCCAGGCGATCGTCGAGAAGTACGTGGCGACGCATTACCGGGCATGAACCCGATCCAGGCGGTGAGGGGGATGAATGACGTCCTGCCCGACGAGGCCGAGCGTTGGCTGTGGTTCGAGGCCGAGGTGCAGGACTGGCTAGCGCAGTACGGCTATCGCAACCTGCGTACGCCGCTGGTCGAGAACACGCAGCTCTTCCGCCGCGCGATCGGCGAGGCGACGGACATCGTCGAGAAGGAGATGTACTCCTGGCACGACCAGCTCAACAGCGAGGAGCTGACTCTGCGCCCGGAGGGGACCGCCTCGTGCGTGCGCGCCGCGATCGAGCACAGCCTGCTGCACGACGGCCCGAAGCGCGTGTGGTATGCCGGGCCGATGTACCGTCACGAGCGCCCGCAGAAGGGCCGCTACCGCCAGTTCCACCAGTACGGCGTCGAGGCGCTCGGCTATCCGGGCCCGGACGTCGACGCCGAGCACATCGTCATGTGCGCCGCGCTGTGGCGCCGGCTCGGCCTGGAAGGCATCCGGCTCGAGCTGAACAACATCGGCTCCGCGGAGGAGCGGGCAAAATACCGATCCGAACTCCAAGGGTATCTTCTAAAGAATGAGGACCGCCTGGATGAAGACGCGAAGCGGCGGTTGAAGACCAACCCGCTGCGCACGCTCGACTCGAAGAACCCGATGGTGAAGGAGCTCGTCGCCACGGCGCCCTCGATGATGGATTTCCTCGGCGAGGCGTCGCGCGCCCACTTCGACGGGCTGAAGAGCCTGCTGAAGTCGCAAAAGATCGATTTCCAGCTCAATCCGCGGCTGGTGCGGGGCCTCGACTATTACAATCTCACCGTTTTCGAGTGGGTCTCGGACCGGCTCGGCGCGCAGGGCACGGTGTGCGGCGGCGGGCGCTACGATGGGCTGTTCGCGCAGCTTGGCGGCAAGCCTGCCCCTGCGACGGGCTTCGCCATGGGCAACGAGCGGCTGCTGGCGCTGCTCGAAGAGGCGGGCAGTACCGCCAGGGCGGCGCCGCCGCATATTTACCTGGTTTGCCGCGGCGAAGGGGCCTTCGCCTACGGACTCGGCATCGCCGAGGCGCTGCGCAAGGCGGGCTACCGCGTGATGCAGCACGCCGGCGAGACGAGCTTCAAGTCGCAGATGAGCCGGGC
The DNA here is from genome assembly GCA_036496555.1 of Burkholderiales bacterium. Lineage (GTDB taxonomy): Bacteria > Pseudomonadota > Gammaproteobacteria > Burkholderiales > SG8-39 > SCGC-AG-212-J23. The sequence goes on along the minus strand of DASXKY010000091.1, from coordinate 18,902 downwards.
CAACGCGAGCGGCGCGTTGTGCGCGCTGATCGTCGGCGAGAACGAGGTGAAGGAGAATAGGGTTTCGATGAAACTGCTGAGAGAGGAAGTCCCGCAGATGACGCTCGAGCGCGATGGCGTGCTGCTCGCCGTGCGCAACAACGTGCCGCTCGGCAGGCGGGCCGGCTAGTGGCCCTCGACCTCGAAGAGCAGGAGCAGCTCGCCGAGCTGAAATCCTGGTGGAAGGCGCACGGCAACGTGGTGGTCGCCGTGATCGTCGGCGCGGCGGTGGCCTTCGCCGGCTGGCGCTACTGGAAGGTCTATCAGGCGAACCAGGCGACGCACGCGGCGGCCCTCTTCGAGACCGTCGGCAAGGCGACGATCGCCGGCGACGCCAAGGCGCTGCGCGACGCCGCCGGCTCGCTGGTCGAGAACTATCCGCGCACCCTCTATGCCTCGATGGGCGCGCTCGTCGCCGCGCGCTACTACTACGACCACAACGACCCGAAGAGCGCGAAGGCGCAGCTGCAGTGGGTGATCGAGCGCTCGTCCTCCGACGACCTGCGCGACTTGGCGCGGCTGCGCCTCGCCGCGGTGGCGCTCGACGAGAAAGCCTACGATGAGGCGCTGACGCAGGTCGAGGCTTCGCACGGCGCCGCTTACGATTCGCAGTACGCCGCCCTCAAGGGCGACGTGCTCGTCGCGCAGGGCAAGCCGGCCGAGGCGAAGGCCGCCTACAAGCTCGCGCTCGACAAGGCCGGGCCGCAGGACGCGCCGCTGCGCGAGACGCTGCGCATGCGCCTCGACGCGCTGGGGGGATAGCCGATGGCCGGCAGCCTCGCTTCGCGGGCGGCGGCGCTCGCCGCCGCGCTGGCGCTCGGCGCCTGCAGCAGCCCGAAGGGTCCCGAGCCCGCGCCCCTGCCGGAACTCGTCCATCCGAAGGAAGTGAAGCTGCTGTGGTCGGCGGACGCCGGCCCGGGAGACCGCTTCACGTTCGTCCCGGCGGTCGCCGGTAACGCGGTCTACATGGCCTCGCGGGGCGGCTACGTGACGCGCCTCGACGCCGCCACTGGTAACCAGGCCTGGAGCACCGACACCGAGCGCCAGCTTTCCGGCGGCGTGGGCGCCGACTCGCGCACCGTGGCAGTGGCGACCGAGGAAGGCGAAGTGATCGCGCTCGACGCCGAAAGCGGCAAGGTGCGCTGGCGCGCGCGCGCCTCGAGCGAGGTGCTGACGCCGCCGACGGTCGCCGCCGGCCTGGTGGTCGTGCGCAGCGTCGACAGCCGCATCTTTGGCTTCGGCGCCGACGACGGCAAGCGCCGCTGGGTGTACCAGCGCGCAGCGGGCGCGCTGTTCCTGCGCGTGCCGAACAATGTGGCGATCACCGGCGACACCGCCTTCGGCGGTTTCAGCGGCGGCAAGCTGGTCGCAGTGGCGCTGCAGAACGGCGCGCAGCGCTGGGAGGCAACGGTGTCGCTGCCGAAGGGCGCCAACGAGCTCGAGCGCGTGAGCGACGTGGTGGGCGAGCCCGCGCTGGAGGGACGCGAGGTCTGCGCCGCCGCCTACCAGGGTCGCGCCGGCTGCTTCGAGGCCGAAAGCGGCAAGCTGCTGTGGGCGCGCGATCTTTCCACCGTCACCGGCGTCAGCGTCGATTCGCGCTATGCCTTCGTCGCCGACGAGCGCGGCACGCTGCAGGCATTCGATCGCAGCAATGGCGCGACGGTCTGGAAGCAGGAGAAGCTCGCCAACCGCCAGCTGTCGCTGCCGCTGCCGGCGGGCGCGCTGGTGGTGGTGGGCGATTTCGAGGGCGAGGTGCACTTCCTCGACCGCGACACCGGCAACTTCGTCACCCGCTACTCGACGCGCGGCGGCCCGGTGCGGGTGGCGCCGGTCGCGCTGCCGAATGGCATCCTGGTGCAGACCCAGGACGGAGGGCTGTACGCCCTCGCGCCGTGAAGCCGGTCATCGCTCTCGTCGGGCGCCCTAACGTCGGCAAGTCGACCCTCTTCAACCGGCTCACGCGCACCCGCGACGCCATCGTGCACGACCTGCCGGGCGTGACGCGCGACCGGCACTACGGCGACGGCCGCCTCGGCGGCCGCCCTTACCTGGTGATCGATACCGGCGGCCTCGAGCCGCAGGCCGAGGGCGTGTACGTCGAGATGGCGCGCCAGGCCGAGCAGGCGATCGCGGAGTCCGACGCGGTGATCTTCCTGGTCGACGGCCGTGCCGGCCTCGCCCCCGGCGACCGCGCGATCGCGACCAAGCTGAGGAAGACCAAGCAAAAGCTGCACCTCGCGGTCAACAAGACCGAGGGCATGCAGTCTCACACCGCGGTCTCCGAGTTTCATGAGCTCGGCCTCGGCGAGCCTCTCGCCATCTCCGCCGCGCACGGCGAAGGCATTGCGGATCTGCTCGAGGTCGTGCTGAAGGGCTTTCCCGACGCGGAAGAAAAAGAGGACGAGGAGCACGGTCATCCCCGCGTCGCCATCGTCGGCCGGCCCAACGTCGGCAAGTCCACGCTGGTCAATTCCCTGGTGGGCGAGGAGCGGGTCATCGCCTTCGACCAGCCCGGCACCACGCGCGACCCGATCGAGGTGCCGTTCGAGCGCGCCGGACGGCGCTACACGCTGATCGATACCGCCGGCCTGCGCCGCCGCGGCAGGACCGGCGAGGGCGCCGAATACTTCTCCATCGTCAAGGCGCTGCAGGCGATCGAGGCCGCGAACGTCGCGGTGCTGGTGCTCGACGCAGCCGAGGGCGTCACCGAGCAGGACGCGCACGTCGCCGGCTACATCCTCGAGCGCGGCCGCGCCGTCGTCCTCGCGGTGAACAAATGGGACGCCGCCGACAAGGCGGCGCGCGACAAGATGAAGCACGAGGTGGCCTGGAAGCTGGGCTTCCTCAGCTTCGCCGAGGTGCACAACATTTCGGCCAAGGAGGGCAAGGGGCTGCCGCTCCTGGTGCGCTCGGTCGACGCCGCGTTCGGCGCCGCAATGGCCAAGCTGCCGACGCCGAAGCTGACGCGCGCGCTGGCGGCCGCCCTCGAGCGACAGTCGCCGCCGAAAGTGGGCCTGGTGCGGCCCAAGCTACGCTATGCGCACCAGGGCGGGATGAACCCGCCGCGCGTAATCATCCATGGCAACGCCCTCGACCGCGTGCCCGATTCCTACAAGCGCTACCTCGAGGGCTTCTTCCGCGACAAGTTCGCGCTCGTCGGCACGCCGATGCGCATCGAGTTCCGCACCGGGCGCAATCCCTACGCGCCGCGCAAGGACCGCAGCAGGCCGCGCAGGTAGAGGCCGCGCGAGACGAGCTTCCAGGCCACCATGCACGTGATCAGCGCGACGTCGGCGACCGGCCGGAAGTGGCTGGGGCGCGCGCGCGGCTCGTAGATCGCGGGGATCGGCACCCAGGCGAGGCGCGTGCCGCGCCGGCCGGCCTCGATCAGCACCTCGCTCTCGAAGACGAAGCCCGCCGCGCGGCCGACGCGAGGCGGAAGCGCGCGCAGCAGGGGCGCCGGATAGACGCGGAAGCCCGACTGGCTGTCCTGCACGCGCTGGCCGGCGGCCCAGGCGATCCAGAAATTGGCGAAGCGATTGGCGTAGTAGCGCTCGGCCGGGAAGCTGGCGCCCTGGTGCAGCCGCGCGCCGACGACGAGCGCGTCCGGATCCGCGCGGTGCGCCTCGAGCAGGCGCGGGATGTCCTCGGGCCGGTGCTGGCCGTCGGCGTCGAGAGTGAGCACGGCGCCGGCGTCCTCGGCCAGCGCTAGCGCCATGCCGCGCCACAGGCTCGCCGCCTTGCCGAGGTTGCGCGGGTTGCGGATCAGCGTCACCGGCAGGCCTTCCAGCTCCGCCGCGGTGCCGTCTTTCGAGCCGTCGTCGACCACGATCACGCGCGCCGCCTGGAGCAGCGCGCGCTCTGCAACGCCGCGGATGGTCGCCGCCTCGTTATAGGCGGGGATGACGATAGCGAGCGACATCTCCCTATAATGCCCAAGAAGGAGCGCCATGGCGACTGCAGCCCGGTGCGAGGTCCTGGTGATCGGAGGGGGCCCCGCCGGATCGACGATTTCGGCACTGCTCGCGCAGCGGGGGCGGGACGTCGTGATGCTCGAGAAATCCCACCACCCGCGCTTCCACATCGGCGAGTCGCTCCTGCCTCTGAACAAGGACTTGTTCGAGCGCTTGGGCGTGGCCGCGGAAATCGAGGCGATCGGCATGCCCAAATACGGCGTGGAGTTCGTCGCGCCGCCTGTCGGTACAACTGCCGGCAAAACCTCGGGCCTCGAGTTCGCCGACGCCTGGGACAAGTCCTTCCCCGGCGCCTATCAGGTGCGCCGGGCCGACTTCGACCAGATCCTGTTCCGCAACGCGGTGAGCAAGGGGGCGCGCGCGGTCGAGGGCAGTCGCGTAACGCGAGTCGATTTCCGCTCCGGCGGGGCGGACGTGATGGCTCGGCAGGAGGACGGTAGCGAGCACGCCTGGCAGGCCAGATTCGTCGTCGACGCTTCCGGGCGCGACACGTTTCTCGCCAGTCGCCTCGGTTTCAAGGAGCGCAACCGCGAGCACAACAGCGCCGCCATCTTCGGCCATTTCGCCGGCGCGACGCGGCTGCCGGGCAGGAGCGAGGGCAATATCTCGATCTTCTGGTTCGACCACGGCTGGTTCTGGTTCATCCCGCTCACCGGAGATGCGACCAGCATCGGGGCGGTGTGCTGGCCGTACTACATGAAGACGCGCAAGACCGAGCCGCGCCAATTTCTGCTCGATACGATTGCGCTCTGCCCGGCGCTCGCGGAACGGTTGCGCAACGCCACGCTGGTATCGCCGGTTACCGCCACCGGCAACTACTCCTACAGTTCGCGGCGCTCGGTCGGCGAGAACTACATCCTGCTGGGTGACGCGTTCGCGTTCATCGATCCCATCTTCTCGTCGGGAGTGTTCCTCGCCATGCACAGCGCGTTCGTGGGCGCCGACACCGTGGAGGCCTGCCTCGACCGGCCCGAGCGCGCGCGCGGCGCGATGAAAGCCTATGACGCGAGCGTGCACCGCGGCACGGCGGCGTTCACCTGGTTCATTTACCGCGGCACCTCGCCCATCCTGCGCTATCTGTTCCTGAACCCCAGCAGCCGCCTGAGCATGCAGGCGGCTCTGCTCTCGATCCTCGCCGGAGACATCTTCCGCGGCACGCCGGTGCGCTTCGGCCTGCTTGCCTTCAAGGCCATCTACTACCTGTTCAGCATTTTCAGCCCGCGGGTCAGCATCCGGGCCTGGCTGCGGCGCAAGCACGTGATCCGCGACGCGGGCGCCGACCCGGCGGCGTAGCGCATCCGCTTCAGCGCGCCACCACTGTGGCGCGGCCGTGCAGCAGCAGCCGTTCGTTCGCCCTGATCCAGAACTCGTACAGCAGCCGGCCGCTTTCGTTGCGCACGCAGCGCGCTTCCACCATCAGGTCCCCAGCGAGGTCGTCGAGGCGCGCCGCGGCAAGCTCGACGTCGCGCAGCGCGGCCAGCATCCCGGGCTGCGCGGCACCTTTTTGCAGCGCGCCGTGGACCGCCATCGCCTGCGCCGCATACTCGACGCCGCAAAGCGCCGGCAGGGCGTTGCCCTCGCGCAAGGGGTGCGATGGGTCGCGATGGCTGATGGCGCGCGCGAGGATGCGCTCGCCGTCGGCCTCGAGCACCTCGTGCAGCAGGCACATCGCGCCGGCGTGCGGCACGAGCGCGGCGATGGCGGCGCGGTCGAGCCTCATGGCCGCGTCGTGACGGCGAGCGCGCCGCCGCCGGGCAGGTCGACGCGCACGACGGCCGCCTCGCCGCGCGCCACGCAGGCGAGCAGCGGCAGCGCACGCCCCGCCGGGTTGGCCGCGAACGCCAGCGGCTCGACCGGCGCGACGGCGGGCGCTTGCGCTGCCGACGCGCTTTCGAGCCGCAGCCGAGCGAGCGTGCGGCTGCGCTCCTCGCCGCAAAGCAGGAGCGCCACCGCGAGCGGCTGGCCGAGCGGCCGCGCCGCGTCGAGCGGCGCGGGGTAGGGCAGGTCGTAGGCGGCGAGCAGCACCGCCCGCTCGCCGCCGGCGATCTGGGCGCCCGCCTCGAGCAGCGCCGCGCCGAACGAAGCGTCGTGCGCGCACAGTGCCACGGCGGGCCGGCCGGAGCCGGCCGCGATGCTCCAGTAGCCGCAGGCGGCGTTGTGCACCGAGTTGTGGAAGCGCGTCGGCGACATCTCGCGCGCGGGCTGCGCCAGCGCCTCGCAGATCTGCGCGAGCGTCTCGCCGTCGCCTGAGCTCGACGCGAACACGGCGGCGGCGTCCGCGGCGGCGACGCCGCTGCCGCACAGCGCCTCCTCTCCCACGGCGATTGCCCAGCGCGCGGTGCGCGCGCCGCGCCTGCGCTCGTTCGGCGGCAGCGACTCGGGACGTGGCTCGGCCACCTGCGTCGCGCGCCACGGCTCGGCGCGCGCCAGGACGCGGCGCGCGGCGGGCCAGTCCGGCAGGCCGGGCCCGAGGATGCCGACGCCGGCGAGGAACGCCTCGATCATGCGGCGCCGAACAGCAGGCTGCAGTTGCTGCCGCCGAAGCCGAAGGAATTGGACAGCACGCGGCGCAGCGGACGCGCCTCGGCCTCGAGCGCGATGCGGCTGCGCAGCGCGGGGTCGACGCGATGCAAGTTGAGGCTGCCGGGCAGCAGGCCGTGCTCGAGACAGAGCAGCGAGACGACGGCCTCGACGATGCCGGCCGCGCCGAGCGTGTGGCCGGTCCAGCCTTTCGTCGAGCTGCACGGCACGGCGTCGCCGAACACGGCGTGCACGGCGGCGTCCTCGGCGCGGTCGTTGGCCGGCGTCGCGGTGCCGTGCAGGTTGATGTAGTCGACCTCGCGCGGCCGCATGCCGGCGCGCTCGAGCGCGGCGCGCATCGCCATCGCGGCCCCCGCGCCCTCCGGGTGCGGCGACGACATGTGGTACGCATCGGAGCTTTCGCCGTAGCCGAGGAGGGCGAGGCCGCTCGCCGGCTGGCCGGCGCGCTCGAGGAGCGCGAAGCCCGCGGCTTCGCCGATCGACAGGCCGTCGCGCTCGGCGTCGCACGGGCGGCAGGGCCCGCGCGCGAGCAGCTCGAGCGAGCGGAAGCCATGCAGCGTCAGCCGGCACAGCGTGTCGACGCCGCCGACCACGGCGGCGTCGGCGAAGCCGGCCTCGATCAGGCGCTGCGCGGCGGCGAACACCTTGGCGCTCGACGAGCAGGCGGTCGAGACCGTCGTCGCCGGGCCCGCGAGGCGCGCGCGCCTGCGGACGAAGTCGGCGAGCGAGAACAGGTTGTGCGTCTCGCGGTAGCGGTACCAGCGCGGCAGGCTGCCGTCGGGCTGCCGCTCGCGCCATGCGCGCTCGGTCTCGGCGATGCCGGAAGTCGTGGTGCCGAGGAGCACGGCGATGCGCGCCGCGCCGTAGCGCTCCCTCGCGCGTGCCACCGCCGCGGCGAAGCCGTCCTCCTCGAAGGCGAGCGCGGCGAGCCGGTTGTTGCGGCAGTCGTAGCGGCCGAGCTCGCCGTCGAGCGGCGCTTCCTCCAGCCCGTCGACGCGGCCGATCCACGTCTCGAGCGGAGCGTCCGCGAAGTCGTTCGGTCGCAGGCCGCCGCGGCGGCCGCGCAATGCCTCGAGCGTGGCGGCGCGGCCGCGGCCGAGCGGGCTGACGACGGAGAACGCGGTCACCGCGAGCGGCTTCATGCGCCCGGCCGGGTATAGCCAGCGGCGCGGCCGGCGAAGGCCGCCGACAGCGCCGCGGCGAGCAGGCAGCCGAAGAACACCGTCTCGCCGATCGCGCGCAGCACCGGCGCTTGGGAAAGCATCAGGCAGCCGAACACGGCGAGCGTCGTAGCCGCGCACACCGCGATGGCGAGGCGCGTGCGCGCCCCCTCGGCGGGATCGGCTTGCGGCCGCTCGAAGAACAGCGCGTAGTTCAGGCCGACGCCGACGACCAGCAGCAGCGCGACCAGATTGAACAGCGAGAGCTGCCGGCCGAGGAGGGCGAGCAGCGCGACGTCGAGCAGGGCGGCGGCGGCGACGGGAGCGAGCACGCGAAGCGCGCGGCCGACGCTGCGCAGGCTGAGCGCGAGAAGCGCCGCGATGGCGGCGACGCCGAGGGCGAAAAGGCGCAGCGACTGGGCGCGGTAGCCGCCGACCAGGCGGTTCGATTCCTCCTTGAGGTCGAGCAGCTCGAAGCCAGCCTGCCGTGCCTCCGCGGCGAGGCGCGGGCCGTCGGTCACGCCGCGCAGCGGCGCGAGCGCCGCCCAGCCTTCGCCGTCCCGCACGAGGAGCGCCGACAGCTTCACGCCGAGCGCCGTGCCGGCGAGTGCCTCGGCGTCGAGGAAGCCGCGGCCGCGCGCCCGCGCCACGTCGGCCAGGAACGGCGCAAAGGCTCCTTCGCGGAAGGGAGACCGGCGCACCGCCGCGGCGAGGTTGCGCGCGAGAGTCGCTTCATCGGGCAGCGCCGCGCGCCGCGCCTGCTGCGCCCGGCGGCTCGGCAGATAGCGCGACGCGGCATCGTAGCCGGCCAGCTCGCCCTGCGTGACGCGCCCCGTGAGCCATGCCTCGGCCGCTTCGCTCGTCTCGAGCGCCGCCTCGCGCTCGGCGCCTCGCGCGACGAGGAGGTAGCGCAGGTCGGGCGCGCCGAGCTCGGCGCGCAGGCGCTGGTCGAGGGCCTTCGCCGCCTCGGGAATCGGGCTCAGGTTGGCGAGGTCCTCGTCCCACAGGCGGTCGCGGCGCGAGACGATGAACGCGGCCGCCAGGGCGACGAGGATCGCCGCGATCCACGGCGCGGCGCCCCGCAGGCGGCCGGCAAGCGCGAAGCGCGGCGCCGCAAGCCCGCTACGCTTCAGGCGCACCGCGCCTGGCGGTACGATCGCGGCGACGAGCGCGGTGGCGAGGCCGCCGGCCGCCACGCCGGCGATGGTCAGCCAGCCGAGCTGCGCAAGCCCGGCGAAGCTCGAGAAGGCGAGCGCCGCCGCGCCGAACACCGTGGTGAGCACCGCGAGGCGCAGCGTGGCGCCGATGCGCGCGAGTGTGCGCCAGAGCGACTCGCCGGGCGCGTTGTGGATCAGCAGGTAGCTCGGATAGTCCACCGTCTCGCCGATCAGGGTGGCGCCGAACGCGAGCGTGATGCCGTGGATCGCGCCGAAGCCGAGGGCCACCGCGGTGACGCCGACGACCAGCCCGCTCGCCACCGGCAGGGCGCACGCCGCCACCGCGCCCGCCGAGCGGTACGCCACCGCGAGGATCGCGAGCACGAGCAGCGAAGCGATCGCCGACAGCCGCCACGACTCCCGCTCGATCGCCTCGCGCATCTGCGCTGCGAAGACGCCGGGACCGGCGATGGCGACCGCGAGGCGGCCGGCGCCTGCCTGGGCCGCCGCGGCGCGCACCGTGGCGACCGCGCGCGCCTGCGCATCGACGTCGAAGGCCGGCGCGCGCGTCTGCGCGCTCAGCAGCGCGCCCCCGTCGTCGCGGCTGAACCAGACGCCGTGCGCGAGGCGCGGCCCGCCCGCGGGCGCGAGCAGGCGGCCGATCTCGCGCAGCTCGCCCGTCGGGTCGCGCGGCAGCGTCGGGCGCAGCAGCGCCCCCGCCGGCGAAGCGAGCAGCTCGGCATCCTCCCGCAGCGCGGCGGCCAGCCCCTCGGTGGAGAAGCGTTGCGCAGTGACCGCGGGGCTGAGGAGATAGCGGTGCGCGAGCACGAGATCGCGCTCGGCGCCGAGCAGCGCCGGATCTCCGTTCGCCACCAGCGCGAACAGGCCGCTCGAGCGCAGCGCTCGCGCGAGCTCGCCGCTCGCGCGCGCCAGCGCGACGGGGTCGGCGCCGCGCAGCTCGATCAGCATGGTGCGGGAGGCGACCCCTTCGCGCAGCTGGCCGAGCAGCAGCCGCTGCGCCGGCGTCGCCGAAGGCGGCAGGAACACGGTCATCTCGGTCTGCACGGTGAGGTGTGTATACAGCCAGGCCGCGCAGGCGGCGAGGACGAGGAGCCAGGCGGCGAGGACCGCGCGGCGCGCGCGGGTCACCTGGGCTCTTCGCGGATGTCCATCACGCTTCGATCGCCGCTCGCCTCGGCGACTTCGATGCGCGTGATGCGGCCGGCCGCGCCGGAGACGACGATGCCGGCGACGTAGCGCGAGACGTCCTCGGCGCGCGGCGCAAGCGACAGCGTCCAGCGTTCGGGCGTTCCTTCGGCGCGCAGCTCGAAGTACAGCTCGAGCGCGGCGAGGTCACCGGCACGCACGGCGCGGACCGCCTCGGTCAGCGCGCCGAGCTGCGGCACGCTCGCGAGCGAGACGGTGGTCTTGCGGCCGCGCGTGCGGTTGTCGACGGTAAGCCGTCCGCCGTCGAGGACGATGCGCTCGTCGTAAGGCTCGGTCACGTGTTTCTCGAGCGAGTCCGGCCGCCGGTAGGCGAGCGTGCCGCGCGATACGAGTGGCTCCTTCAGCAGTGCGCTGCGCTTGGTCTCGATGAAAGTCGCGTGCGAGGCTGCGACGGCGGCCAGCGCAGGCATCAGCTCGGCCGGCGCGAGCGGCGGCGCGGCTCGGGCGCAGCACGCTGCGCTGAGGAGCACGGCGCTAAGCGCGACCCGCATCCCAGAAGTCGTAGAAGTTGAACCAGTTGTAGGGCGCGCGGCGCGCATGGTGCTCGAGCCGCGCCGCGTAGCGCTGGGCGGCGTCCGCCGCCGCGGCGTCGCGCGCGCCCCGCGGCACCGGCTCGCCTTCGCTGAAGGGCTCGAGCTCGACCTCGTAGCGCGCGCCGCCGCGGTAGAGGCCGAAAAAGAGCGCTACCGGAGCGCCGAGCGCCGCCGCGAGCAGCCACGGGCCGAGCGGGAAGCGCGCCGGCGCGCCGAGGAATGGGCAGCGCGCGGTGCGCTCGCCGCCGAGCGCGCGATCGCCCAGCAGGCCAACGATTTCGCCCCGGTCAAGGCACTCCTTTACCCGCAGCATGCTGTCGGGCCGGCCCGCCGCGATGACGCGCGCCTGCAGCTCGGGAGCGAGTCGCGAGATGAGCGCCTGCATCTTGCGCGCGTTGTCCTCGTGCATGAGGATGCTGAGCGGGCGGCCGGCGGCGCGGCCGAGCGTGCGCAGCACCTCGAAGCTGCCGAGGTGCGAGCCGACCAGCAGGCAGCCGCGGCCGCAGGCGAGCAGGCGCTCGACTTCGGCCGTGCCGTGCACCGCTATGTCGAGCGGGCGGTCGTGTCCGGCGGCGAGCAGCACGCGGTCGTGCACCGTCGAGGCGAAGGCGTGAAGGTGCCGTAGCACGTCGCGCTCGCCCGGCGTGCGCCCGAGCGCACGCGCCAGGAAGCCGCGCGACGCGCGCCGTGCCGCCGGCGCGCGGGCGTAGTAGTAGAGCGCGAGCGGGGGCAGCACGCAGCGCGTGGCCGTGCGTCCGAGCGAGAGGGTAAGCCAGGTGATGAGCGCCATGGCAGCGGGCGTGCCGCGTTCCGGGGCCTCGCGCCAGGCGGCGGTCATGCGGCGAGCCGCAGCGTCCCGGCGGCTATCACCGTCGCGCCGCGCATGACGCGAAAGCGCACGGCCGCTGCCGTCGCTTCGAGCTCGACCTCGAAGCGCTCGCCGGGCCGCAGCGGCGCAAGGAATTTCGCTGTCGGCACGCCGCGCACCGCGCCGAAGCTCCTTTCCGCGGCGGCGGCGACGCGGGCGAGGAGCAGCGCGCCCGGCACGATCGGGCGGCCCGGAAAATGGCCGGCGAGGGCGGGGTGCGCCGCGCCGATCTCGTCGCTCATCCGGATCAAGCGCTGCGCCGCCGCGCGGCGGCCTTCGCCAGCGCGAGCAGCGCTTCCCTCGGCAGCTTGCCCGCGGCGTTGCGCGGCAGCGCGTCGACGATCAGCAGCGGGCGCGGCAGGAACGCCGGATCGATGCGCCCGCGCAGCGCGGCGAGGATCGCGGCGGCGTCGCGGCCGGGCGCCACGGCGAGCGCGGCGAGCCGCGCCACGGCGCGCGCGCTTTCGGGGACGAAGAACACGCCGTCGTGCACGCCCGGCACGGCGGCGAGCTCGCGGTTGAGCTGCTCGAGCGAGGCGCGCTTGCCGGCGACCTTGACCAGGTCCTCCGGGCGGCCGAGCAGCACGAACTCGCTCTCGCCGGAGACTTCGATGCGATCGGGCAGCCGGGTCGGCGCCGCGAGCTGGGCGCCTTCGGCCCAGGTCGCTTCCCCGCGCTGGCGCAGCCGCAGGCCGTCGGTCGCGCGCCAACGCTCGCTGCCCGCCGTGCGGCGCAACGCGATCGCGCCGGTTTCGGTGCAGCCGTAGATCTCGTGCAGCGGGGCGGACCACAGGCGCTCGGCGCGCGCGGCGAGCTCGGCGGAAAGCGGCATCGTCGCGCTCACGATGCCGGCGAGCCGCGGCTGTGCCGCGCCGCTCTCGACGCACGCGCGCAGATGCGCGGGCGTGGTGGCGAGCCAGCGCGGCTCGGGCAGCGCCTCGAGCGCGGCGGCGATGTCTCCGGGCAGCAGGGGACGACCCGCATCGACCGCGGCGCCGTTCTGCAAGGGCAGCATCACCGTCGTCTCGAGACCGTAGACGTGTTGCGGCGGCACGGTACCGACGATCGTGCAGCGCGCTTGCGGCGCGATGCCCAGCCGCTTGCCGAGCAGGCGCGCGGCGGTCACGAGCGAGCCCCACGTGCGTGCGTGCGGCTGCGGCCGGCCGGTGCTGCCCGAAGTGAACGCGACCAGCGCGACGTGCGACCCCGGCACCGGCGGGATGTCGAGTCCGTCGCCTACGGGACGCCAAGGCGGCACCACGATCGCAGGCAACCCCGCGGGGAGCGAGGCGTCGTCGGCGAGGCAATAGCTGCCGGGGTGCGCGGCCTGCAGCTCGCGCAGCGCGCCGGGAGCGCTCGACTGCGGCAGCAGGGTCGTTTGCCGCGCGATCAGCGCGGCGGCGAAACCGACCAGGAAGTGCAGGCGATCGGTGCACAGGTTGATCACCTGGCCCTTCGGCGGCAGGCGCCCGGCGAGCTCGAGCACAGTGGCGCAGAACTGGGCCGCGGTCACGGCAGCGCCGCCGCTCCAGCCGATGCGGCCGTGTGCGCCGAAGCCGGCGAGCAGCGGAAAGAAGGCTGCCCGGGAGGCGCTCACCATGGGCGGTAGGCCTGCAGGCGGCGCACCATGTCGGCCGGGCTGGCGTGCGGGAATTGGCGATAGCGCACCCTGCGGTACGCATACTCCGCGACGAAGAACACCGCAACCAGTACGTAGTTCAGGACGTTGGTGAACAGCGACCACGCGGCGAACGAGCCCCAGAGGGCGAGCGCGGCGGAGGTCATCGCCATGAGCGCGAAGAATGCGGCCCATGCGGCCGTCAGGCGGCGCGTGTAGCGCGCGAGCTCCGCAGGCAGACTGCCGCCTCGGGCCACGCGTGCGAAGCGGGTGATGAGCGGCTCGCCGCCTCCGCGCAGCGTGCGAGCGAAAAGGACGCACAGGATCAGGTTGAGCAGGACCGGGGCACCCACCGCGAGCGCGACGGCGCGCGGGTCGGCGCTCGCGCCGATCACATGGCAGGCGAGCGGGAAGGCGAGCAGCGCCGCGATGGTCAGCAGGAGCCGGACGCGCGCCATGGCGCCGCCGCTACTGCGTGCGATGCCGCGCGACATGCGCGCCGAGCGCGCGCAGCGAAGCGAAGATGCGCTTGTTGTCCGGGTCGTCCGAGCGCAGCTGGAAACCGTAATGCTGGGAGATGGCGACCGCCATCTCGAGGATATCGATGGAATCGAGGCCGAGGCCCTGCTCGCCGAACAGCCCGGCCTGCGGATCGATGGCGGCGGGCGCCAGGTCGAGGTGAAGCACCTCTACCAGCATCTCGGCAAGTTCGTGCTCGAGGGTCGCGACCGGGTTCGCTGCCATGCGCCGCGATTATAAGACCCTCTCTGAATGTGATATGTTTACGGTGACAACATACGGTTAGGTATGATGTAGTCGATGACAACATATCATCATGGCGACCTTCCAGCGGCCCTCTTGCGCGCCGCCGGCGAGCTGGTCGAGAAGCGCGGCAGCGCGGCGCTTTCGCTGCGGGAGGCCGCGCGTGCCGCCGGCGTGTCGCACAACGCCCCGTACCGCCATTTCGCCGACCGTGACAGCCTGCTCGCCGCGCTGGCGATGGAAGGGTTCGATCTGCTCGACCAGGCCGCCGCCGGGCGCTCGGCGCGGGAGCTCGGCGAGGCTTACGTCGAATTCGCTCTCGCACATCCGCAACGCTTCCGCCTGATGTTCGGCGGCGCGCTCGATCTGGAGGACCATCCCGCCCTGCGCTCGCGCGCGGAGCTCGCGCACCAAAAGCTCGAGCGGGGCTTGGCCGAGTTCGGCGTCGACGCCGCGTTCGCCGCCGCGGCGACTTGGGCGCTGATGCACGGCCTGGCGCAGATCGTCCTCGACGGGCATTTCGCGCACGCGCAGGAACAGTGTGGCGGCCCTGCGGCGTTCGCGCGCAAGGTGCTCGGCGCGGTGCGCTTGGCGCGCGCCGCTCAGCGCTCGGCGTAGGCGGCGAACGCGGCCGCGGAACCCTCCAGGCGCACCTTGCAGCGCAGCAGGCGGAATCCCGGCGCGGCATCGCGCAACGCGGCGCGCGACATCGTCGCGGATGCTAATTTAGAGCGGTGCCGCTGTCATTTGCGCATCGCCTGCCGCTCGCGTACCGCCTCGCGCCCTTCTACTTCGCCTTCTTCCTGACCGCCGGGGTCTACGTAGCCTATTTCCCGGCCTATCTCGCCGCGCGCGGCCTCGGCGCGGCGGAGATCGCGTGGATCGTGGCCTTGCCGGCGTTCGCGCGCATCGTCGTGCCGACGCTCTGGGGTGCGCTCGCCGACCGGCACGGCTGGCAGCGCGGCATCGTCCTCTTCTCCTGCACAGCCAATGCGGTGTGTTTCGCGCTCATGCCGCACGCGGCGGGCTTCGGCGCCATCGCCTGGCTGATCGCCGGGACGAGCGCGCTCGCCGCCGCGGCGCTGCCGCTGGTCGACGCGATCGCGCTCGGCGCGCTCGCCGATTCGCCCGGACGCTACGGTCCGGTGCGCCTGTGGGGCTCGATCGGGTTCATCGTCGCCGTAGCCGCTGGCGGTGCCTGGCTCGACTTGCGCGCGGTGCAAGCGCTGCCTGCTGTGATGACGGCGTGCGCGGTCGCCTCGGTGGCGACGGCTCTCCTGCTGCCTCGCGGCAGCAGCCACGCCGCGAAGCAGCCCGCGCCCCTCTCGATCGGCCCCGCGGCCCGGGCCCTGCTCGGTGCGGCGTTCTGCATGACCGCTGCGCACGGCGCGCTGTACGCGTTCTTCACCCTGCACCTGCAGCGCGAGGGCTATAGCGGGTTGGCGATCGGCTTCTTCTGGACGCTCGGAGTGCTCGGCGAGATCGTGGTGTTCCTCTATCTCCCCCTGCTCTTCCGCCGCTTTTCGCTGCCGGCGATCCTGTTCGCGAGCCTGCTCTGCGCGGTGGTCCGCTTTCTCGCCATCGCCTGGCTGGCCGGCCAGCCCGCGGTCCTGTTCGGCGCGCAACTCCTGCACGCCGCTACGTTCGGCTCCTTCCACGCGGCATCGGTTGCCGCCGTCCATCGCCTGTTTCCAGCCGAAGCGCACGCGCGCGGGCAGACACTCTTCTCGAGCGTCTGCTACGGCGCGGGCGGCGCGGTCGGCGCGCTGGTTGCCGGATGGGCTTGGGAGACCGGCGGCCCCAGCCTGGCGTTCACGCTGTCGTCGGTCCTCGCGATGGTGGGACTCCTTCTGACCTATCCCCTGAAACGTGCTGGGCTTTAAGCTGTCAACATGGTCAGCGGCAACGCGTTGGAGAATTCCATGAACCTCAAAGCACTCATTACCCTCGCCCTTTTTGCGGCTTTTGGCGCGGGCTGCCAGACCGTCGAGACGACGCAGGCCGGCGCCGTCGGGGTCAACCGACAGCAGCACATGCTGGTCTCCTCGGAGGAGATGAATGCCGGCGCCGAGAAGGCCTACGCCGACCTGCTCGCCCAGGCCAAGGCGAAGAACGCGCTCGATACGGACCCTGCGCAGGTGCAGCGCGTGCAGGCCATCGTGAAGCGCCTGATCCCGCAGACGGCGGTCTTTCGCAAGGACGCCCTGGCCTGGAAATGGGACTTCCACGTTCTTTCTAGCAAGGATGTCAACGCGTTCTGCATGCCGGGCGGCAAGATTGCCGTCTACAGCGGACTTCTGCAGAGCCTGAATCCGACCGACGATGAGCTCGCTGCGGTGCTCGGCCACGAGATATCGCACGCGCTGCGCGAGCACAGCCGCGAGCAAGCCTCCCAGCAAATGGCGCAGCAGCTCGGCATCTCGGTGGTTGGCGCGCTCGCCGGCCTCGGCGGTACGGCGATGAACCTTTCGCAGATGGCGATGGACGTGACATTCAATCTCCCGCACTCGCGCCAGGACGAGCAGGAAGCCGACCGCATAGGCGTGGAGTTGGCGGCGCGCGCGGGCTACGATCCGCGCGCCGCGGTCAATCTCTGGGAGAAGATGCAGAAGCTCGGCGGCAGCCAGCCGCCGCAGATGCTGTCCACGCACCCGTCGAACGAAAGTCGGATTGCCGACCTCAAGGTGTACTCGGACAAGGTGCTCCCGCTATACCAGCAGGCCACGGCAAAGCGCTGATTTCTTGTGAGAGAATCCATGTTTCCGCAGCGCGGCAAGCGCGTCGGGCAACATGGCACAGACCCTCTACGACAAGCTCTGGGACAGTCACGTGGTGCACGTCGAGGAAGACGGCACGGCGCTGCTCTATATCGACCGCCACCTCGTCCACGAGGTCACCAGCCCGCAGGCCTATGAAGGCCTGAAGGTCGCCGGGCGCAAGCCCTGGCGGGTAGGATCGGTCGTCGCCACCGCCGACCACAACACGCCGACGCGTGGCTGGGAGCATGGCGTGGCGGGCATCCAGGACGCCATGGCGAAGCTGCAGATCACGACGCTCGACGCCAACATGAAGGAGTTCGGCGCCAAGGTCTACTTCCCGTTCCTCGACAAGCGCCAGGGCATCGTGCACGTCATCGGGCCGGAGCAGGGCGCGACGTTGCCGGGCATGACGCTGGTGTGCGGCGACTCGCACACCAGCACGCACGGCGCGCTCGGCTGCCTCGCGCACGGTATCGGCACCTCCGAGGTCGAGCACGTGCTCGCCACGCAGTGCCTGGTCACCAAGAAAATGAAGAACATGCGCGTTACGGTCGACGGCCCGCTCGGCCGCGGCGTGACCGCGAAGGACATCGTGCTCGCCATCATCGGCAAGATCGGCACTGCCGGGGGCACCGGCTGCGCGATCGAGTTTGCAGGTAGTGCCGTCCGCTCGCTGTCGATGGAAGGCCGCATGACGGTCTGCAACATGGCGATCGAGGCCGGCGCGCGCGCCGGCATGGTCGCGGTCGACGACGTGACCATCAACTACGTCAAAGGCCGCCCTCTCGCGCCGAGCGGCCCGACCTGGGACGCCGCGGTGGCCTACTGGCGCACGCTGGTGAGCGACCCGGGCGCAAAGTTTGATCGGGAGGTGAGGCTCGACGCCCGCGATATCAAGCCACAGGTCACGTGGGGCACCTCGCCGGAGATGGTGGTGACCGTAGACGACGTAGTGCCCGATCCGGACAAGGAGAAAGACAGCGTCCGGCGAGAGGGCATGGAGCGCGCGCTCATCTACATGGACCTCAAGCCGCGCACGCGCATCACCGACATCAAGCTCGACAAGATCTTCATCGGCTCATGCACCAATTCGCGCATCGAGGATTTGCGCCTCGCCGCGTCGGTGGTGAAGGGGCGGCGCATCGCGCCGAACATCCGGCTGGCGATGGTAGTGCCGGGCTCGGGCGTGGTGAAGGCGCAGGCCGAGAAGGAAGGCCTCGACAAAGTATTCCGCGACGCCGGCTTCGAATGGCGCGAGCCGGGATGCTCGATGTGCCTCGGCATGAACGACGACCGCCTGGGCGCTGGCGAGCGTTGCGCGTCGACTTCCAACCGCAATTTCGAGGGACGTCAGGGCGAGGGTGGCCGCACGCACCTCGTCAGCCCGGCCATGGCGGCCGCCGCGGCGATCGCCGGCCACTTCGTCGACATCCGGGAGTGGCGTTGATGGAGAAGTTCACAGTTCTCAACGGACTCGTCGTGCCGCTCGATCGCGCCAACGTCGACACCGACCAGATCATCCCGAAGGAATACCTGAAGTCGATCAAGCGCACGGGCTATGCCGAGGGGCTGTTCGCCGCGTGGCGCCACGATCCGCAGTTCGTGCTCAACCGGCCGCAGTACAAGGGCGCCAGCATCCTGCTCGCGCGCAAGAACTTCGGCTGCGGCTCGTCGCGCGAGCATGCGCCCTGGGCGCTGATGGAGTACGGCTTCCGCTGCGTGATCGCGCCGTCGTTCGCCGATATCTTCTTCACCAACAGCTTCAAGAACGGCTTCCTGCCGGTGGAACTGCGCGAGGACGAGGTCGACAAGCTGTTCTACGAGGCCGCGTCGTTCCCGGGCTTCAGATTGGTAGTCAATTTGGCGAACCAAGCCGTCGAGACGGTGGACGGTTCGCGATCGATGCGCTTCGACATCGATCCTTTCCGCAAGTACTGCCTGCTGAACGGCCTCGACGAGATCGGCCTCACCTTGCGCCACGCGGACAAGATCCGCGCCTTCGAGGACCGGCGCAAGGCACAGTTTTCCTGGTATTTCTAGAATGAAAGTCGCCGTTCTGCCCGGTGACGGCATCGGGCCCGAGATTATTTCGCAAGCCCTCAGGGTGCTGCGGAAGCTGGAATTGAATCTTCAGTTCGAGGAAGCGCCGGTAGGTGGTGCGGCCTACGCTGCGCAAGGCGATCCGCTGCCCGCCGAGACGCTCTCGCTCGCCAAATCCGCCGATGCCGTTCTGTTCGGCGCGGTCGGCGATCCGAAGTACGACG
>DASXKY010000090.1:0-15997 GCA_036496555.1 Burkholderiales bacterium | reverse complement strand
GAGCAGCTTCTCCGCCTCCTCCGGCAGCAGCTCACGCACGCGATTGGGGCCCGACCATTCGGTGTAGTCGTTGTGCGCCGATAGCACCGGCTCGCGCAGCAGCCGCGCCTCGCGCTCCGCCTCGTCGCCCGAGCGCAGGGTGTGATCGAAGACCACGACCCGCCTTGCGCCGTAGAGCTGCCGGATCAAGGCTTCGACTTCGGGGTAGTACGTTCCTTTTATGTTCTTTTGGTCAAGAAAGTCGGCGACTCCGGTGGCGTGTGGAACGACGGCGAAGCCGTTCACATCGAGCGAGAAGTCCCCGGCGCGGCCGTCGCGGATCTCGACCATCCGCCGGTCGTCGGACCCCGAGGTGAGGCGGCGGATGTTGTTCGGGCCGAAGGTCTCGTTGACCAGCTTTTCGCCCGAATCGGCGGTGTAGCGGATTTCGGCCTGCATGCGTTGGTATTATGCGGGCATAACCCAGGGGGAAGATTTTGAAGCGTCGTGATTTCCTGCGCACGGGCGCCGCCGCCGCGCTGCTGAACGGCGGCAAGGCCTTCGGCCAGGCGCTGCCGAAGGCGGCGGCCAAGAAGCAGGCCCCGCCAGAGGGCATTCCGGTGAACGACGTGCACTCGCAGCTGTCGGGCGCGCGCGTGTTCAAGATCGTCGAGCCGAAGAGCGTCGATGACGTGCGCGGCGCCTTCAAGCTGGCGCAGGCCGAGGAGAAGTCGGTGTGCATCGCCGGCGGCCGCCACTCGATGGGCGGGCAGCCCTTCGGCGACCAGGCGGTGATGCTCGACATCCGCAAGCTGAACAAGGTCGTCGCCTTCGACGCGCAGAAGGGCCAGATCGAGCTCGAGGCGGGCGTGCAGTGGCCGCAGCTCCTCGAGTTCCTGCAGAACAACGCCGGCGCCGGCGACAAGCCGTGGACCTTCGCGCAGAAGCAGACCGGCGTCGACAAGGTCACCATCGGCGGCAGCCTGTCGGCCAACATCCACGGCCGCGGCCTGACGCTGGCGCCCTTCATCGGCGACATCGAGTCGTTCAAGCTGATCAACGCACACGGCGAGCTCGTCGACTGCAGCCGCAGCGCGAACCCCGAGCTGTTCCGCCTGGCGATAGGCGGCTACGGCCTGTTCGGCTTCGTCTACACGGTGACGCTGCGGCTCGTGCCGCGCCGCAAGGTGCAGCGCATCGTCGAGGTGCGCGCGGTCGACGGCATCATGCGCGCCTTCGCCGAGCGCGTCACCGACGGCTTCGCCTACGGCGAGTTCCGCTTCGCCATCGACGAGCGCTCGGCCGATTTTCTGCGCCGCGGCGTGTTCACCTGCTACCGTCCGGTGGCCGACGACATGCCGACCGCGCCGGCGGCGCGGCAGCTGTCGGACAAGGATCGCGCCGAGCTGCTGTTCCTCGCGCACACCGACAAGGGCGAGGCTTTCCGGCGCTACGCGACCCACTACCAGGCGACCAGCGAGCAGGTCTACTGGTCCGACGAAGCGCAGATGAGCTCCTATCCCGAGGGCTACCATCGCGAGATCGACCGGCGCATCGGCGCCGACAACAAGGCCACCGAGGGCATCGCCGAGATCTTCGTCGACCGCGACGGCCTGGAAGCCTTCCTCAACGACGCGCGCAGCTACTCACGCCTCTCCAGCGTCAACATCATCCAGGGCGCGGTGCGCCTGATCGAGCAGGACCGCGAGAGCTTCCTGCCGTGGGCGCGCAAGCCCTACGCCTGCGTGACCTTGAACGTGCATATCGAGCACACCAGCGCCGGCCTGATCCGCGCCGGCGACCAGTTCCGCCGCCTGATCGACCTCGGCCTGCGCCACGGCGGCAGCTATTTCCTCGCCTACCACCGCCACGCGCTGCGCCGCCAGGTCGACGCCTGCTACCCGCAGTTCCGCGACTTCCTGCTGCTGAAGAAGAAGTACGACAAGGAAGAGCTGTTCCAGAGCGACTGGTACCGCCACTACAAGAGGATGTACAACCTCTAAAGGCGCGAGGCCGCTAGAGGACGATCGTCCCCAGGAAGTCGCGCTTGCCCACCTCGATGCCGTTGTGGCGCAGGATGTTGTAGGCAGTGGTGCAGTGAAAATAGAAGTTGGGGTAGGCGTGGCCGAGGAGATACTGCGCGCCCTTGAAGACCACGTCCTTGCCGCCGACCTTCATCGCGATGTCCTTGTCGGCCGAGCCTTCGACCTTGGCCGCGGGCACGCTCATGACGAAGTCGACGGTCTTCGCGATGCGCGCCTTCAGCTCGGGAATGGTCTGCTCGACGTCGTCGTACTTCGGAATCTCGACGCCGGCGAGGCGCGACACGGCGCCCTTCGCGGTGTCGGTGGCGATCCAGATCTGCCGGTTGAGCGGGAACATGTCGGGGAACAGCCGCGCGCCCGTCAGCGCGAGCGGGTCGATCTTCTTCGCCTCGCAATGCGCCTGCGCCTTGTCGAGGATGGTGGAGAGGTTCTTCAGCGTGTTGGCGAAGCGCGGCGCGCTCGCGTGGTACATCGACAGAGTCATAATTCCTCTAGTTGGGTGAGCGGATGCCCTATTATCCCGCAGTACAATCGCCGCCGAGGAGTGAGATGAAAAAAGCGATCGCCCTTTCGCTGGCCGCCGCCGCAGTTTCGCTGCTGTCGCTGGCCGCCTGCGACACCACCGTGAAGAAGTCCGAGATCGAGTCGGTCGACTACGGCCCGCGGCCGGAGCGCTGGCAGGAGGAGATCCGCAACTACCTGTCGATCCGCCTCACCGACCCGAAGGCCGCCCTCGTCGAGTTCCGCGCCGGCCCGGAGAAGCTGTTCCAGCGCGAGACGCCGGTGCGCAAGCAGCAGTGGGGCTGGGCAGTGTGCGTGTGGGTCAACGACAAGAACAAGCAAGGCGCCTACGACGGCTTTTATCCAATGAGCGTGCTGATCCGCAACGACAAGATCGCGCACGTCAACGGCGGGCCCGACGACGACAACCTGGTCGGCAACCGCTACGCGCGCGAGCACTGCGAGCAGCTCGGCGCACCGTTCAAGAAATGAGCGTCGCCGCGGCCGCCGCCGGCCCGCTCTACAAGCCGGCGATGGCCCTGGAGTTCTTCAAAGCGGCCGGCACATCCGAGCGCATCCCCTCCGGCAAGGTGATCTTCACCGAGGGCGGCAAGGGCCTGCTCGCGCGCCACCGCATGTACCTGCTGATCAGCGGCGAGGTCGACCTGCTGTCGAGGAAAAAGGTGATCGCCACGCTCAAGGCCGGGGAGCTGTTCGGCGAGCTCGCCGCCATCGACGGCGCGCCGCGCACCGCGAGCGCGATGGCGAAGAAGGACTGCAAGCTGATCAGCCTCGACGACAAGCAGTTCTACGCCGCGCTGCGCAAGAAGCCGGGCTTCGCGCTGATGCTGATGAGCGTGATGATCCGGCGCCTGCGCGACACCATCACCCAGCTCGCCGCGGCCGGCGACATGTCGGAGAAGGAGGCGACCAAGGAGTCGGTGACCTTCGAGCCGAGGATCCTCGCCGACCTGGCGCGCGGTCTTGCCGACGACCCGCCGGTGTTCTTCCTGCAGGGCGCGCAGATCATCCGCTCGGGGCAGACCGGCCTGCGCCTGTACGCCATCGTCGAGGGGCGCGTCACCGTGACCATCGGCGGGCGAGTGGTCGAGCGCCTCGGCCCGGGCGGCGTGTTCGGCGAGGCGGCGCTGGTCGACCAGTCGACGCGCCTGGCGAGCGCGGTAGCCGAGACCGACTGCTCGCTCCTCGCCATCAGCAGGCAGGCCTTCATGGCGCTGGTAAAGGTGAGCCCGCATTTCGCCGACGCCATCCTCGCCTCGCTCGCCGAGCGCATGCGCTTTCTCACCGCGCGGCTGCAGTAGGCAGTAAACTAGCTTGATGAGTGCTCCCGCCCATCCAGGTCAGGGTCCCGCCCCCGTCAAGAACGCCGCGCGCGCCGACCCGCTCTCCGAGCTGGCAGAGAAGATCTTCATCCAGCTCGCCGCCAACGTGTACGGCAACCTCGCCGGCGGCGACGTGAAGAAGCCCGACCCCAAGGCGCTCGGCGCCTACGCCTACAAGATCGCCGAGGGCTTCGACCAGGCGTCGCGGGAAACCGTCAACGCCAGGGCGGCGATCGAGGCCGAGAACAAATCCAAGGTCAGGCTCGACGAGGTCGACCTGTCGGCCGTGTTCGCGGCCAAGAAGTAGCGTCTTACGACGGCGGCGCGGCCGCCGTGGTTCCGTCCCGCACCACCCGGTTGCGCCCCGCCTTCTTGGCGAGGTAGAGCGCGTGGTCGGCGCGCGCAATCCACTGCGTGTGGCTCGCGTCGCCGGCGCTGAAGAAGGCGAGCCCGATGCTGATCGTCGCCCGGATGCCGTGCTCGCGCTCGAGCACCGTGAACTCGACCCGCTGCCGCAGCCGCTCGGCGGTCGTCTCGGCGCCGGCGGCCGGCGTGTCGGGCAGCAGCACGCCGAACTCCTCCCCGCCGTAGCGGCCGGCGAGGTCGTCGCCGCGCAGCGCGTCGCGCAGGATCGCGCCGACCGCGCGGATCACGTCGTCGCCCGCCGGATGGCCGTAGCGGTCATTGATCGCCTTGAAGTGGTCGATGTCGATCATCATCAGCGCCGCCTCGCGCGCGCTCTCGCGGCAGCTCGCCGCGGCCACGGCCACCGCCTCCTCCCAATGCCCGCGGTTGGGCAGGCTCGACAGCGTGTCGGTGCGCGAGAGCTCCTCGAGCAGGCGGTTCTGCTGGCGCACGCGCAGGGCGAGGCCATAGGTGACGGTGCCCACCGCGAACGGATAGGCGATGAGCAGCGGCAGGCTCCAGGCGATCTCTGCCATGGTGGTGTGCAGATCGACCTGCGCGCCTAAGGCCGCGACCATCACCGCGGCGCCGAAGGCCTGCGCGGCGAGGCAGCGCGCGAGGAAGCGCACGCCGCCGACGGCGATCTTGTCCATGCACAGCATGACGAAGATCACCACGCTCGGCAGCAGGTTGAAGTGCATCGCGGCGATCCAGACGCCGCCGAGCGCGGAGTCCGCCGTCAGGTTGCGCAACTCGGCGTGGTGGGGGTCCTCGGCGCGCCGAGCGATCTGCCAGGCGAGGTGCGGCCAGACGAGCGTGCTCAGAGCGAGCGCGAGCCAGGCGAGCGGGCCGGCGCCGTTCTCCCACAGCACCCCGCCGATGCACAGGCCGCCGAGCGCGAGGCCCACCGCGCGCGGCGCGTACAGGCGCCGCGCGAAGCGCAGGCCTTCCTCGAGGCGTCCCTCCCTCCGTTCCGCCATGCGGCGAGTCTACCGCCGTCGCGAATTCACGAAACTGACAAGAACCCAATGCAGACTGGGCCCTCTAACCGCCTATAGGGAAGGAGGGAGGCGAATGAAGATCGATTTCAAAGCGCTGGCGGCGGGGCTGATCGCCGCCCTGGTGGTCTCTTTCGTCGCGCATGCCCACCTGCATTCCGCTGCGGAAAAAGAAAAAGCCGGAGGGATCGCTCCCTCCGGCCTCCGCGATAGCGATGCTGCGGCGCGGTACGGCTAGCGCCAGCGGTCCATGAAGCCGCGCGGCTGGGACTGCGAATGGGCCGCCATCGTCACCAGCACGCCGAAGATCATGCCCGCGCCGAAGCTCAGCCCGACTGCCGTCCACGGGCTCGCCTGCACGCGGCGGTCCGCGTAGCGGACCACCTCGCGGGTGCGGTCGGAGACGTTGGCGATCGCCTCATCGACGGTTTGACGAACGCTGCGCATTGCGGCGTCCGCCTGCGACGAGGGGACCTCGTCGGGGGTGGCCGCCGGCCTGCCCTGTTGATGTTCCATGGCTTCCCTTTCGTTTCGGTTGACGAGAGACTGACCGAAACGCAGCAAGCCACGTGCCGCGGCTCGGCTACAGCGTTGTCGCGATTTTCCCGCGCGCGAAAGCGCCCGACTGGTAGTCGTTGACCGCCTGCTCGATCTCCTCGCGCGTGTTCATCACGAACGGGCCGTACTGCACCACCGGCTCGCGCAGCGGCCTGCCGGCGAGCACCAGGACGCGCGCGCCGTTCTGGCCGGCCGCGAGCTTCACCGCGTCGCCCTCGCCGAGCAGGCCGGCGGCGCGGTTCGGCAGTGCTTTCTTCGCCTCGCCGACCAGCGCGTCGCCTTCGTAGACGTAGACGAACGCGTTGTGGCCCGCCGGCAGCGGCGCCTCGAAAACGGCGCCCGGCGCGAGGTGCACGTCCCAGTAGTACGGGTCGGTGCTGCCCCCGCTGATCGGCCCGATTTTGTCTTTGATCTTTCCGGCAATCAGCTTTACCTGTGAGTTCTCAAAAGGCAGAACCGGGATGTCCTTCGCGCCGATGTCGCGGTAAGCCGCAGGACGCATCTTTTCCTTCCCCGGCAAGTTGAGCCAGAGCTGGAAGCCGCGCATGCGGCCCTCGCTCTGCTGCGGCATCTCGGAGTGGATGATGCCGCTCGCCGCGCTCATCCACTGCACGTCGCCGGGCCCGAGGTCGCCGGTGTTGCCGTGGTTGTCCTTGTGCTGCATGTGGCCGTCGAGCATGTAGGTCACCGTCTCGAAGCCGCGGTGCGGGTGCGCCGGGAAGCCGGCCAGGTAGTCGTCGGGGTTGTCCGAGAAGAACTCGTCCAGCATCAGGAACGGGTCGTGGCGGGTGCCGGGGCTCGCGCCCAGGCTGCGGCGCAGCTTGACCCCGGCGCCGTCGGAGGCGGGCATCGAGGCGATGACTTGCAGGAGTTCGCGGGTGGCCATAGTCAGGAGGATATGGGGTCTGCCAGGACTATTTCAAACCCCGCGGGCATGCCGGCTGCAGCGTCAGGGGGCCATTTCACCTCCTGGAGGATCGTCATGCTCAGCTGGGCCATTCTGTTCTTCATCCTGGCGCTCGCCGCCGCCTTCTTCGGCTTCACCGGCTTCGCGGGCACCTTCGCCGGCATCGCCAAGGTGCTGCTGGCGCTGTTCGTCATCGGCTTCATCGTTTCGCTGGTGATCCACAACCGCGGACCGCGAGATCCCCTCGTCTAGCGGGGGATGAAACCGCCGCAGCGCCTGTTCTCCTGACTGGGGTAGTCTGCCCCGGCAGGAGGAGGCATGACCCAGCGCGTCGATCCGCAAGGCAAGCGGCTGCCGATCAAGCTCGACAGCACCTCGAACGGCGAGTTCGAGCCGGTGCCGCTGTGGCCGGCCAACCGCGAGGCCAACCGGCGGGCGCAGGAATCGGCGTCGGCGAACTCGAAAAAACTCGGTTTTTCGAGGCGGACCTTCCTCACCTCCGCGTGCGGCGCGGCGAGCACGCTGCTCGCCTTCAACGCCGCCAACGCGGCCGCGGGAAGGACCGGCGGCTTCTTCGACCTGCCGAAGGAAGCGGCGCTCGACCTCGAGCTCGCGCGCGCGCAGGTCGGCCCGGCGAAGGAAGAGCTGGTCTTCGACGTGCAGGGCCATTTCATCGACCAGCCGAAGGGCAACCCGAAGGACGCCGAGACCTTCCTCAAGGACGTATTCCTCGACAGCGACACCGACCTGATGGTGCTCTCCTTCGTGCCCTCGACGCGCGACTCGGAGCCGGTCACCATCCAGGCCGCCGACGCGGTGCGCCGCCTCGTCGACCGGCTCGAGGGCACCCACCGTCTGCTCCTGCACGGCCGCGTCAATCCGAACCAGCCCGGCGACCTCGAGGGCATGGACGAGCTGAAGGAGAAATGGGGCGTCAGCGCCTGGAAGACCTACACGCAGTACGGCCCGGGCGGCAGGGGCTACTTCCTCTCCGACGAGGTCGGCAGCCGCTTCATCGAGAAGGCGCGCAAGCTGGGGGTGAAGACCATCTGCGTGCACAAGGGCCTGCCTTTCGGCAGCCGCTCCTACGAGCACAGCCAGTGCACCGACATCGGCGTCGTTGCGAAGCGCTTTCCCGACGTCAACTTCCTCGTCTACCACTCGGGCTTCGTGCCCGGCGTGCAGGAAAAAGCCTACAGCGGCGGCGACGGCATCGATACGCTGGTAACGTCTCTACGGAAGAATTCCATTCCTCGAAATTCAAATGTGTATGCCGAGCTGGGCAGCACCTGGCGCTTCCTGATGCGCGACCCGCAGCAGGCCGCGCACGCGCTCGGCAAGCTGATCCAGGCCTGCGGCGAGGAGAATGTGCTGTGGGGCACCGACTCGATCTGGTACGGCTCGCCGCAGGATCAGATCCAGGCCTTCCGCACGTTCCAGATCGCGCCTGAATTGAGAGGCACACACGGCTATGCGGAGATCACCCCGCCCCTGCGCGCGAAGATCTTCGGCCGCAACGCGGCGAAGGTCTATGGCCTGTCGCCCGCCGAGGTGAAGAAATACACCCGCAGCGACCGCGTCGCGCGCGAGAAGCTCGCCTACCAGGAGCGCGCCGACCCGCACTTCCTCACCTACGGGCCGAAAACGCGCCGTGAGTTCCTCGACCTGCTCCGCCTGACCGGGTAAAAGGCCAGGCGCGGGTCCCGGACGCCAGGAATTCGCAACTTCCCGGCGGTTCATCCTTGTTGCCCCTCGCGCGCGGCGCGAGAATTTCCGCAGCCACTCCAGGGAGAACCGTAATGTCCACGATCCGTTCGTTTGCGCTGCTCGCAGTCCTTGTCGCCGCTCTCTCGCCGCTTGCCGCCCGCGCCCAACTCACGGCCGGCGGCACCGGCAATGCCTCCGGCACGCCTTCGGTCGCCCTCAGCGCCGGCGGCGCGGCGAATGCCACGGCCGTCGACACCATCGCGATCGGCTCGAACGCCACGGCGAGCGGCATCGGCGGCATCGCCATCGGCTCGGCGGTCCCGGCGGCGGCGGCGACCGCGACCGGCAGCGACTCGGTCGCCATCGGCACGCACGCGAGCGCCGGGGCTTCGGGGACGGCGGCGCTCGGCCTGAACAGCCAGGCGGCCGGGGTGAATGCGGTCGCTGTCGGCAACGGCGCGAACGCCTCGGCGGCCGGCGCGGTGGCGATCGGCAGCGGCTCGCAGGCGACGCAAGCCAACACAGTGTCGGTCGGCGCGGCGGGCGCCGAGCGGCGCGTCACCAACGTCGCGGCGGGGGTGAGCGGCACCGACGCTGTGAACGTCGACCAGCTGAACGCCGTGGCGCTCGGCGGCGCCGCGCCGGCCGTGGATCAGCTCAACACCCGCGTCGGCGCCCTCGAATCGCGCGTCGACGAGCTGACGCGCAATTCTTATCGCGGCATCGCGGGCGTCGCGGCCCTGGCGGGCGCGGTGCCGACGACGCCGGGCAAGACCACGGTGAATCTCGGCGTGGGCACCTATCAGGGCTACAGCGCCGTCGGCATCGCGGCCGCGCACCTCTCGTCCAGCGGGCGCTACAACGTCAACGCCGGGTTGAGCTACTCTGGCGGCGAGCCGGTCGGCCGCGTCGGCGTCGGCTTCACCTTCTGAGGAGCGAGTCCATGAAGAGCGTCTTCGCCGCCACCATCCTGCTAGCCGCGCTCACCGTCCACGCCGCCGACTATCCGGCGCCGAAGGAATCGAGCTGGACCGTGCGCGACTTCAAGTTCCACACCGGCGAGACGCTGCCCGAGCTGCGCGTCGCCTATAGCACCGTCGGCGAGCGGAGCGGCGAGCCGGTGATCGTGCTCCACGGCACCACCGGCTCGGCGCGCAGCATGCTGACGCCGGGCTTCGCGGGCGAGCTGTTCGGCGCCGGCCAGCCGCTCGACGCCGCGCGCTACTTCATCGTCCTGCCCGACTCCGTCGGCCACGGCCGCTCGAGCAAGCCCTCCGACGGCCTGCGCACGAAATTCCCGCGCTACAACTACGACGACATGGTCGACGCGACCTACCGCCTGCTGACCGAGCACCTCGGCCTGAAGCGCGTGCGCCTGGTGATCGGCAACTCGATGGGCGGCATGCAGACCTGGATCCTGGCCGGCAAGCATCCCGCGTTCATGGACGTGGCGGTGCCGATGGCCTCGCTGCCCACCGAGATGGCGAGCCGCAACTGGATCCTGCGCCGGCTGATCACCGACTCGATCCGCAACGACCCGGAGTGGAAGAGCGGCGAATACACCACGCAGCCGAAGAGCGCCCACTTCGCCTCGGTGTTCTTCTCCTTCGCCACCAGCGGCGGCAACCAGGCGCTCTTCAAGGCGGCGCCTTCGCGCGAAAAAGCGGATGCGCTTCTCGACGCGCGCATGAAGGCGCCCTTCCCCGCCGACGCGAACGACACGCTCTACCAGTGGGACTCGTCGCGCGACTACAACCCTTCGCCGAACCTGGAAAAGATCCAGGCCACCCTCCTCGCCATCAACTCCGCCGACGACGAGCGCAACCCGCCCGAGACCGGCGTCCTCGACCGCGAGATCAAGCGCGTCAAGAACGGCCGCATCTTCCTAATCCCCGCCTCCCCCGACACCGCCGGCCACGGCACGACCGGCAACGCGAAGTGGTACAAGAAGGAGCTGGAGGAAGTCCTCAAGTCCGCGCCGCGCGGCGCCTATTAGCCGCGCAGCGTCCGGATCCGCGCCAGCAGATCCCGCGCCTTGCCGCTATAGCGGAGGCTGTCCTCGTACTTGTCACTCACGCAGTTGAGGACGAGCTGTTCGGCCGTCTCCAGGCGCGCAACCTTCTCGCCTGGGAGCAGGCGCGCCAGCCGGTAGTGCGCGCTCGCCAGATTGAGCATGGCGCGAACCGATTCCTCGTTCTTCGGATCGACGCCCAGCAGATCGAGGCCTTGCCGGCCGTAGCGTTCCGCCTGGCGCAGCTGCTCCGGATAGTCGTGCTGCTGATAGAGCGCGCAGAGGCTGTTCAGCGACTGGCTTTCCAGCGAGCGAGCGCCGGACTTCCGCGCCGTCGCGAGGGTCGACTGCAGCAGCTCGTCGACCTGGGCGAACTGCGGATCGAGCTGCGCCGCGCCGGCGCGCGAGTGCACGACGGTCCACTGGCGCGGTGCGTCCATGAGGCTGCCGGCGAGCGCAAGCCGGCTTTTTGCGATCTCGACCTCCTCGGCGCCGTGCCGCTCGAGGAGCCGTATCGACGCCCGGTACCAGCTCTGGGCGCTCTCGTGCCGGTCGTCCATCGCCTCGCGCTTGCCGTTGCGCCGCGCCTCGATCCCCCCGGTAAGGGTCCAGGCGCGGTTGCGATGACCGTCAAGCCTGGCTGACGCCGGGGCCGGCAGAGTTCGCGCGTTCCAGCGCCCGGCCAGCTCGTGGCGGTGCCCGATGCCGCTCGAAGCGAATTCCGTCCAGTCTGCCGCCACCATCGCATCGCTGGAGATCCAACTCCGGTAAAAGCGGACCAACGGCGCCGCCTCGGCCCCGCCGTTCAGGCTCGGCCAGTGCGTAAATCCCACCACCACGCCGATCGCATCGAAGAGCTCGCGCGAGGAAAGCCCCGGATACATCGAGGCCAGCAGGGCGACGAAGCCGGAAATCCGCGCGGCGCTGAACGAAGTGCCAACCTCGCCCGCGGCCAGCAGGGCGCCGATCACCGAGTCGGGCACGCCCGCGGCGCTCACGGCGCCGACGCGTCGTACACGGCGTCCCAGGCAGGGACAGCCGAAAACGCCGAGGCCGGCATTGCCGGACGCCGCGACGACGGTGCAGAGCGGATCGCGCCGTGCGGCCTCGGTCGCCGCGACAGCCGCAGGACACACGTCGCGATGCGCGTGCACGTCGTCGAACGCGACCGGATGCGAGAAGCTGAGGTTGATCACGTCCGGCGCCAGATCGCCGGCGCGGTCGATCGCGGCAGCCACGGCGCCGATCTCGGATGCGCCGTCGCTCGCTGCAGGCAACTCGACGCGGAGCAGTTCCGCCTCCGGCGCGATCGCCCGGATCAGGTCCTCGATCGCGACGCCGTGGGGCCGCTCGCCGCCGAAGTGGTCGACGACCGCCACGCGGATTCCGGCGCCGCGCAGGCCCTCCTCGTGCAGGCCGCGCCACGAATCGATTTCCCAGGCCTCGGGGCGGCGCGTCGAGTCGGCATGGACGTGATTGTCGACCCAGTCGTCATCGAACCAGTCGCGGTACTTCTGCAGCGCTCGCTCGAGCTCGGCGTCACTTTGCGGCTCGGTAGCCATGGCAGAGCGTGTCCAGGGTTACGCGCGCCATCAGGATCGCGACGTAGATCGCCACGACCTGCGTGATTTCCAATCCGGCCGCGCCGCCACGCGCGACCACCCACGTCGTGATGACGGGAATCATCGCTCGCTGGGTCTGCGCGCTCGCCACTTTCTTCACCTGGTCGCGCAGGCCGCCGTTCTCGCAGATTGCGCCGCGAAACTGCTGCACGAAGGTATCGAAGAACTTGCGCCCTCCCTCGGCGAGCGCGAATCCTCCCTGTGGCACCGTCCGGTTCTTCTCCAGGCTCCCGCCGATGAGCGCGTACAGGTGATCGTCGGAAAACGTGTCGAGATTTTCGATCAGGTCGTCGAGGTCCAACTTCATGCCAATCCTCCCAGTCGTGGCCTCTAGGATAGGGGAGCGAGCGGATTCTTTCTTGCCCGGATGTCCGAACCGGCGAATCTCCCCGTTGACCGCATGGCGGGCGGTGGCTTTAATGCTAACGCCATGGCGGTCAAGCTGAATCACACCATCGTCCATTCGAAGGACAAGAAAGCCGCCGCCGCCTTCTACTCCGAACTGTTCGGGCTACCGCGGCCGAAGGCCTTCTACGGCTTCCTCGACGTCGACACGGCGAACGGAGTTACGCTCGCCTTCCTGGACGCCGACGGCACGGAGATCCAGGTGCAGCACTACGCCTTCCTCGTCAGCGAGAAGGAGTTCGATGAGATCTTCGGCCGTGTGAAGAAGAGAAAGATGGAGTACTGGGCCGATCCCGGCCAGAAGCAGGAAGGCGAGATCAACACCCATTTCGGCGGCCGCGGGGTCTACTTCGAAGACCCCAGCGGGCATCTGCTGGAGATCATCACGAAACCGTACGGGAGCGAATAAATGGCGACCCTGAATATCAACGGCAAGCGCGTGCAGACCGACGCGCCGGACGACACACCGCTTCTCTGGGTGCTGCGCGACTACCTCGACATGACCGGCACCAAGTTCGGCTGCGGCATGGCGCTGTGCGGCGCGTGCACTGTGCACATCGACGGCAAACCCGCACGCAGCTGTGTTACCCCCATCGCTTCCATTCTTAAAAAGAAAATAACGACGATAGAAAGCATCGGCGCGACCAAGGCCGGCAAGGCGGTGCAGGCGGCGTGGACCGCCGAGAGCGTGCCGCAATGCGGCTACTGCCAGTCGGGCCAGGTGATGGCGGCGACGGCGCTGCTCGCGTCGAAGTCCAATCCGACCGACGCCGACATCGACGCCGCGATGAGCGGCAACATCTGCCGCTGCGCCACCTATAACCGCATCCGCGCGGCCATCAAGCGCGCCGCGAAGGAGCTCGCATGATCACCAACGAGAGCCGCCGCGACTTCCTCAAGGGCTCGGGCGCCCTCCTCCTCGGGCTGCACCTGCCGCAGGCGCTCGCGCAAGGCCCCGGCAAGACCGCCGAGGACCACCTGGTCCTGCACAAGCCGTTCGCGCCGAACGCGTTCGTGCGCATCGCGCCCGACAACACCGTCACCGTCATCGTGAAGCACCTCGAGATGGGCCAGGGCACCTACACCGGCCTGCCGACGCTGGTCGCCGAGGAGCTCGACGCCGACTGGTCGCAGATCCGCGCCGAGGGCGCGCCCGCCGACGCCAAGCTCTACAACAACCTCTTCTGGGGCGCGGCGCAGGGCACCGGCGGCAGCACCGCGCTCGCCAATTCGTACGAGCAATTGCGCAAGGCGGGCGCCGCCGCGCGCGCGATGCTGGTGGCCGCCGCCGCGGAGAAGTGGCAGGTGCCGGCGAAGGAGATCACCGTTTCAAATGGGTTGGTCGTTTACAAAAACAAGAAACTTTCCTTCGGCCAACTCGCGAGCGAGGCGGCGAAGCAGCCCGTTCCCGCCGAGGTTCAACTGAAAGATCCAAAGGACTTCAAACTCATCGGCAAGGCTTTGCGCAGGACCGATGCGCATGCGAAGTCGACCGGCACCGCGCGCTTCACGCAGGATGTGAAGCTGCCGGGGATGATGACGGCGGTGGCGCTGCACCCGCCGCGCTTCGGCGCGAAGCTGAAGGGCTTCGACGCGTCGAAGGCGAAGGAGGTGAAGGGCGTGGTGGACGTGGTCTCGTTCTCGACACCGACGCGCGACGGCGTGGCGGTGCTGGCGAAGGACTACTGGACGGCGAAGAAGGGCCGCGACGCGCTCACGGCGGAATGGGACGAGAGCAATGCTTTCAAGCTTTCCTCGTCCGAGCTGATGGACCAGTACAAGAAGCTCGCGGCGACGCAAGGCGTCTCGGCGAAGAAGGAAGGCGACGCCGACAAGGCGCTCGCCGGCGCGGCGAAGGTGCTCGAGGCGGCGTACGAGTTTCCGTTCCTCGCCCACGCCTCGATGGAGCCGATGAACTGCGTGGTCAGCCTGCAGCCTCGCGGCGAGAGCGCGAACTGCGAGATCTGGAACGGCGAGCAGTTCCAGACCATCGACCAGATGGCGGTCGCGCAAACGCTCGGCCTCAAGCCCGAGCAGGTCAAGCTGAACCAGCTCTACGCCGGCGGCAGCTTCGGCCGCCGCGCGAACCCCGCCTCCGACTATCTCGTCGAGGCGGCGGCGATCGCCAAGGCCGCCGGCGGCAAGTATCCGGTGAAGCTGGTCTGGGGCCGCGAGGACGACATGCGCGCCGGCTGGTACCGGCCGATGTACTACCACGTGCTCAAGGCCGGCCTCGACGGCGAGGGCAACCTCGTCGCCTGGAAGCACGTCATCGTCGGCCAGTCGATCCTCACCGGCACCGCGTTCGAGGCGATGCTGGTGAAGGACGGCGTCGACGGCACCTCGGTCGAGGGCGCGGCCAACCTGCCCTACGCCATCCCCAACCTGGCGGTGGAGCTGCACTCGCCGAAGGTCGGCGTGCCGGTGCAGTGGTGGCGCTCGGTCGGCTCGACGCACACCGCCTTCGCCACCGAGTGCTTCCTCGACGAGGTCGCACACGCGGCCGGGAAGGACCCGTACCAGCTGCGCCGCTCGCTCCTTTCCGGGCACCCGCGCCACCTCGCCGCGCTCGACACGGCGGTGAAGAACGCCGGCTGGGGCAAGGTGAAGAAAGGACACGCCCAGGGACTGGCCGTGCATGAATCCTTCAACACGGTGGTGGCACAGGTAGTCGAGCTATCGAAAAATAAATCCGGCTTGAAAATCGAGAAGGTAACTTGCGCCGTGAACTGCGGCGTCGTGGTCAACAGCAACGTCGTCGCCATGCAGATGGAGTCGGGCATCGGCTACGGCCTCTCGGCCGCGCTCACCGGCGCCATCACCTTGAAGGACGGAATGGTGGAGCAGTCGAACTTCCACGACTACCAGCCGGTGCGGATGAGCCAGATGCCGCGCATCGAGGTGATCATCGTGCGCTCGAGCGAGAAGCCGACTGGCGTCGGCGAGCCCTCCACGCCCGTCATCGCGCCCGCGCTCGCCAACGCGATCCTGGCGCTCGGCGGCAAGCCGATGCGCGCGCTGCCGCTATCGACTCAGGGAGTGACGTTCGCCTAGGGGCTGCGCCTTGACGGCGTGAATGTAGACAGCCGCTGACACGGCCACGACGACGATCAGGACGTATTTCATTCTCTTCCCCCCAGAGAGCGAGAAGTCGCCAATCTATAGCGGATTCCTTTCAAGCGGGTTATCCGCCGATCCGCAGTTTGTCATGATGTGTTATCGCCCAGCTCCGAGGCGCGATCGCGGCGCGGCGACTAACTAAAGGCGACCGAGGCGCTTGAGATTGCCGATCGCGCGGGCATTGTTCTGCGCAGCGGCTCTTTTGTACCAGACGATCGCCTCGTCTAAGTTCGACCCTGTTCCGATACCAAATTCATACGCCGCGCCAAGATTGTTTTGGCCGAGCGCATATCCTTGAGCGGCGGATAGACGATAAAGCCGTATCGCCTCGCCCGAATCTTTGACCAACCCACCTCGCCCCGTTTGGTACATGAAACCGAGGCTCGCTTGGGCAAG
>DASXKY010000089.1:0-2341 GCA_036496555.1 Burkholderiales bacterium | reverse complement strand
ATCGCGCTGGCGCTGTCGGCGGCGCGCGATTTTCCGCGACTGACGATCCTGCTGATGACGGGTTTCGCCGAGCAGCGCGAGCGCGCGTCGAATCTGAATGCGATCGCGCATGACGTGATTTCGAAGCCGTTCTCGGTGGCCCAGATCCGCGCTGCGGTCGCGGATGCGCTGGGTGCGAAAAAATAAGAACTCCATCGCGCGTCATGCCCCGCGAAAGCGGGGCATCCAGTACGCCGAAGCTTATCGGCTCTAGCACTGCTCTCTCTGGAATACTGGATCGCCCGCTTTCGCGGGCGATGACAGTAGAATGGGGGAGATAACAGTGGGACACGTCGAGGATCAATAATCCTTCAAGAGCCGCTCGATATAGTCGAGCTCGATCTGCGGCCGCGTGGGATCGGAGAGACGGCGGCGCAGCTCCTCGAGGATGCGGCGGACGCGCTGCACGTCCATCTCGCCGGGAATCATCTTCGACAGCTCGTCGCCCCATTCACGGCCGCGCAAGGGACGGCCGAGCGGATCGGTGCCGTTCGGACCGGCCTGCTGGCGGCCCATGCGGTCGCCGGGGCCGTCGCCGGTCTGATCGCCGTCACCCTGCTGCATGGCGTCGGCAAGGCTCTGCGCGCCCTTGCGCAGCGCTTCCAGCGCCTTGCCCTGCGAGTCCACGGCGGCGTCGGCATTGCCCTCGCCGAGCCGGCTGCCGGCATCGCCCATCGCCCCATCCGCTTCGGCGAGACCGTCCTCGCCGTCGCCCTGGTCGGCGCCGGGCTGGCTCTGGTCGCCCTTCTGGCCCGGCCCGAGGCCGCGCTTGGCAAGCTCATCCTGCAGCTTCTTCAGGCGGTCGCGCAGGCCCTGCTGGTCCTGCTTCAAATCGCCCATGCTCTGGTCGC
Source organism: Burkholderiales bacterium (assembly GCA_036496555.1). Taxonomy (GTDB): domain Bacteria; phylum Pseudomonadota; class Gammaproteobacteria; order Burkholderiales; family SG8-39; genus SCGC-AG-212-J23. Next base: position 1,451 of record DASXKY010000089.1, on the reverse strand, counting down.
CCTGCTTGCCGCCGCGCTGACGATCGCGCCGCGAATCCTGGCCCTGCTTGTAGGTCTTGTCGCGCAACTGCTGCTGCTTGCGGATCATGTCGCCGAGCTCGTTGAGCGCCTGCTCCATGTCGCCGTCGCCGCCCTGCCCGGGCTGCGCCATCTGCAGATTCTCCAGCATCTGCTGCAACTGCTCGAGCAATTGCCGGGCGCCTTCCTTGTCGCCCTGGCGCGACAGCCGCTCCATCCGCTCCAGCATGTTGTTGAGGTCCTGCTGGCGCAGGAATTTGGTGTTGGGATCGAGCGGCCGTGCAAGCTGCTGCGGATTGTTGCGGAACTGCTCGGCGAGCTGGCGCATGTAATTGTCCATCGCCTGCCGCAAATCCTGCGTCAGCTTCTTGATCTCCTCGTCGCTGGCGCCGCGCTCCAGCGCCTGCTTCAGCGCGTCCTGCGCCGCGCGCAGCGCCTTGTCCACGTCACTGATGTTGCCGTCCTCGATGGTGACGGCGAGCGCCCACAGGCTCGCCACCACCTCGCGCAGCTCGTCGTCGCTCCGCGACGCCTCGAGTTGCCGCGCCAGATTGTAGAGGCCGAGATAGTGACCGGCCTCGCCGGCCATGAACAGCTCCGGCGCGATGAGCAGCGCATCCAGCGCGGTGAACACGTCGGAGTTCTTGTTGGCGTCGAGCGCCAGGATGCGGCGCTGCTCGATCAGCGCGCGCGCCAGCGGCTTGGTGAAGAGACGCTCGGGCAGGCGCATGTTGAACGGCTCGCTCTTGCCCTCGTTGCCGGCCTCGTCCTTTGCCGTCAGCGTCAGCGTGACATCGGCGCCGGCATAGGGGTCTTCGCTGAGATCCTTCACCGTCTGGCCGACGCCGTTGCGGGTGCGCGCATTCGGCAGCACCAGCGAGAAGGTCGGCGGCACAAAGAGCGGCCGCGTCGCGGACGCGCCATCGCCGGTGCGCGCGGCGAAATGCGCCTGCGCTTCGGTGACGCCGTAATCGTCCTCGATCTTGTAGGCCATCTGCAGCGAGCCGCGCGCCTGCCGCTCCGGGTCCTTGGCGAGTGCAATCGTCGGCGGGCGATCCGGGATCGCCGTGAACTTCCATTGCGGCTGGCCGGACGGCGCGCGCACGTGCACACTGCCGTCGGCCGCGATGGTGAAATGCTTCTCGTTGGTGCCCTTGGGCGCCTGCTCGCTCGGCGTCACCTCGCTGATGCCGCCGCCCGCGACCACGTCGAGCGTGCCGCCTGAGGAGCGCACGATCAGCGTCGAATTGGCGGGAACCGCAAGCGGGCCCGACATCGGCAATACGGCTTCCTTGTTGGCGGCCGACAGAATGATCGGGGGCTTGGCGGTATAGAGCGGCGGATTGATCCAGGCATCGACGCGGATGTTGACGGGCGCCAGCATACCGTTCCAGTCGAAGGCGGCGCCGAGGCGCAAGCCGCGCTCGTCGCCG
>DASXKY010000088.1:0-20467 GCA_036496555.1 Burkholderiales bacterium | reverse complement strand
AGCAGAACTACAAGGAGCGATGCGCCCGCAGCGACCTGCCGATCCAGGCCTCGAACCCGCTGGTTGGCGATCCGCGGCGCTTCATCGACCCGCTGCCGCAATTCCGCCAGTTCTGCTGCCCGAGCTGCGGCACGCTGATCGAGAACGAGATCGCGGTGGCGGAGGATCCGCTGCTGCGGGACGTCGAGCTTCTCTAAGCGATCCTCACGCCGTGGTCATCACCACGGGCCCGTGGTCGCTGGTGCCGAACTCGCGCAGCGACGGGCAGCTCGTCGCCTTGCCGGCGATCGAAGGCGACGCGAGCACGTAGTCCAGCCGCCAGCCGATGTTGCGCTCACGCATCTGCCGCCACGGCGCCCACCAGCTGAAGTAGCCCTCGTTCTGCGGGTCGAGCCGGCGGCCGACGTCGACCAGGTGCTCGCCAAGCAGCACGTCGAACAGCGTTCGCTCTTCCGGCAACTGGCCGATCACCTGCTTGCGCTCGCGCGGGTGCACGTCCATCTCGGTGCGGGCGATGTTGATGTCGCCGCACAGCACGACCTCGCGGCCCTCCTCGTGCAGCCGCTTCGCCCATTCGGCGAGCCGGCGCATGAAGTCGAGCTTCGCCGGATAGCTCTTGCCGCCGTTCGGCACGTACACCGAAGCGACCACCAGGTTGCCGAGATCGGCCTGCACGATGCGCGACTCCATGTCGAACGCAGGATGGCTGAAGCGCGGCGCGCCGGAGGTGAAATCCTTCCGGATGTGCAGCGCCACGCCCGAATAGGCGCGCAGCCCGTGCCAGTACACGTGATAGTCCTCGCGCGCGCAGGCGGGCGGCACCTGCGCGACCTCGGCTTTCAGCTCCTGCAGGCACATCACGTCGGGCCGCTCGCGCTCGAGGAACTCGCAGAACTGCGCGGCCCGCGCGCGGATGCCATTGACGTTCCAGGTGGCGATCTTCACTTGTAATATAGTAAGACCATCAGAGAGCTTTCCCAGGCCATGCCCATCACCAGCCTCAACCACTACCTCATCGTTTCGAAAAACCTCGAGCGCTCGAGGAAGTTCTACGAGCAGGTGCTCGGCCTGGAGCTCGCCGACCGTCCCGACTTCGGCTTTCCCGGCTACTGGCTGAAGACCGGCGACGGGATCTGCGTGCACCTCGCCTCGCAGGCGCCGAACCAGATTCGCGACCGCTACCTGCTGAAGAAGCACCCGAAGGGCACCAACGGCTCCGGCTCGGTCGACCATATCGCCTTCCTGGCGAAGGATCCCGAGGCCGTGCGCGACCGCATCAGGCACAACAAGGTCGAAATGCAGGTGCGCAGCTTCCCGGACGCCAAGCTGTTCCAGATCTTCCTCAAGGATCCGGACGACGTCACCATCGAGCTCAACTTCCTCGGCGAAGCTGTCGACGAGAGCAAGTTCCAGGGCAAGGGCACGATGACCCTGGACCGGAAGGCGAAGCTCAGCAAGACGCGCAGCAAGGCTCTTTGAAACTCTTTGAAGAGATCAGCATTCGGGAAGTGACGGCGCGGAACCGCATCGTCGTTTCTCCAATGTGCCAGTACTCCGCCGAGGACGGCCATGTCACCGATTGGCACCTGGTGCACCTCGGCAAGTTCGCGCAGGGCGGCGCGGGCGTCGTGTTCGTCGAAGCGACGGCGGTGGAGAAGCGCGGCCGCATCACGCACGGCGACGTGGGGATCTGGGATGACTCGCACATCCAGGGTCTTGCGCGGATCGCTTCGTTTCTGAAGAAAGAAGGGGCGCTTCCTGGCATCCAGCTCGCGCACGCCGGCCGCAAGGCGAGCATGGCGCGGCCCTGGTACGGCAACGGGCCGCTGACGCAGGCCGACTTCGACCGCGGCGACAGAGCCTGGCGCACCGTCGCGCCGACCGAGACCCCCATCGATTCCGGCTGGATCGCGCCGCGTGCTTTCGAGCGCGGTGATTTCCAGGCTGTCACCACGGCATTCCTCGAGGGGGTCCGCAGGGCCCGCGCGGCGGGATTCGAAATCATCGAGATTCACGCGGCGCACGGCTATCTGCTTCATTCGTTCCTCTCGCCCATCACCAATACACGTAGCGACCAGTACGGCGGCGCTATCGAAAATCGCGTGCGCTTCCCGCTCGAGGTCGCAGAAGCCGTGCGCAAGGCCTGGAACAAGCCGCTCTTCGTTCGTATCTCGTCGGTCGACGATGTGGAGGGTGGCTGGCGCATTGAAGATTCCATTTTGTTCTCGAAAAAATTGAAAGCTCTTGGGATCGACGCGATCGACTGTTCCTCCGGCGGCATCGCCGGCTCGGCCACCGCGGCGACGAAGACGCTGCTGCCGCGCGTACCGGGCTTCCAGCTGCCCTTCTCCGAGCGCATCCGCAAGGAAGCGGGCATCGCCACCATGGCGGTCGGCCTGATCCTCACGCCGCAGCAGGCGGAGGAGGCGCTTGCCGCCGGACGCGCCGACCTGATCGCGGTCGGCCGCGAGGCGCTGTTCGACCCGAACTGGCCGCTGCACGCGGCCTACGCGCTCGGCGTCGACGCGGAGTTCGCGCGCTGGCCGCAGCAATACGGCTGGTGGCTGACGCGGCGCGAGGCGTCCCTGAAGAAGCAGGGCCTGCGATGAGCGAAGAGCGCCGCCCACGGCTCGACCTCGTCGGTGTCACCCTGGCGGTGGCGTTCATCGCCGGGCTGGTCGGCGCCTCGCTCTGGATCATTTCGCCCTTCGGCGGCGCCATCGTCTGGGCGGCGCTGATCGTGGTGTCGACCTGGCCCGGCATGCTCTGGCTGCAAAAGCGGCTGTGGAACCAGCGCTGGCTTGCGGTGACGGCGATCACGCTCCTGATGCTGCTGGTGTTGTTCGTGCCGCTGTCGCTCGCCATAGTCGGCGTGGTGCGCAACCTCGACGATTTCGTCGACTGGGTGTCGACCATCCAGTCGGTGCGCCTGCCGCCGCCGCCGGACTGGGTCGCGGGCCTGCCGGTGGTCGGCGAGAAGGCAGCGGAGGTCTGGAGCCAGATCGCCACGTCGGGCTTCGCCGAGCTCGCCAAGCAGGCGAAGCCCTATGCCTCCGCGGTGTTCACCTGGCTCGCCAGCCGCGCCGGCGGCGTCGGCTGGATCATGCTGCAGTTCCTGCTGATCGTGGCCATCGCCGCGGTGATGTACGCCTATGGCGAGAGCGCCGCGGCCGGCCTGCGCCGCTTCGGCCGCCGCCTCGCCGGCTCGCGCGGCGAAGAGATGGTGATTCTCGCCGGCCGCGCGGTGCGGGGCGTCGCCCTCGGCATCGTGGTCACCGCCTTCGTCCAATCCGTGCTCGGCGGACTGGCGCTAGGCATCGCCGGCGTGCCCTTCGCGCTGGTACTGACCGGCGTGATGTTCATGTTCTGCATCGCGCAGCTCGGTCCGGTGCTCGTGCTGCTGCCGGCCGTAGGCTGGCTCTGGTGGGACGGACACTACGGCCGGATGGCGTTCCTGCTGGTCTGCACCATCATCGTCGGCACGCTCGACAACATCCTGCGGCCGGTCCTGATCCGCAAGGGCGCCGACCTGCCGCTGCTCCTCATCTTCGCGGGTGTGATCGGCGGGCTGGTGACATTCGGGCTGATCGGCATCTTTGTCGGCCCGGTGGTGCTCGCGATCACCTACACGCTGCTCGAGAGCTGGGTGCTCGACGCGACAGAAACGCCATCGCCCTAGCGGGCGCGACCGCCAAGCCCTACTGGGCGCGTCGAAACACGCTGCAGACTTCGTCGGGCCCGATCCAGTTTTGCGACACCAGTTGGCCATCGCGAAAGGTCATGGTGCGCTCGCAGCTCGTCGGCGGGCTGGCCGAGCCCTGCCCGACGGGCACGCTCGCGCCGACGCCCACGCCGACGTTGCCCGGGCCGCCGCCGATGCCGAAGCCGCCGATGCCGAAACCGACGGTCGGCCCCGGCCGGTAGGTCGGCCCCGCCTGCGAAACCCACGCGTATACGTCCGAGCCGTCGGCGAGCTTGGTGCTCCGCGCCGGCGGGCCCCAGGTCCGCACCACTTCGTCGTAGCTCGCGCCGGTCCAGCTCTCCTTGGCCTTCTCCGTTGTCGCGCAGCCGAGGAGGAGCGCGGCGGCGAGCGCAGCGAGCGCCGCCGTTCTCACGCTTCCGCCGCCAGCAACAGGTAGGCAGCGCCGAGAAAGACGAGGACCGCGACCGCCACGGTGAAGCCCACGCCGCATGCCGCGAGCGGAACGACGGTGAGCTCGGCAGCGAGCGCATCGGCCGGCGCGATGCCAAGGAACAGCGACAAGGCTATCAACAGCCAGCGACGCAGATACGTCAGAAGCACCCAGCGCAGCGCGCAGTTGTAACGCAGCGCGCGCTCGCCGCCGCGCGTGACGTCCTTGAACAGCCCGGACGGATCGACGTAGAGCCGCAGCTGCTGCGCTAAAGAGAGGCGCGAGCGAAACTCGCACCTCAAGAGCGCTTCGACGTCGACCTCCTTCGCGACCCGCATGACTCTTAGTCACCTTGGCCGCGAAGGGGTTTCATGCCGCCGCTCTAGTCCGACTGGCTGGCCGGCGCATCGCCGGACGGGCCGGAGGTCGGGGAACTGGAGCTGGCGGGGCTGGACGTCGAGCCGCCGCCCGACGCGCCCTCGTCGACGCCCAGAGCGGCGAGCGTCTCCTGGTCGAGCTGGCCGCTTGGTGAGATTCCCTCCTGCTGCTGGAAGTCGCGCAGCGCGGCCTGCGTCTTCGGGCCGAGCTTGCCGTCTGCCTGCAGGTCACGGCCCTTCGCGCTCAATGTCTCCTGTGCCTTGCGGACCGTTTCATCGCTCTGCGCCTGCTGAGCCTGCGCCTCGCTCTGCGCGCCCTGCTGGTGCTGCATGGATTGGTTGGCGAGAGCCGCCTGGCTGAACGCGACGGCTGTAATTCCTGCAAATGCGGCGTGCGTAAGCTTCATCATGCAATGGCTCCTGTCGGAAAGTTCAAGGGAGAGTGCTGCCCCCTTCCCGCCGCAAGGGCCGTACCGCCACACCTACAGCGTGGGATTGTCCGAGGTCAGGCCAAGCGCCGCGCGACCGTAGGTCGTGCCCGCGATGTCGGTGTTGAAGGAGAAGTGCTGCTTCACCGCATGTGCGTCGCGGAAGGCGCGCGGAGTGGCGCCCGACTCGTAGAGACCGCTTGCGCCCGACAGGCCGAACATCAGGTCTACCGCTCTCACAGCCCAGTCCACGGCGTACGCACCTTCCAGGCGGTAGCGCGCCTTGGTCTTCATGTCGGGCACCTCTCCGTCGCGAATCATCGCCTCGGCCTCGCGGCAATTGCCCTCCTGCACGAGCCGCGAGATGCGCGCGTAGGCGGTCGCCTCGGCGAGGCGGATCTGGGTGCTCTGGATCTCGGCCACGCGGCTACCGGTCATCTTGCCGGTGCGATTGCTCTTGGCGAGGTAATCCTCCATCAGGCCCTCGGCGATGCCGAGGGCGACTCCGGACAACATATAAGGAAACAAGGCGAAAACCGGCAGCTGAAAAAGCGGGCCCGGGTTGGCCGCGCTGCCGGGGGTCGGGCCGCCCTTGGTGTCGGCGACGGCGAGCGTGCGGTGCTCGGGCACGAACTGCTCGGCCGCTTCGACGTCGTTGCTGCCGGTGCCGCGCAGGCCGCCGGCGAACCAGGTGTCGATCACCTTGTACTGCGACTTGTGCAGCAGGAACACGCGCTGCTCGGGCGGCGTGTTGTCGTCGAGGTAGGCGAGTCCGGCGAGCATGTTCCACTCGCTAGGGTCGACGCCGCTCGAGAACGGCCAGCGGCCGGAAATCAGGTAGCCGCCCTTCACCTTCTTCGCCTTCGCCGCGGGAAAGACGAACGACGAGGCGATGAGCGCGTCCTTCGACTCGTTCCACACCTCGTCCTGCACCTCGCGCGGGAACATGCCGAGCATCATGTGATGGGCGGTGAAGTTCACCCAGTTCCAGGCCGTCGATGCGCACGCGCGCGCCAGCAGTGCGCCGAAGGTCACCACCGCGGCAAACTCGAGCTCGGCGCCGCCGACGCGCTTCGGCTGGTGAATGCGGAACAGCTCCGCAGCGTGGAAGTCCTTCAGCGTCTCGTCGGGAATGCGCCGCAGCTGCTCGCACTTCGGCGCCCTCTCGCGCAGGACCGGGAGAAGGCTTTGCGCCTTCTCCCAGAGCTCAGCGTGCCTTGTACCAGTCAAGAATCTTCTCCCCCGTCCACATCGCCACCCCCGGGCGCTGCAGGATGTATTCGTAGAGCCTTTCGAGATAGCCGATGCGGTGCGGCACGCCGGTGATGTACGGATGCACGCTGATCGCCATCACGCGCGCGGTCTTCTCGCCCTCGGCGTACAGGCGGTCGAAGTGGTCGATGCCGCGGCGCAGCCATTCCTCGGAGGGATGGTTCTGCAGCGCCATCATCGCGATGTCGTTCATCTCGACCGTATAGGGCACCGACACCAGCGGCCCGTGCGCGGTGGCGATCTCGACCGGCTGGTCGTCGAGCACCCAGTCGGCGACGTACTCGATGCCTGCCTCGGCGAGCCAGTCGATGGTGTCGTAGGTTTCCGTCAGGCCTGGGCTCTCCCAGCCGCGCGGGGGCTTGCCGGTGAAATCGCGAATCGCCTTCACCGTGTCGACGATCGCCTTCCTCTGGTCTTCCACGTGGTGCATCGGCCGCTGGATGTAGCCGTGACCCATGAATTCCCAGCCGGCCTTCAGTCCCGCTTCGGCCACGCGCGGGTAGGACTTGATCACCGAACCGTTGATGGCGAACGTGGCTTTTATTTTCAAACCATTTAGTACATCCACAAAACGCCAAAAGCCGACCCGCATTCCATACTCGTGCCATGCCCAGTTCGGTAGATCCGGCAGCAAGGGTTGTCCGTAGGGAGGAGGCAGGACGGCGCGCGGCATTGCGCGCTCGATCGACCACTCCTCGACGTTGACGATGGTCCATACCGCGACGCGCGCGCCGCCGGGCAGCTTGAGCGGCGGCCGGTCGACGATGGCCGAGTACGGAACGCGGTCGCGCGGCAGCTTCATTCCGTTACTATATTAGTCGAGGAGCGTGGGACTTTCCCCACCGGGAGGAGAGAATCGACATGTCGAAATCCAGTCTGGCCGCCGCTCTGCTCGCCATGGCGGGCACCGCGGGCGCGCAAACCGTCGGCTTCGCCACACTGCCGCCGGGCTCGATCCTGAACGCGCAGGCGTCGGTGATCGCCAAGGTCGTGCAGGACCACTCCAAGCTGCAGGTGCGCGTGATCGGCTATGGCGGCGACGCGCCGATCCTCGATTCGGTGAATACGCAGAAGGCCGACTTCTTCCTGCTCGACGTCGGCGAGCCGGCGGAGGCACGCGTCGGCGAGGGCAATTGGAAAGGCCAGGCGAAGCCCAACCTGCGCAATGCGATGACGCTCTACGGCTTCCAGATGGCGTTCTGGGTGAAGAAGGATTCGCCCGTCAACAGCATCGCCGATCTGAAGGGCCACAAGGTGCCCTCCGACTGGGTGCAGCAGACCAGCGTCATCTACCACATGAGCGCCTACCTGAGTGCAGGCGGGATCGGCTGGAACGACGTCGTGCACGTGCCCGAGGTGAACGTCGTGCGCGCCGCCGACGACTTCAAGTCGGGCAAGGTCGACCTCCTCTTCTTTGCCGTCGGCGCGCCAAAAGTCCAGGAAGTGGCGGCTTCGGTTGGCGGCCTGAAGGTGCTGGCGGCTGATGCCGCGCCTGGCGCGGAGCAGCGCATGAAGGCGATCCGCCCCGAGTACTTCTTCTCGACCGTCAACCCGGCGCCACACATCGCGGGCATCGACAAGCCGACGCAGGTGCAGACCATCGACTTCATCATCGGTGTCGGCACTCACGTGAAGGACGAAGTGGTAAGGGAGTTCGTCAAGGCGGTGCGCGAGAATAAGAAGGAGCTCGTGCAGGGCCATCCGAATTTCAACGCCTTCAACCCGGACAACGCGGGCAAGATCCAGCCGCGGCTGCCCTATCACCCCGGGGCGATTCAATACTTCAAGGAAGCGGGAATCTGGAAAGGGTAGCGCAAGGGTTCCTCGCGGCCCTGCTGATCGCAGGGTCGATCTTCTGGTCGCTGGATCTGTTTCGGAAGGTCGGCGTCGTCCTTTTCGCCGAGCAATTCGTCGCCGCGTGCTACGGCATCGGCCTTGCGCTGACGTTCCTCCGCTTCCGCTTCAAGAAGACGCACGTAGAGGAGACCGGCCTCGGCGGCGGCGTGAGCCCGGTCCCGTGGTACGACTGGTGCCTCGTCGCCCTCGCCCTTGCCACCTGCGCGTACGTCTTCGCCCGCTTCCCGACGCTCACCGCGATGTCGGGCCAGGTGACCTTCGAGACGCTGTCGCCCTCGATCATCCTCACGGCGCTCACCGTCGAGGCGACGCGCCGCACGATCGGCTGGTCGCTCGTCACCATCCTGCTGGTCATCGCGGGCTACGTGCTGATCGGCCACCTCGTGCCCGGCCAGCTGACGACGCGCAAGGTCGAGGTCGGCGAGCTGCTGGTCTACCTCAACATGGACAACAACGGGCTGCTCGGCGTGATCCTGCAGATCACGGTGATCATCATCGTGCCCTTCGTGCTGATGGGGCAGCTGCTCATGCGCTCGGGCGGCTCCGGCTTCTTCAACGACCTCGCCATCGCCCTGATGGGCCGCTACCGCGGCGGGCCGGCGAAGATGGCGGTGGTCGGCTCGAGCCTGTTCGGCATGATCTCCGGCGTCGCGGCGGCGAATACCGTGGCGGTCGGCGTGGTGACGATCCCGCTCATGAAGCGCTCGGGCATGCCGGCGAAACTCGCCGCTGCGGTGGAGGCCTGCGCCTCGAACGGCGGCCAGCTCATGCCGCCCGTGATGGGCGCGGTGGCCTTCGTGATGGCCGACTTCCTGCAGATTCCGTACAAGGACGTCGCCGTCGCGGCGATCCTGCCCTCGGTCCTCTACTACGCGGCGCTCTTCATCCAGGCCGACCTGGAGTCGGCGCGCTACGGCTACGGCAAGGTTGACGCCGACAAGATTCCTCCGGTGGGCCGCGTGGTGCGCCAGGGATGGCTGTTCGTGGTGCCGTTCATCGTCCTGGTCTACACGATGTTCCGGCTCAACCTCGAGCCGGAGTATTCCGCGATGGCCGCGGCGGTCGTCATCATCGCGCTCGGCTTCATCTTCGGTTACGCCGGCCACCGGATGAAGCTGCACGACCTGTGGCTCGCCGTGGTGAACACCGCCACCGGGCTGTGCGAGATCCTCGTCATCTCCGCCGCGGCGGGCTTCATCATGGCGTTGTTCCAGGTGAGCGGCCTCGCCTTCGCCTTCGCCGCCTACCTCGTCGATCTGGGCGGCACCAGCCTGATCGCGCTGCTCGCGCTGGCCGCCGTAGTCAGCATCATCCTCGGCATGGGCCTGCCGACGATCGGCGTCTACATCATGCTGGCGATCCTGGTCGCCCCGGCGCTGGTCAAGGTCGGCGTGCCGCCGCTCTCGGCGCACCTGTTCATCCTCTACTTCGGCATGATGTCGCTCATCACGCCGCCGGTGGCGCCCGCCGCCTACGTCGCCGCGGCGATCGCCGGCTCGCCGTCGATGGCGACCGGCTGGACCGCGATGCGCTTCGGCTGGAGCTCGTACATCGTGCCGTTCCTGTTCGTCTACTCGCCCGCGATCCTGCTGAAGGGTAGCGTCTGGGACATTGCAGTGGTGACGCTCACCTCGCTCGCCGGCATCTGGCTCATCTGCGCCGCCATGGTCGGCTACTTCACCGCGGTACTCGGCCGCGGTCGGCGCTTCCTTTTTGCCGCGGCCGGGATCATGCTCCTGCTTCCGCACCAGGTCTCCACACTGATGCTGGCGCTCAACGTAGTCGGCCTTGCGCTGGGCGTCGCGCTGGTCGCGATCGGGCTGAAGGAACGGAGGGGCACCTATGTTCGTGCGTAACAGCTGGTACGTCGCGGCCTGGGACCATGAGGTGACGCGCACCATGAAGCGCCGCATCCTCCTCGACGAGCCGGTGGTGCTGTACCGCAAGGACGACGGCATGCCGGTGGCGCTCGAGGACCGCTGTTGCCATCGCCAGGCGCCGCTGTCGATGGGCAAGCTGCTCGGCAACATCGTCCAGTGTCCGTACCATGGGCTGCAGTTCGATTCCTCCGGAAGATGCGTCAAGGTGCCCAGCCAGGAGGTAGTACCAAAAAATGCTTTTGTTAAATCATTTCCGCTGGTCGAGAAGAATCATTGGATCTGGATCTGGATGGGCGAGCCGGCGAAAGCCGATCCGGCGCTGATCGAGGACTTCCACTGGATGGACGATCCTGCGTGGCGCTACGGCGGCAACTACCTGCACGTCGAGTCGAATTACCTGCTGCTGGTCGAGAACCTGCTCGACACCACGCACCTGCCCTTCCTGCATCCCGCCACGCTCGGAACCGACGCCTTCGCGCGCTCCGAGTTCGAGGTGAAGCGCGAGGGCGACCGCATAACGGTGGCGCGCTACCTGATGAACGAGCCGCCCGCGCCGTTCCACAAGCAGATGGGCGGCTTTGCCGACGGCATGAAGGTCGACCGCTGGCAGGTCACGCACTACGGCCCGCCGTCGTTCGTGAAGCTCGACATCGGCTCGGCGCCGGTCGGCACGCCGGTGCGCCAGGGCGAGCGCGGCAAGGGCGTCAACATGTGGAACCTGAACGCGATCACGCCCGAGACGGAAAAGACCGCGCACTACTTCTTCGCGCAGGCCTACAACTTCAAGCTCGACCAGCCGTGGATCGCCGACACGCTCGCCACCCAGATCACCGACATCTTCATGGACGACATGGCGATGGTGAAGGCACAGCAGCAGAACATGGACCTCGGCCCGAGGCCCGCGGTGAGCCTCGGCCAGGACAAGGCCTGGGTCGCCATGCGTGGCATCGTCGACCGCCTGATCGCCGACGAGAAGAAGACCGCGCGGGCGGCGTGAGCGAGATCGTCCGCAAGGAGTATTCGACGCACGACGGCGCCTGGGTCATCGAGCGCGACGGCGCGACGCTCGCCGAGCTCTACTACAAGAGCGCGCCCGGCCGGATCGTGCTCGAGCTCACTACGGTGAGCGACGCGCTGCGCGGCAGCGGGGCCGGCAAGCGGCTGATCGAGGCCGCGGCACAGTGGGCACGGGCCGCGAACGTGACGGTCATCCCGATGTGCCCGTACGCGAAATCGGTCTTCAAGAAGAATCCGGAACTGCGGGACGTGCTTTAAAGCTTCGCGCTCGCGATCCGCGAGCCTTCGCGCATCGCCTCGAACTTGGCCCAGATCACCGTCGGGTGCACCTCGGTGTTGTAGCTCGCCTGCGACGAGAAGCCGCAATCGGCGCCGGCGATGACGTTCTCGGCGCCGACGAGCTTCGCATAGCGCATCAGCCGCTCGGCGATCAGCTCGGGATGCTCGACGATGTTGCTCGCGTGGGTGATCACGCCCGGGATCAGCTTCTTCCCCGCCGGCAGCTTGACCTGTTCCCACAGGTGGTACTCGTGCTCGTGCCGCGGATTGGCCGCCTCGAAGCTGTAGGCGCCGGCGTTCACCGCGAGCATCGACGCCACCACGTCGGCGAGCGAGGCCTCGTGGATGCGCGGCCCCTCGTTGATGCCGTAGCAGGTGTGAAAGCGCACTTTCTCCGGCGGGATGCCGCGCAGAGCCTCGTTCAGCACCTCGACATACATGCGCGCGCGGTCGCGCTTGCCTTTGGCGTCGTAGTCGGGGTCGGCGAAAAGCTCGGAGAGGAATGGATCGTCGACCTGCAGGATCAGGCCGGCGTCGACGATCGCCTTGTATTCGGTGCGCAGCGCGGCGCCGACGGCGTGGAAATACTCCTCCTCGGTCCGGTAATACTCGTTCGCGCCGACGCCGCTCGGCGCGACCGCCGGCATGAACGCCGTCTCCGCGCCGGCCGCGGCGACCGCCGCCTTGAGGTTGGCGATGTCACGCCTGAGCGCCGCCTCGCCGCGGTATTTGACCGGCGCGGTGCAGACCATCGGCACCACCGGTGCCACGGCGCCGCCGAGCATCGCCTGCTTGAAGTACTGGGCGTAGTACTCCGGAAATGCAGATACCTCGGCCGGAAAGAACTTGCGCTTCAGGCCCGGACGCTGCGCGAAGCCCTCGAGCCGCTCGTTCACGTAGAGGAAGAAGCCCGGCTTCGACTGCTCGCCGTCGGTGACGATGTCGATTCCGGTTGCCACCTGCCGGTGCACGCACTCTTCCACGGCAGCCTTGATCCGCTTCTCGTAGGCGCCCTGGTCGTAGGCCTTTCCAGTCGCCTTCGCCTTCATCAGGTCGAGCAGGTCGTGGGGCCGCGGCAGGCTGCCCACATGAGTGGTCTGGATACGGTTCGGCATGCAGGTCGGTACGCTGATTGCTAGGACAGTCTCACTATGGCCTTACCCCTCGTCAGAATAGCCGCAGCAGCAGCCGCAGGCTACTACCTATACAGGCGCTTCTTGCCCCGCCCCACCGGCTCGACCACCAATGCAAGCGACGCGGTCGACGATATCGATCTGCGCCCGGGCGCCTCGCACGACGAGCTCGTCGACGCCGGGGTCCAGGAGACCTTCCCGGCGAGCGACCCGGTCTCGGTGAATCCTTCCGAGACGGCGTACGAGCGCGAGCAGCGCCGGCGCAGGGGCGGCTAACCCAGGCTCTTCAGCGCGGGCAACACCTCGCGCGCGAAGAGCTCCATGTTCCTGCGCGTCAGGTCGGCCGGCAGCGTGGCGAACTGGCAGAGCACCAGCAGGTTGCCGAATCGCATGTCGTTCCAGTACTTCGTGAACGAGCTGCGCACCGTTTCCGGGCTGCCGCAAACAAACAGCCCGAGGTCGATCGCCTGGTCGATGGTCACGTCGCCGAACATCTGCGCCTTCGCCTTCATCACGTTCTTCATCGATTCGCGCGAGGTGTAGCCGGGCGGCAGGAGCATCTCGAGCGGCATCTTGACGAACACGTTCCTGAAAACCTCGAAGTGCTCCTTTGCTTCCCTGCGGGCGCTTTCGTCGGTCGCACCTACGTAAACAGGCACCGCCCAGCCGAGCTGCGAGTCCTTCGGCTCGTAGCCGAAGCCCTTCGCCGTATCCCGGTACATCTTGAGGTAGCGCTCGACCACCTTTGCCGGACTGAAGGTCTGCAGGTAGGTATAGCGGCGCTTCGGATCGGCCGCCCAGTCGATGGTCTCCCTGCTGCCCTGCGACGGAATCCAGATCGGCGGATGCGGCTTCTGGAACGGCCTCGGCCACAGGTTTACGTACTGCACGTTGTAGTGATGGCCCTCGAAGGCGAACGGCCCCTCCTCCGTCCAGGCGCGCACGATCAGGTCGTGCGCCTCGTGGAAGCGATCGTGCGAGAAGGTCGGATTGACACCGAAGGTGTGGTACTCCGCGCCGATGCCGCGCACGAAGCCGCTGATCAGCCGGCCGCCGCTGATCACGTCGATCATCGCGTGCTCTTCCGCGATTGTCAGCGGATGCGAACGCAACGGCAACGCGCTGCCGAGAATCGCGATCTTCACCTTCTTCGTTCTTCTCGCCAACGCCGAAGCCGTGACGACCGGCGAAGGCATGAGGCCGTAGGCAGTCTGATGGTGCTCATTGACCGACACCGCATCGAAGCCGAGCGCCTCTCCATACTCGAGCTCGTCGAGATAGCGGTTGTAGAGCTGGTGGCCCTTCACCGGGTCGAAGTGCTTGTTCGGCAGCTTGACCCACACCGTGCCGTTCTTTCGCCCGGCCTCGAGGTCGAGGTCGGCGTACGGCATCAGATGGAACAGCACTATCTGCATACGATCTCGACGAAGCGGTCCGGCATCTCCGCATGTGGGAGATGGCCACACTTCGGAAGAATCTCGAGTTTTGAATTCTTGAGAAGTTTCTGAAGATAAGGCGCGATACCGACGGGCAAGATCCTGTCCTCCTCGCCCCAAACGATGGTGACCGGCACCTGAATGCGATGCAGCCACTTCGGCAGGTGCGGGTCGTGGAAGCGCGGCTCCCAGGCGAGGCGCGCGGTGGTGTGCCGGTTCTTGAGCGCGAGGTCGAGCGCCTCGGGCGTCACCGGCTCGGCGAGGCGAGCCTCGGCGATCTTCTGGTCGTAGACCAGCGCCCTCGCCTGCTCCTCGGGCGACATGAGGAAGGTGTCCGCGGGGAATACGCCGGGCGCCTTCACGCCGGCCGGGCTCACCACCACCATCGACTTGACGCGCTCGGTGCTGCGCACCGCGATCTCCAGCGCGATCCAGCCACCCATCGAGGTGCCGACCAGCAGCACGTCCTGCAGGACCAGCTTCTCCAGGAAATCGAGGTAGAAGTACGCCAGGTCGTGGATGTTCTCCAGCCACTCGGGCTCGCCGGACTGGCCGTAGCCGGGATGCTCGGGCACCACGACGTCGAAGCGCTCGGCCAGCTTGTGCAGGCAGGGCAGGATCGCCGGCATGCCGTTCGCGCCGTGCAGGAACAGCAGCGCCCGGCCGCGCCCGGCCCGCCGCACGCGCGTGCGGCAGCCGTTCAGCTCGACAAAGCTCTCGGCGAACTCCATGCCTTGCGCTTCCTGCGGATCACGCCGGAGTCGGCGATGACGCGCGGGATCTCGGAAAAGTTCTGCGGCGCCATCACGTGCGCGCCGGCGATGCCCGGAATCTCGGCCAGCTCCTGCAGCAGCTCGACGCAGATCTTCGAGCCCTCGCGCTTCGGGTCGGCGGCCTTCTCGAGGCGCGCGACGGTCGCGTCGGGGATCAGCGTGCCGAACAGCTTCTCGCGCATCCAGCGCGCCGAGCGCGCCGACGGGATCGGCGCGATGCCGATCAGGATCGGTAGCCTGAAGCCGAGGTCGAGGAGCCGCGCCGCGTAGCGCCTCACGACGCCGACATCCATGCAGAACTGGGTCTGCACGAAGTCCGCGCCCGCCTCGGCCTTGGCGAGGAGGCCCTTCGGGCTCCAGTCGGCGGGCGGATCGACCGGCACGTCGGCCGCACCGATAACGAAGTCGAGCTTTCCTTTGATTTCCGTGCCGGTCGGAAGCCTGTGCTCGGCCCGCATCCGCGCCGCCAGCAGCATCAGGTCGCGGCTGTTGAGGTCGAACACCGCTTTCGCCTCGGGCTGATCGCCGAGCTTCGGGTCGTCGCCGGCGAGGATCAGGATGTTGTGGATGCCGAGCGCCGCCGCGCCGATGAGGTCGCCCTGCAGCGCGAGGCGGTTGCGGTCGCGGCAGGTCATCTGGAAAACCGGCTCGAGGCCGGCCTGTACGAGGAAATGCGCGGCGACCAGGCTCGACAGGTGCACCTTGGCGCCCGCGCCGTCGGTGACGTTGATCGCGGCCGCGAGGCCGCGCAGCGGCATGGCGCGCTGCAGGAACTCGGCCGGATCGGTCGACACCGGCGGCGTGATCTCCGCGGTGACGACGAAATCGCCTTCTTTCAGCTTCTTCAACAGCGCGCTCACGCAAAAATCATATCATCGGGATTCATCCCACCCTCTCGCGTTTCACGTGCCAGAGCTTCCCGACGTAGCGGTCTATATAGAGAGCCTCGGGCGCCGCATCCTCGGCGCGCGGCTGCTCAAGGTGCGCCTTCTCAACCCCTTCCTGCTGCGCACGGCCATGCCGCCAATCGCGAGCGCCGAAGGGAAGAAGGTGCTCGGCCTGAGGCGGATAGGAAAGCGCATCGTCCTCGAGCTCGAGGGCGATCTGTTCCTGGTGATCCACCTGATGATCGCCGGCCGGCTTCAATGGGAGAGCAACCGCAAGGGTCTCGCGGTCCTCGAGTTCGACGCCGGCAAGCTGACGCTGACCGAGGCCGGCACCAAGCGGCGCGCTTCACTTCACCTGGTACAGGATGAGGCGGCACTCAAAGCCCTCGACCCTGGCGGGATCGACGTTTTCGCTGCGGCCCTGCGGACGTTCCGGGAAGCGCTCACCAGGGAAAACCATACGGTGAAGCGCGCGTTGACCAATCCGCATCTGTTTTCCGGGATCGGCAACGCCTATTCGGACGAGATCCTGCATCGCGCCCGGCTCTCGCCGTTCGCTCAAACCAAGGATCTAACGGAAGAAGAGGTTCTTCGCCTGCACGAAGCGACCAAGGAGACCTTGAAGCGATGGACGGACAGGCTGCGGGAGCAGACTGGTGAAGGGTTTCCGGAGAAAGTCACGGCCTTCCGCGAGGAGATGGCCGTGCATGGGCGCTACGGCAAGCCCTGCCCCGTCTGCGGCGCGCCGGTGCAGCGCATCGTCTACGCCGAAAACGAAACCAATTACTGCGCGCGCTGCCAGACCGGCGGTAAGATCCTCGCCGACCGCGCGCTTTCGCGCCTGCTCAAGGCGAGCTGGCCGCGCAACATCGACGAACTGGAGTGAGCATGGTCCGCGCCATTTTGGTTTTTGTACTGAGTCTTTTCCTGATAAACGGAATCGCGCAGGAAAAATACCGCGTCGTGATTCAAGTGAGCGACAACGACCCGGCGAAGTGGCGCCTCGCGCTCAACAACGCGCGCAACGTCCAGCAGGACCTCGGCAAGGCCAACGTGCAGATCGAGATCGTTGCCTACGGCCCGGGCCTCGAGATGCTGAAGGCCGAGTCCAAGGTCTCGGGCGGGCTCGCGCAGGCGCTCGACGACAACGTCGGCCTGCTCGCGTGCGTGAACACGATGGAGAACACCAAGACGCCGAAATCCGACATGTACGGCGGAATCAGCTACGTGCAGGCCGGCGTGACGCACATCATGAAGCGCCAAAAGGAGGGTTGGGCCTATATAAGGCCGTAACCCTCCATGCCGTACCGTGGCGGCGTGAATGTAGTGCGCCTAGACGAGTATCGCAAAGCACGCAGCCCGGCGCGCAAGCCGGTGGCTCACCATGACGCCGAGCACTACTTCTGCATGCGCTGCGACAGTGACGGCTTCCGCCTCTATGCAGGCGGCGAAGTGCACTGCGCGAAGTGCGGCTCGCTGATGCAGAACCTCAGCATCGGCGAGTCGGCCAAATAAGCGCCCGCTAGGCGCTGCGCCGCTGCGGCTCCGGCCGCTTCTCCTGATTGGCTGCCGTGCTGTGCGTGGACTCGCGCAGGCTGCCGCTCACGGCCTGGACCTGCGACGCCGCCAGCCGCGCCGCGGCCATCTGGTTATCGCCCGCCGCGCGCCACACACCGCTCCAGTAGTCCATCATGCGCTGGACCTGCGAACCGGCCAGCCGCGCCTGCAGCGCCACCAGCTCGTCCATGCTTCGCACCTCGGCGATCTGGCCGGCCGACTTGGCGTTCTCCTCGAGCGCCGAGCGGATGAGCTGCAGCTGCTGGTTCTGCATGCGCTCGACGCTTTCCAGCGACGCTTTCATCACATCGGATGTGGTCCGCACGCCGGTGCGATACAGATCAAGTAATTGCGTCGCCTGATATTCCATCGGAATAGCCTCCTTTTGTAGGGTCTTTCGAATGTAGCCCCGGCGCCGCGCTTTTACTATCCAGCGCATCGCGTTTTTCCTGTCGCTGGTGCAGCGACAGCGGATAAAATGGCCGGCTTGAAGCAAGAACAGATCTCCGGCGACGCCATCGTCATCCGCGGCGCGCGCCAGAACAACCTGAAGAACCTCAGCCTCGCGATCCCGGCCGGCGAGCTCCTCGTCGTCACCGGCGTCTCCGGTTCGGGCAAGTCCTCGCTGGTCTTCGACACGCTCTACGCCGAGGGGCAGCGCCGCTACGTCGAGACCTTCAGCCCCTATGCGCGCCAGTTTCTCGACCGCATGGACAAGCCGCAGGTCGATGCGGTCGAGGGCATCCCGCCGGCCATCGCCATCGACCAGACCAACCCGGTGCGCACCTCGCGCTCGACGGTCGGCACGATGACCGAGCTGAACGACCACCTGAAGCTGCTGTTCGCGCGCGCCGCGCGGCTGCACTGCCGCGGCTGCGGCCGGCCGGTGGCGCGGGATACGCCGTCATCCATCTTCCAGGAACTGGGTTCAAAGGAAGATGCCAGGCTGGTGGTCACCTTTCCGGTGGCGATCCCGAAGAACTTCACCGAGCAGGAGGTGCAGGACCTCCTGCAGCGCCAGGGCTACACGCGCATCCACTCCCGCTCGCCGGGGCTTCTAGAGGTCGTGCAGGACCGTTTCCGCCTGGCAGGCGTCGAGCGCGCGCGCGCGACAGAGGCGCTGGAAGCGGCGCTGCGCTTCGGCCAGGGCAAGGTCAACGTGCACGCCGAGAGCGGCCAGGTCTGGCGCTTCTCGTCCGACCTGCATTGCGCGCAGTGCGACATCCATTACGCCGAACCGCTGCCGGCGATGTTCTCGTTCAACTCGCCTATCGGCGCCTGCGAGACCTGCCGCGGCTTCGGCCGCGTCATCGGGGTCGACTTCGGGCTGGTGGTGCCCAACGAGAACCTCTCGCTGAAGCAGGGCGCGGTCCGCACGTGGCAGACGGCGAGCTTCAAGGAATGCCAGGGCGACCTCGAGAAATACGCCAAGAAGCGCGGCATTCCGCTCGACGTGCCGTTCAAGGATCTGACCGAGCAGCAAAAATACTGGGTTCTCGAAGGCGAGGATGCGTGGCAGAGCTGGAAGAAATCCTGGCCCGGCACCTGGTACGGCGTGCGCCGCTTCTTCAAGTGGCTGGAGAGCAAGGCGTACAAGATGCACATCCGCGTCCTGCTCTCGAAATACCGCGCCTACACCGAGTGCACCGCGTGCACCGGCACGCGTCTCAAGCCCGACGCGATGCTCTGGAAGATCGACGGACGGTCGGTGCGCGACCTGGTGCTGCTGCCGATCCACGATGTAAAAGATTTTTTTGAGAAAACAAAAACGCAAGATGAAGCGGCGGACCTGCTGCTCGACGAGATCCGCACGCGCCTGAACTATCTGTGCGACGTCGGCCTCGGCTATCTGACGCTCGACCGCCAGTCGCGCACGCTGTCCGGCGGCGAGGTGCAGCGGATCAATCTCACCACCGCGCTCGGTACCTCGCTCGTCAACACGCTGTTCGTGCTCGACGAGCCGTCGATCGGCCTGCACCCGCGCGACATGGGCCGCGTCATCGACGTCATGAAGCGGCTGCGCGACGCCGGCAACACGCTGGTGGTGGTCGAGCACGACCCGCAGATCATGTTCGCCGCCGACCGCATCCTCGACATGGGCCCCGGGCCGGGCGAGCGCGGCGGCGAGATCGTCTTCTTCGGCCCGCCGGAGAAGCTGAAGGAAGAGAAGACGCTGACCGGCGAGTATCTGTCCGGGCGCCGATCAGTTTTTGAAAATAGATCTTCTTCAAAACCACCGAACAGCTTTCTGGAGCTGCTCGGCGCAGCCGAGCACAACCTGAAGGGGATCGACGTGAAGATCCCACTCGAGCGCCTGGTGTGCGTCACCGGCGTGTCGGGCTCGGGCAAGTCGACGCTCATCCAGGACGTGCTGTTCCCCGCACTGCGCAAAGCGAAGGGCAAGCCGACCGAGGCGCCCGGCGCCTTCCGCGCGCTCCGTGGCGCCGACAAGGTCGACGAGGTCGTGTTCGTCGACCAGTCGCCGATCGGCAAGACCACTCGGTCGAATCCGGCAAGCTACGTCGGAGCATTCGATGAAATAAGGAATCTGTTCAGCAAAGCGGAAGCTGCGAAGGAACGCGGCTACACCCCCGGCACGTTCAGCTTCAATTCCGGCAACGGCCGCTGCCCCGCCTGCGGCGGTAACGGCTTCGAGCACGTCGAGATGCAGTTCCTGTCCGACGTCTACCTGCGCTGCCCGGACTGCGACGGCAAGCGCTTCCGCGCCGAGATCCTCGAGGTCACCCTCAAGGACAAGTCGATCGCCGACGTGCTTGAAATGACGGTGCACGAAGCGGCTGCTTTCTTCGCTTTCTCGAAAGAGATCAACAACCGGCTTCGCCCGCTGATCGACGTCGGTCTCGACTACCTGCGCCTGGGCCAGCCGGTGCCGACGCTCTCGGGCGGCGAGGCGCAGCGCCTGAAGCTCGCCGGCTATCTCGCCGAGGCGGGCTCCGGCGCCGAAGACGTGACACGGCTATTCCTCTTCGACGAGCCGACCACCGGACTGCACTTCGACGACGTCGCCAAGCTGCTGCGCGCCCTACGCCAGCTGCTCAACGCCGGGCATTCGCTGGTCGTCATCGAGCACAACCTCGACGTCATGCGCGCCTCCGACTGGCTCATCGACCTCGGCCCCGAAGGCGGCGACGCCGGCGGCGAGATCGTGTGCGAGGGAACGCCGGCCGAAGTGGCGGCGCATGCCACTTCGCATACCGGCAAGGCTCTCAGGGAATATGAAGCCGCGTTCAAGACTCCACCGAAAGCCGCCGCGAAAGAACCCGTCGGGCCGTATTTGGGCAATTCCATCAGGATTCACAAGGCGCGCGAGCACAATCTGAAGAACATCGATGTGGAGATCCCGCGCGGCCGCTTTACGGTCGTTACCGGAGTCTCCGGCTCGGGCAAGTCCACCCTCGCCTTCGACATCCTTTTCGC
>DASXKY010000087.1:0-5526 GCA_036496555.1 Burkholderiales bacterium | reverse complement strand
GCCGAGCCTGCTCGGCGGGCACGTCGATGCGGTGGTTCAGCTCCCGGCCGCGCTCTCCGCTCCGGTGAAGCAGGGCCCGGTGCGCTTGCTCGCGGCGCTCATCCCCAATCGCGATCCGGCGCTGCCCGACGTGCCGACCGCGAAGGAGCAAGGCATCGACGTCTCGCTCGAAGCCTGGCGCGGCATCGCAGTGCCGAAGGGGACTCCGCGCGCCGTTGTTTCAATTCTCGAGAAATCCATCAAGGCTGCGGTGGATTCACCCGAATTCACTAAAGGCAGCGAGCACCTTGGCGTGCGGCCCGCCTTCCTCGGCGCCGACGAGTTCAGCGCGCTGATTGCGAAGGAGGACGCCGAGTTGTCGCGCCTGATGCAGCAGATCGGCCTGAAGAAGCCGTAGACGCAGCGGCTTTCGCTTTGGCGTCCTTGCTCTGCGCCAGCGCATCGGCGATCAGCTGGCCGCAGGGGCTGTCCTTCCCCGGCCCCTCGTTGATGAGGGGAATCACGGCGAGCAGTGGATTCAGCACCCCCATCACAATGGCTCCGACGCCCTTGGCGAGGAGCTCGGCGTCGGGCGCGATGCGGGGCTGCGAGAACGTGCCGCGCACGTACAGCGGGCTGTTCAGCGAGGCGATGCTCTTGTCCTTCGGCTTGGGCTCGACCTTGAGGTTCATCTCCTCGGTCTTCAGGTTCACCCAGCCGCCGATCTGCACGTTGACCACGGCGGTATCGACGATCATGGCGTTGATGTTCGCCATTCCGTCCTTCACGTCCATGTCGGCGATGGCGCAGCGGATCTCCACCGTCGACTGGTCGCCCTTGAGCTTCAGTTTCGCGATCTTCCACAGATCGAGCGCGACCATTTCCATGAGCGTGCGGCTGACCCGGCCGCCGTCCATGTAGAGCGCGATCTTGCCGTTGGAGGTGCCGAGCATGTCCTTCACCGAGTTGCCCTTGCCCTTCAGGTCGATCGCCCCGCCGAGATTGCCGAGCGACGCCTGCGCCTCCTTGATGGTCGGGAACAGCTTGGCGAGCTGCAGCTTGTCCACGCGCATCGTGATGCTGGAGTTCATCGGCTCCTGGTTGCCGTCCATGCGAACCGGGCCCGCCAGCCGCCCGCCGGCGAAGCCGAAGTCGAGCGGCTCCAGCGATAGCACGCTGTCCTTCATCAGCACCCGCACCGTGAGCTTCTCGAGCGGGATCTGCTTGGGCCGCTTGATGGTGCCGGACTCGAGCCTGACGTCGGCATCCACGCTGTCCCAGCGCGCCGGGTCGAACGACATGTCGGGCAGCACGCCTTCCTTCTCGCGCGCCTGGTCGGTGCCGACCAGCGAGCCGAGGTCGGCGAGGTTGAGCACCTTCGACACCAGGTCGCCGGTCATTTTCGGGCGCGCGCCGCTGCTGTCGAACTGGAACGTCCCGCCCAGGTCGCTTTCGCCGACCTTGCCGGTGAAATTCTCGTAGCGGATCACCTTGCCGTCGCGGACCAGGCGTCCGGCGGTGGTGTACGGACTGGTGGCCGGCATGGCTACGCCGATGATCCAGTACAAGTCATCCATCGACTTGCCGGAGATCTCGATGCTGGTGTCGATGCCTCTGAAGCCGACCAGCTCGGTGATGCGCCCGTCGAGCTTGATCGTGGTGTCGCCGATCTTCGCGCTGGCCTTCAGCGGATAGGGTTGGTCCGTGTCGCGCAGCGAGAGCACCGGCCCGCCCTGACCTTCGGCGCTCGCCGGCCAGCCCTGGTAGGTGCCCTTCACGGTGAAACCGACGCCCTCGGCGTTGGTTTCGAGATCGGCGGCCAGGCTGATCTCGCGCGCCGCGTCCTCGTACAGCAGGCGGCCGCGATCGAGCGTCAGGTGCCGGATGAAGACGCGCGATTCCTTCTTCTTTTCCTCGTCGCCGTCGCGCAGGATCCAGTTCTTGCGGCCTTCCTTGTCCATCTCCAGGGCGAGCGCCGCACCCTCCAGGCGCACGTCGGGCACCACCAGCCGGCCGAGCAGCAGGCCGGCGAGGCTGACCGTAGCCTCGATGGCATCCGCCTGCAGCATGTAGTCGTACTGCCCCCACTCGGCGTTGGCGAAAGTCACTCGCTCGGCGCGAAAGCGCGGATGGATCAGGCTCGGCACGATCCGCAGGTCGCCATCGATCACCAGCTCGCGCCCGGTCGCCTTGCTGATGGCGCGCGTGATCGGGCCCTTGAACTGGCCGATCGATAAGACCAGCGTCGCCGTGACGATGACGAACGCCAGGAACAGCCAGCCGATCCACTTCAGCGCGCGCACACCCTATTAGATTGCAACCGGTGTGCCGCTCCTGTGACTTGCCCCTAGGCCGGCTGGGCCAGCCTTTCGCGCACGCGGCGCAACCAGTCCCGCGACCACTCGAGCGCGGTCTCCTCCGGCAGGATGCCGCTCGAGGCGTCGTGCGTGTGGCGCTCGCCGACGCGCTCGGCGCCGAGCTCGCTCAGGATCTCGTCGAAGCGCTTGCCGCCGAAGTTGAAGGTCTCGGCGTAGGTGCGGTCGCCCAGGCCGAACACACCGTAGCGCACGTGCGAAAGGTTCGGCCGCTTGGCCTTGAGGTCCTCGTAGAGCGCCCTTGCGTTGTCCGGCACATCGCCCTGGCCGTAGGTTGAGGTGCAGATCAGGAACACCCCCTCGCGCGAGAAGACTGCCGCGTCGAGCGTGTCCATGAGCAGGGTCTCGACCTGCACGTCGTCGTCGCCGAGCGAGAGCTCCATCTCCTGCGCGCACAACTGCGCCGTGCCGGTCATGGTGCCGACGAGAATGTTGATTTTCATTGACACAAAAATATATTGCATCTTAAAATCACCGTCAAGCAATATATTTCATGAACGCACCTCTCACCCCGGCCCAGCAGGAAAGCGCCTACCTCGCCCGCCTCGGCTCGCGCGTGCGCGCGTGGCGCACCGAGCACGCCACCACGCGCAAGGTGCTCGCGCAGCAGTCGGGCGTCTCCGAGCGCTACCTCGCGCAGCTCGAAGCCGGCGAAGGCAACATCTCGGTCCTGCTGCTGCGCAAGGTGGCGCGCGCGATGGGCGCCAGCGTGGAGTTCCTGGTGCGCGAGGAAGACGAGGCGATGCAGGAGGCCCGCGTCGCCCTCGTCGGGCTGCGCGGCGCCGGCAAGTCGACGCTTGGGCGCAGGCTGGCCGAGGGCCTCGGCGTGCCTTTCGTCGAGCTCGACCACGAGGTCGAGAAGGAAGCCGGTGCGAAGCTCGGCGAAGTCTTCGCCATGTACGGCCAGGACGCCTTCCGCCGCTTCGAGCGGCGCGCGCTCGAGCGGGTGCTGCGCGAGGAGCCGCGCGCGGTGATTGCCGTCGGCGGCAGCCTGGCCACCGATCCGGGCACCTACGACCTTCTGCTCGCCAGCTGCCGCTGCGTCTGGCTGAAGGCCTCCCCCGAGGAGCACATGTCGCGCGTCATCGCGCAAGGCGACATGCGCCCTTTCGCCGGGAAAATGCAGGGGCGCGCGGCCGCCCTCGGCGAGATCAAGAAGCTGCTCGCCGACCGCGATGCGCTCTACGCGCGCGCCGCCGCGACCATCGACACCTCCGGCAAGACCGTGAAGCAGAGCCTGGAACAGCTCAAGAAAGCCCTCGCATGATCAGCTTCGACACCGACCCCTCGCGCTACAACCACTGGAAGCTCGCCTTCGACGGCCAGCTCGCCACCCTCACGCTGGACGTGGCGGAGGACAAGGGCCTGGTGCCGGGCTACAAGCTGAAGCTCAACAGCTACGACCTCGGCGTCGACATCGAGCTCGCCGACGCCCTGAACCGCCTGCGCTTCGAGCACCCCGAGGTAAAGACGGTGGTGCTGACCAGCGGCAAGAGCCGCATGTTCTGCTCGGGCGCCAACATCTACATGCTCGGCACCTCGAGCCACGCCTGGAAGGTGAGCTTCTGCAAGTTCACCAACGAGACGCGCAACGGCATCGAGGACTCGAGCCAGCACTCGGGCCTCAAATTCCTCGCTGCGCTGAACGGCACCACCGCAGGCGGCGGCTACGAGCTCGCCCTCGCCTGCGACGAGATCGCGATGATCGACGACCGCTCCACCACCGTCAGCCTGCCGGAGGTGCCGCTGCTCGGCGTGTTGCCCGGCACCGGCGGCCTGACCCGGCTCGTCGACAAGCGCAAGGTCCGACGAGACCTCGCCGACGTTTTCTGCACCACCGCCGAAGGCGTGCGCGCCGACCGTGCGCAGGAATGGAAGCTCGTCGACCACATCGCCAAGCCGCAGCAGTTCGCCGAGGCGGTCAAGGCGCGCGCGCTCGAGCTCGCGAAGCTCTCCGACCGCCCGGGTGGTGCTGGCATCGCCCTGACGCCCTTGGGTGAAAATCGAATCGTCGCTATTCAAATCGACAAAGAAGCTCGCACCGCCACCCTCACGGTGAAGGGACCGCAAGGCAGCAGGATGGAGCGTACGGCCGACTGGTATCCGCTTCGGCTCGCTCGCGAGCTGGATCGCGCGATCCTCGAGCTGCGCCAGAACCAGCCCGATATCGGGCTGTGGCTACTGAAAACGCAAGGCGAGATCAAGAATGTTCTGGAGTTGGATGCTTTGTTAAAAGCCAATTCGTCGGATTGGTTCGTGCGCGAGACGATCGGCTATCTGCGCCGCGCGTTCTCGCGCTTCGACGTCTCGTCGCGCTCGATCTTCGCCATCGTCGAGCCGGGCTCGTGCTTCGCCGGCACGCTGGCCGAGCTGCTGCTTGCCGCCGATCGGAGCTACATGCTCGATGTCGAGAATGGACCCAGCCTCGCCTTCTCGGAAATGAACTACGGGCCCTATCCCATGGCGAGCGGCTTCCCGCGCCTGCATGCGCACTACTGCGGCGACGTCCCCGCCCTTCCACTGAATAAAGAGATCGCAACTTCGCAAGCCAAGGAACTCGGCCTCGTCACCTTCGCCCCCGACGACATCGACTGGAACGACGAAGTGCGCCTGGCCGTCGAGGAGCGCACGAGTCTGTCGCCCGACGCGCTGACCGGCATGGAAGCGAGCCTGCGCTTCACCGGGCCGGAGACGATGTTCACGCGCGTCTTCGGCCGGCTGACGGCATGGCAGAACTGGATCTTCAACCGGCCGAACGCGGTCGGCGAGCAAGGCGCGCTCAAGGTATACGGGACGGGCGCCAGAGCGAAATTCAATTGGGAGCGCGTATGAGCGGGATCAACTATTCGGAGAAGATCCCGAACAACGTCAATCTGACCACCGACCGCACGCTGCAGCGCGCGCTCGAGCACTGGCAGCCGAAGTTCCTCGAATGGTGGCAGGGCATGGGCCCGACCGACTTCCAGGGCGCCGACGTCTACCTGCGCACGGCCACCTCGGTCGACGCCGACGGCTGGGCCACCTACGGCGCGGTGAAGATGCCCGATTACCGCTGGGGCATCTTCCTCGCGGATGCGCAGAAGGACCGCGCCATCGGCTTCGGCGACGCGATGGGGCAACCCGTGTGGCAGCAGGTGCCCGGCGAGTACCGCTCGACGCTGCGCCGCCTGAT
>DASXKY010000086.1:0-2983 GCA_036496555.1 Burkholderiales bacterium | reverse complement strand
CTTCTTGACGAGCGCCGAGCGCTCGGCCTCGCGCAGGTCCTCGCGCGCCATCTCGGCGACCAGCTCCGCGAAGCCGATCCGCGGTTTCCAGCCGAGCTGCGAGCGCGCCTTGCTCGCATCGCCGAGCAGCGTGTCCACCTCGGACGGGCGGTGATAGCGCGGATCGATGGCGACGATGCAGCGACCTTCCGCGTCGTGGCCTTTCTCGTCGGCGCCCTTTCCCTTCCACTGGATCTTCATCCCGAGCTGGCCGGCGGCGGCCTCGACGAATTCGCGCACGCTGTGCTGCTCGCCGGTGGCGATGACGAAATCTTCGGGCTTCGGCTGCTGCAGCATTAGCCACTGCGCCTCGATGAAGTCGCGGGCATGGCCCCAGTCGCGCCGCGCCTCCAGGTTGCCGAGGAACAGGCAGCTCTGCAGGCCGACCTTGATACGCGCGAGGCCGCGCGTGATCTTGCGCGTCACGAAGGTCTCGCCGCGGATCGGCGACTCATGGTTGAACAGGATGCCGTTGCACGCGAAGAGGCCGTAGGCCTCGCGGTAGTTGACGGTGATCCAGTAGGCGTAGAGCTTCGCCACGCCGTAGGGCGAGCGCGGGTAGAACGGCGTCGTCTCGCGCTGCGGCGTCTCCTGCACCTTGCCGTACATCTCGGAGGTGGACGCCTGGTAGAAGCGGGCCTTCTTCTCGAGGCCGAGGATGCGGATCGCCTCGAGCAGTCGCAGCGTGCCGAGCGCGTCGGAATCGGCGGTGTACTCGGGCTCCTCGAACGACACCGCGACGTGGCTTTGCGCGGCGAGGTTATAGATCTCGTCGGGCTGCGTCTGCTGCACGATGCGCACCAGGCTCGACGAGTCGGTCATGTCGCCGTAGTGCAGGACCAGCCGGCGGTCCTTCTCGTGCGGATCCTGGTACAGGTGGTCGATGCGCTGCGTGTTGAAAAGCGAAGTGCGCCGCTTGATGCCGTGCACGACGTAGCCCTTGGCCAGCAGGAACTCCGCCAAGTAGGCACCGTCCTGGCCGGTGATTCCGGTAATGAGGGCGACTTTTGCAGTCATCGAGAGTCGCTATACTGCGCGAGTTAGCCTGAAATTCATTTTGTAAACAAAGGATTCTATTTCAAATCGCATGGCGCTACACCCGGTGATCCTCTGCGGCGGCTCCGGCACCCGGCTGTGGCCGCTTTCGCGCGCCATGCTGCCCAAGCAGTTCCTGCCGCTCGCCGGCGAGCGCACCATGATCCAGGACACCGCGCTGCGCCTCGCCGGGCTCGAAGCGATGCCGCCGGTCGTCGTATCGCACCTCGAGCAGCGCTTCCTCGCCGCCGAGCAGCTGCGCGAGGTCGGCGTAGTGCCGTCGCTGCATCTCCTGGAACCGGTAGCGAAGAATACCGCCCCGGCCATCGCCGCTGCGGCGCTCTGCGTGGCACGCAATGACCCGCAGGCCCTGCTCCTCGTGCTGCCCTCCGATCATGCGATCGGTGACGTTGCCGGATTCCACGCCGCCGTGCGGCGCGCCGTGGCGCTCGCCGGGCAGGGGCGCCTGGTCACCTTCGGCATGGTTCCGGCAGAGCCGGCCACCGGCTACGGCTACATCCGCCGCGGCGCGGCCGAGGGCGGCGTGCGCGACGCATTCCACGTCGCCGAGTTTGTCGAGAAGCCGGACGCGGCGCGGGCGGAGCGCTTCGTCGCCGGCGGCGAGCACTACTGGAACAGCGGGATGTTCCTCTTCGGCGCGCGGCGCTTCCTCGACGAGCTGGCTCGCCTGCGCCCCGAGATGCTGGCAGCGGTCGAGGCCGCGGTCGATCTGGCGGCAAAGGACCTCGACTTCCTGCGCCTGGACGCAGAGGCGTTCGGCCGCTGCAAGAGCGAGTCCGTCGACTACGCGGTGATGGAACACACGCGCGACGCGTCGGTGGTGGCGGCCGAGTTCGGCTGGAGCGACGTCGGCTCGTGGAGCGCGCTGTGGGAGCTGCAGAAAAAGGACCCGCAGGGCAATTCGATCCGCGGCGACGTATATCTGGATCGCACCAGCGGCAGCTATGTCCGCGCGGAGAGCCGGCTGGTCGCCGCCGTCGGCGTCAAGGACCTGGTGATCGTCGAGACCGACGACGCGGTGCTGGTCGCGCACAAGGACCTCGCGCAGGACGTCAAGCTCGCCGTCGAGCACCTGAAGTCCAGCAATCGCGAGGAGCACATCACGCACAGCCGGGTGTATCGCCCTTGGGGCTACTACGAGACGCTCGACCAGGGTCGGGGCTTCCAGGCGAAGCGGCTGATGGTGAAGCCGGGCGCGAAGCTCTCGCTGCAGCGGCACCGGCGCCGCGCCGAGCACTGGGTGGTGGTCTCAGGCACGGCTCGCGTCACGCGCGACGGCGAGGAGATCCTGCTCGGCGCCAACCAGTCGACTTACATCCCGCTCGGCGCGAAGCACCGGCTGGAGAATGCCGGCGCCGAGCCGCTGTACGTGATCGAGGTGCAGTCCGGCGACTATCTCGGCGAGGACGACATCGAGCGGTTCGCCGACGACTACCGCAGGACCTGAGCCAGCACGTCGTGCATGCCGTCGCGCCATTCGGGCAGCGCGATGCCGAAGTCCTTTTTCAGCTTCGAATTGTCGAGCACCGAGTTGCGCGGCCGCCGCGCCGGCGTCGGGTACTCGGAAGTCGGGATCGCCTTCACCGGAGTCGCGAGGCCGGCGGCGTGGACGATCGCCTGCGCGAAACCGTGCCAGGTCGTACGGCCGGCGGCGCTCAGGTGATAGAGCCCTTCGCGGCCGCGCTTCTCGATCGCCTGCCTGGTCGCCGCCGCGATCGCCGCGCTGGATGTCGGCGCGCCGGATTGGTCGTCGACCACCTTCAGCTCGGGCCGCTCGCGCGCCGCCTTGAGGATGGTGAGCAGGAAGTTCTTTCCGCGCGGCGCGTAGACCCAGCAGGTGCGAAGGATGAGGTGCCGGCAGCGGCTCGCCGCGATCGCCTGCTCGCCT
>DASXKY010000085.1:0-50072 GCA_036496555.1 Burkholderiales bacterium | reverse complement strand
AGGCGGCGCAGCGCGCCGAGCGCGGCGAGATCGGCCGCCTCGCGGTGGGCTTTCTCGCCGCCACCGCTTACACGCTGCTGCCGCTCATCCTGCGCGACTTCGCGCGCGCGTTCCCGGGTGTGAAGCTCGAGCTGCGCGAGCTGCTGCTGCCGCAGCAGCTCGAGGCGCTGCTGCGCGGAGACATCGGCGTCGGCCTGTTGCGGCCGCCGGTCGTGGAGGCAGAACTCGCTTCCGAGACCATCGTCACCGAGCCTTTCGTCGTTGCGCTTCCGGCGCGCCATCCGCTTTGCGCGCTCGGCCGCGTGCCGCCCGCCAGGCTCGCCGGCGAGCCGTTCGTGATGGTCCCGCGCCAGCCGGGCCTCGTCTTTCACGATATCGTGATGGAGTTCTGCCTGCGCGCGGGCTTCCGGCCGCGCGTCGCGCAGGAAGCGAACCAGACGCACACCGTGGTCGGGCTCGTCTCGGCGGGGATCGGCGTCGCGCTCGTGCCCGCATCGACTCGGCGGATCCGTCTTCCCGGCGTCGCCTACCGCGCCCTGCGCGGCGCGGCGCCGCGCTCGCGCACCGCGGTGGCATGGCGGCGCAGCGATTCCTCGCCGGTGATGACCGCGTTCCTCGACGTCGCCCGCCGCGTGGCGAAACAAGTAAACTCCGCTCCGCACACCTGAGGGGACAACTCACCCGATGAAATACCGCACCTTCCAGAAGGCGCCGCTGATCCGCGCCATCGAAGCGGTCGTCGCCGCCGGCGGCAGCGAGCCGCGCGAAGCGCGGATGGTGGCCGAGAACCTCGTGATGGCCAACCTGTGCGGCCATGATTCGCACGGCATCGGCATGATGCCGCGCTACGTGGAGGCACTGCTCGAGGGCGGGTTGCACGCCAACCAGACATCCGAGGTAAAGCTCGACGCCGGCGCGCTCCTCGTGCTCGACGGCCGCACCGGCTATGGCCAGACGATCGGCCTCGAAGCGACGCAGATGGCGATAGCGCGCGCGAAGCAGCACGGCACCGCGATCGTGGCGCTCGGCAACTCGCACCACCTCGGCCGCATCGGTCACTGGGCAGAGATGGCGATAGCCGAAGGGCTGGTGTCGATGCACTTCGTCAACGTGAAGTCGTTCGCGCGCGTCGCGCCTTACGGCGGCGCCGACGGCCGCTTTGGCACCAACCCGGTGTGCATCGGCATCCCGCTGCCCGGCGAGCCGCCGTTCGTCCTCGACATGGCGACGAGCGCAGTGGCGCAGGGCAAGCTGCGCGTTGCGCACAACAAGCGCGCGAAAATCCCGCCCGGCTGGCTGATCGACGACCAGGGCAGGCCGACCGACGATCCGAAGTGGGGCGTGGTGCAGCCCTTCGGCGCCATGCTTTGCTTCGGCGAGCACAAGGGTTACGGGCTGTCGGTGGCCTGCGAGCTGCTCGGCGGCGCGCTCACCGGCGGCGGCGCCTGGCACTTCCAGAACAGCACGCGGCGCCGGGTGCTGAACGGCATGCTGTCGATCCTCATCGATCCGAAACGTCTCGGCACCGCGGATGCGTTCGCAGCCGAGGCGCGCGCCTATCTCGACTGGATCCGCAAGTCGCCGCCGGCGCCCGGCTTCGACCGCGTGCGCATAGCTGGCGAGCCCGAGCGCGAGACGAAAGCCGAGCGCGTGAAGGAAGGCATCCCAGTCGACGACGAGACGTGGAAGGAGATCCTCGGCGCTGCAGCCAAGCTCAAGCTGACTCCGGAGAACATCGAGCAGCTCGCGCGCGGCGGCTAGCGTTACAGTGGCGGCACGCCGAGCTGCGCGGCGAGCGCGTTGAGCTCACCGAACGTACCCTCGCCGAGCGGCACGCCTTCCTTCTCGCGGCGCGCTGCGCTCAGCCGTTCCGGCTCTCCCGGTGCGAGCGCGCTTTGCGAATGGATTTCCCGCAGCAGAAGGTCGATCTGCGAGCGGAACGTCGCGAGATCGGTGAAGCGCGCGATGTCGAGCGCGAGCATGAAATGCCCGAGGTTCCTCGGCTTTTCCAGCTCGCCGTACATCTTGGTTACGTGCAGCCCGAAGGGAACACCGGCGAGGTGGGCGCACAGGATCTCCACCATCATGGCGAGTGCGTAGCCCTTGTGGGCGCCGGTCGGCGCGAGCCCGACGGCGCGCGCGGCGTCGGTCGTCGCCTTGCCGTCAGCGTCGACCGCCCAGTCGGGCGGAATCGGCTTGCCTTCCTGGCGCGCCACGATGACCTTGCCCCAGGCGGCGTGCGTCGTGGACATGTCGACAATCACCGGCGGACCGTCGCCGCCGGGCGCGCCGAAGGCGATCGGATTGGAGCCGAGGAAGACCTTCTTCATGCCCGGTGGCACCATGATGGGATCGGTGTGCGTAAGCGCGAGGCCCACCATGCCTTCCTTCACCGCCATCTCGACGAACCACGCGCAGGCGCCGCAGTGCGAGCTGTTTCGCGCCACCACTGCGCCGACGCCGCTCGCCTTTGCGAGCGCGATCGCTTCCTGCATGGCGCGCGTAGCGACCAGCTGTCCCATTCCGGCGTCGCCTTCGACTACCGCGGCCGACGGCCCGGTGCGGCGCACGGAGATGATCGGGCGCGGCTTCACCGTCCCATTGCGCAGTCGCGTCGCGTAATGTGGGAGCCGCACCACGCCGTGGCTGTCGACGCCGCGCAGGTTGCTCGCCACCAGCGTGTTCGCGACGAGCCGCGCGTCCGCCGCCGCGAGGCCGAGTTTTTCGAGGCAGGACGCGGTGAATGCAGTGAGCTTGTCGTGTGGGATCGGTGTTTCGCGCATGGCGCACGATTCTAGTCGAGCCGCTGGGCTAGAATCGCCGCGAGAGGAGGCAGCATGGCGAAGAAGCCCCGCCGCGAGCCGCGCATCGTTCGGCCCGACGACATCGACCCGAACCACCGCTGGGACCGGCCGCTGCAGGCGCCGGGCCGCACGCAGGTTGATTTCGAGGAGCGCGTCAATTTCCGGCGCCTGCACGACTATCGCCTTGCGCGCACGCGCGCCGCGCTCGCGCAGTCGGACCTGGGCGCGCTGCTCTGCTTCGACCAGCACAACATTCGTTACACCACGAGCACCGTGATCGGCGAGTGGGCGCGCGACAAGCTCACCCGCTACTCGCTGCTCACCGGCGGCGGCGATCCGTATATCTGGGACTTCGGCAGCGCCGCGCGCCACCACAAGCTCTATGCGCCCTGGCTCGCGCAGGATCATTGCCGCGCCGGCTTGCTCGGCATGCGCGGCGCCGTCGGCGCGGACCTGACGCTGTTCAAGGACGCCGCCAAGGAGATCAAGTCGATCCTCAAGGCCGAGGGTGTGGCGAACATGCCGCTCGGCGTCGACGTGGTCGAGCCGCCGATGCTCTTCGCGCTGCAGAAGGAAGGCATCGAGGTGCGCGACGGCCAGCAGGCGATGCTGCAGGCGCGCGAGGTGAAGAACATCGACGAGCTGACGCTGCTCAACATGGCGTCGGCAATGGTGGACGGTGTCTACACGGACATTGCCGAGGCGCTCAAGCCCGGCGTGCAGGAATCGCAGATCGTCGCGCTCGCGACCAAGCGCCTCTACGAGATGGGCTCCGACTGCGTCGAGGCGATCAACTCGATCTCCGGCGAGCGCTGCTCGCCGCACCCGCACAACTTCACCGACCGCCTGATCCGCCCGGGCGACCAGGCCTTCTTCGACGTCATCCAGTCGTTCATGGGCTACCGCACCTGCTACTACCGCACGTTCAACGTCGGGCGCGCCACATCCGCCCAGCGCACCGCGTACAAGAAGGCGCGCGAGTGGATGGACAACGTGATCGCGCTGCTCAAGCCCGGCATGAGCACCGACAAGGTGGCGGCGAAGCTGCCCAAGGCGCAGGACGCGGGCTTCGCCACCGAGATGGACGCGTTCGGCCTCAACTTCTGCCACGGCCTCGGCCTCGGCCTGCACGAGCGGCCGCTCATCTCGCGCCTGAACTCGTTCCGCGAGCCGATCGAGCTGAAGGCGGGCATGGTGTTCGCCGTCGAGACCTATTGCCCGGCGAGCGACGGCGTCTCCGCGGCGCGCATCGAGGAGGAAGTCATCCTCACGCCGACCGGCGCCAAGATCATTTCGCTGTACCCCGCAGAGGAACTCCCGATTGCCAACCCCTACTAAACAATCGCTCGGCTGGATCGGCGCGGGCCGCATGGGCTACGCCATGGCCGAGCGCCTCGTCAAGGGCGGCTGCGACATCTCGGTCTGGAACCGTACCAAGGCGAAGGCCGATCCGCTGTCGAAATACGGCGCGAAGGTCGTCAACCAGCTCGAGGAGCTGTCGACGAAGGACATCCTGTTCGTCATGGTTTCCACCTACGACGACGTGAAGCAAGTCCTCGGCAAAGCTCTGGCCAGGGGCAAGCCCAAGATGGTGGTCGAGTGCTCTTCGATTTCTCTCGAAGGCTCCGCAGAGCTTCGCCAGACGCTGTCTGCGAAGGGAATCGAGTATCTCGCCGCCCCGGTGAGCGGGAACGCCAAAGTCATCAAGGCGGGGAAGCTGACATTCGTAGTGTCGGGTCCGAAGCCGGCCTACGAGAAGGCCAAGCCCTATCTCGACATGATGGGCAATGGCTCGAGCTACGTTGGCGAGGGCGAGCTCGCGCGCATCGCCAAGATCTGCCACAACGTGATGCTCGGCGTGGTGATCCAGAACCTGTGCGAGATCACGGTGCTCGCACAGAAGGTCGGCATGCCGAGGCACGCGTTCCTCGATTTCCTCAACAAGAGCGTGATGGGATCGATGTTCACGCGCTACAAGACGCCGGCGCTGGTGAACCTCGACTTCCACGTCACGTTCACGCCGGAGCTGCTGCGCAAGGACCTCGACCTCGGCCTCGACGCGGGCCGCGAGTACGAGGTGCCGATGCCGCTCACTTCCATCACGCGCGACATCCTGCAGCAGATGATCGGGCAGGGCCTGAGCGGGCAGGATTTTTCCACTCTGCTGCTGGCGCAGGCGAAGGCTTCGGGCATCGGGCTGAAGCCCGAGAACATGGAGGTGGGGGATGGGCTCTCGTCGTGAATTTCTCAAAGGTGGCATCGGCCTCGCGGCGCTGAGCGGCTGCAGCGGCGGCGGGTTGGCGGTTATCGAGCCGGCCGACGCAATCATCACCAACGCCAAGATCGCGACACTCGACCCGCGCAAGCCGCGCGCCGAGGCGATCGCCATCAAGGGTGATCGCATCCTCGCCGTGGGCAGCGAGATGGAGCTCGGCCAGTACCGCGACATGAACACCGTGGTGATCAACGCCCAGGGACGCCGCGTGATCCCGGGCCTGAACGACGCGCACACGCACTTCATCCGCGGCGGGCTCACGTACACGAACGAGGTGCGCTGGGATGGCGTGCCTTCGTTGGCCGAAGGAATGCGACGGGTGCGCGAGCAAGCGCGCCGCACCCCGCCGCCGCACTGGGTGCAGGTGATCGGCGGCTGGACCTGGGCGCAGTTCCAGGAGAAGCGCTTCCCGACGCTCGACGAGATCAACGCCGCCACCGGCGACACGCCTTGCATGATCATGCATCTCTACGACCGCGCCTGGCTGAACCGCTCGGCGGTGCGCGTGCTCGGCTGGGAGAAGGAGGTCCCCAAGCTCTTCGGCGGCTACGTCGAGCGCGACGCGGGCGGCAACCCGACCGGCCTGGTGATGTCGACCACCAGCCTCGCCAGCCTGGTGGCGGTCTGGCTGCGCGTGCCGCGCCTTTCGCCCGAGGAGCAGATCGTCTCGACGCGCCACTTCATGCGCGAACACAACCGCCTCGGCCTCACCAGCGTCATCGACGCCGGCGGCGGCGGGCAGAACTTCCCCGACAACTACGCCGCCATCGCCAAGCTCGCTGCCGACAACCAGCTCACGCTGCGCATTGCATACGAGCTTTTCGCCCAGGCGCCGGGCAAGGAGCTCGGCAACTACGAGACCTGGTCGAAGCTCGTCACGCTCGGGCAGGGGAACGACTACTACCGGATGATCGGCGCCGGCGAATACATCTCCTATGCGGCAGGCGACACCGCCAATTTCGCCAAGGATTGGGTGGTTCCGCCGCCGGGCGTGATGGAGAGCCAGTTCACCGCGATCACGAAATACCTGGTCGGCCTCAAATGGCCGTTCCGGCAGCACACGACGTTCGATTCCACCGCGAGCCGGGTGCTCAACGTATTGGAAGAGGTGAACCGCGAGGTGCCGCTGAAGGGCCTGCGCTGGGGCCTCGAGCATTGCGAGACGATGTCGCCGAAGACGCTGGAGCGCGTCGCGGCGCTCGGCGGCAGCATCAACATCCAGAACCGGATGTCGCTGGACGGAGAGGCGTTCCTGCAGAAGTACGGTGCGCAGGTCGCGGCCGACGCGCCGCCGATCAAGCGCATCCGCGAGATGGGCATTCCGCTCGCCTGCGGCACCGATGCGAATCGCGCGACCAGCTACAACCCGTGGATCGGCGTGCACTGGCTGCTTACCGGCAAGACCCTTGGCGGCGCGAAGCTGCAGGGCGACCAGAACCTGCTCGACCGCACCGAGGCGCTGCGCCTCTACACTGGGGGCGGCGCCTGGATTTCGTCCGAGGAAGACAAGAAGGGGACGCTCGAGGCCGGCAGGCTCGCCGACCTCGCCATCCTCTCGGCGGACTATTTCGCCGTCCCCGTCGATGAGGTAAAGAATCTCGAATCGGTGCTGACGATGGTCGGCGGCAAGGTGGTCTATGCCGCCGGCCCGTACGCGCCGCTCGACGCCCCGGCGCTACCGACGCTTCCGGATTGGCTGCCGGTGCGGCACTATGGCGGCTATCACCGCAACGCGGCCGGCCCGGTGCCGGCGCTGGCCGCGCACCGCCATCCGATGATCATCGGCGAGAGCGGCAACTGGTCATTCGAATGCCCGTGCGGCGCACTGTGAACAAAGGAGCCTAATCATGGCGAAGCAGAGAATCAGCTACGTTGACCTGGCGGACATGGACGCCGACATGCGGAAAGAGATGGAGCGCTGCCAGCGCGAAGGCACGCCGCGCCCCGAGAGCTCGGCGGTGCGGGCCCACGTCAAGGCCTGCTTCTGGTTCTTCGCCAATTCCTGGCGCGATCTCTTCAAGAACGGCGTGCTCGATCACCCGCTCAAGGAGCTCTGCCGCCTCTACGTGTCGCGCGGGGTGACCTGCGAGTACTGCGGCAACCAGCGCTCGGTCAAGGCCGCGGCGAGCGGCATGGTCGAGGACGACGTGCGCGACCTGCTGCAGTTCGAGAAGTCCGGGCGCTACGACGAGCGGCAGAAGGCCGCGCTCGCCTATGCCGAGGCGATCGTCTACCGCCTCGATACCGACGACGCGTTCTGGGAGCGCATGCATCGTCACTTCAGCGAGCCGGAACTGGTCGAGCTCGGCTGCTTCATCGGCCTTACCATGGGCCAGCAGAGCTGGCTGCGGCTGCTGAACATCGATCACCATCAGGTGCTGCCCGGCACCGACGCTTCGATGGCGCCCGGATTCAAAAGCGCCGAGGAGCTGGCGCACTCGAAGGCGGCGGGCGAATACTGGGCGAACAAGGGCAAATCGAAAGCAGCCTGAACGCGCTCGCCCCCCAGCTGCGGGCGCTGCTCGAGCAGCCGTACCCGCGCTTCTCCGAGGGCGAGATGCAGGCGCGTCGCGCGCAGCTCGGCGCGCTGGCCGAGGACCTCGACGCGGTGCTTGTTTGCGGTGAGAACCGCTCGGGGAGCGGCGTCGGCTGGCTGACCGGGTGGCCTGTCACTGCGGAGGCCGTCGCACTTTTCGATGCCCGCCGGCCCGGCGCGCTGTTCGTCCAATATCACAACCATGTGCCGCTCGCGCGCCGGCTGGCGCGTGAGTTCGAGGTGCGGTGGGGCGGGCCATCGACCGTCGATGCGGTGGAGAAAGAACTCGCTAGTCGGCGCGTTGCGAAGCTGGGCGTGATCGGGCCGCTGGCGGCGGCAAAGCAGCGGCGCCTCGCGCAACGCATCGAGCTGGTCGACCTCAACGCCCGCTATACCGCGCTCAGGCTGGTCAAGTCCGCCGAGGAAATCGACTGGGTGCGGCTGGGCGCCTGGTTGTCGGATCGAGCCGTCGAGGCGCTGCGGCGCGAGGCGCGCGCGGGACTGGACGAGCGCGCGCTCTGGCGAATCTGCGAGAACGCCTACGTCGGCGAAGGCGGCAGCACCTGGATCCACTATTTCGGCGCCACCTCCATGGCCGCGCCCGACTGCTGCGTGCCGGCGCAATATCCGTCAGCGCGGCGCCTGCAGCACGGCGATGCGATGTTCTGCGAAATCAGCGCTCAGTTCTGGGACTATCCTGGCCAGGTGCTGCGCAGTTTCACGGTCGGTGCCGAGCCGAATTCGCTATACCGCGATCTGTATCACTGCGCGGATGAGGCGTTCAGGGAAGTACTCCGCATCGTCAAGGCGGGTACGCCGGCGCGCGAGCTCATCGACGCGGCGGGCTGCATCGAGAGGGCGGGATTCGCAACCTGCGACGACCTGGTGCACGGTTTTGTCGGCGGCTATCTGCCGCCGGTGCTGGGCAGCGCCAGCCGTCCGGCAGGCCCGGTCCCCGAGATGGTGCTCAAAGCCGGGATGACGATCGTGCTGCAGCCGAACGTGGTGACACGGGACGGCCGGGCCGGTGTACAAATAGGGGAGCTGGTGCTGGTTACGGATACCGGCCACGAGCGCCTGCACCGGGCGCCGATGGAATTCTTCCGGTTGGGCTAGCGATGGAGGAGGAAAGATGAAGCTCATTGCGGCGCTTGTCGCGTCGGCGGCGTTGCTTGCGGGCGCGGCACGCGCTCAGGACGGCTACCCGTCCAAACCGATCCACATCATCGTGCCGTTCACTGCGGGCAGCGCGACGGACGTCGTCGCGCGTCTCGTCGGCGAGAAGCTCAGCGTCGCCTGGGGTCAGCCGGTGGTGGTGGAGAACAAGCCCGGCGCCGGCGGCACGATCGGCATCGCGCAGACCGCCAAGTCCGAGCCCGACGGCTACACCTTCGTCGTCGTGTCGACCGGCCACGCGGTCAACCACGTGCTCTACAAAGACCTGCAGTACGACACGCTCAAGGATCTCGCCGGCGTGGCTTCGCTCGCGAGCCTGCCGAGCGTGCTCGTGGTGTCGCCTTCGCTCGGCGTCAAGTCGGTGAAGGAGCTGGTGGCGCTGGTCAAAGCGAAGCCGGGCGCCTACAACTACGGTACTGCCGGCGTCGGCAGCGCCGCGCACATCAATTCGGAGAAATTCAATGCGGCTGCGGGCATCCATGGTGCGGTGCACGTTCCGCTGAAGGGCACGCCGCCGATCCTGGCGGAGACGATGGCGGGACGCGTGCATTTCGCCTGGGTGCCCACGCTGTCGAGCATGGGCCTGCTAAAGGACGGCAAGCTCATCGCCCTCGCGGTGAGCACGGCGCAACGCACGCCGGCGCTTCCCGACGTCCCCACTATCGCCGAAGCGGGCTATCCCGGAGGCGAATTTGATTTCTGGCTCGGCATGCTCGCGCCGGCGAAGACGCCGAAGGAAATTGTCGCCAAGGTCAACGCCGAGGTGAACCGGGCGCTCAACTCTGCCGACACCGTCGAGCGCCTGCGGAAGCTCGGCAGCGCGCCGATGACCATGACGCCGGCGCAGTTCGACGCCTTCATCGCCAAGGAGTACGAAGTGCTCGGCAAGGTGATGCGCGACGCGGGCGCGCAGCCGCAATGACCACTCGCATATCGTGACCCGAAAGGAAACCATGAAACGTTTTCTCGCACTGATTCTCGCCGCGGCGAGCCTGCCGGCCTTCGCGCAGCAGTATCCCAACAAGCCGGTGCACATGATCATCTCGTTCACGCCGGGAAGCTCGGTCGACATCGTCGGCCGCATCATGGCGGCGAAGCTCTCGGAGATGTGGGGCCAACCGGTGGTCGCCGAGAACAAGCCGGGTGCCGGCGGCTCCATCGGCTCGGCGGCGGTGGCGAAAGCCGATCCCGACGGCTACACGCTGCTGGTCAACTCCAACGCTCACGCCGTCAATCCGGCGATCTACGCGGTGCTGCCGTACGACACGCTTAAGGATTTCGCCGACATCGCGCCGTTCGCCATCCAGCCCAACGTGCTCACGGTGGCAGCGGACTCGCCGTACAAGACGGCGCTCGATCTGGTCAGTGCCGCCAAGGCGAAGCCCGGCGCCATCAACATCGGCCATGCCGGGATCGGCAGCGCGACGCACCTGACCACCGAGAAGTTCATCGCGGCGACGGGCATCCAGGTGGTCGAGGTTCCGTTCAAGGGCACGCCCGAGGTCATCGCCGCGATCTTAGGCGGCAATGTGCAAGCCTACTGGGCGCCGATCGCCGCGGCGATGGGCAGCATCCGCGGCGGCAAGTTGCGGCCGCTCGCCGTCAGCACCGCAACGCGTAATCCGCAGCTGCCCGAAGTGCCGACTCCGGCGGAGGCCGGCATCAAGGGTTCCGAGTCGCCGCTCTGGGTCGCCATGTGGGGTCCGGCAAAGATGCCGCGCGAACTGGTCGAGAAGATCAACGCCGACGTGCGCAAGGCGCTGGCGGATCCGGTTGTGAAGGAGCGCCTGGCGAACGGCGGAAGCGAGACCATGAGCATGTCGTCGCAGGAGTTCAGCCGCTTGGTGCGGCGTGAGATGGACGACTACGCCAGGGTGTTGAAGGCGGCCGGCGTCAAGCCGCAGTAGGCAAGCTACGCCGCGCTGGCGAGGCGCTTGAGCGGCACGCCGCTCAGCCGCTGCAGTTCCTCGAAGGACAGACCCTCGACAGTCTCCACCACGTGGAGCCCGTCGGGCTTCACATCGAGCACTGCCAGATCGGTGTAGACGCGGTTCACGCAACGCGCGCCGGTGATCGGGTAGGTGCAGCGCTCGACGAGCTTGCTTTCGCCCTTTTTCGTCAGGTGCTCCATCATGACGATGACCTTCTTCGCGCCCACTGCCAAGTCCATCGCGCCGCCGACGGCGGGGATCGCATCGGCCCCGCCGGTATGCCAGTTGGCAAGGTCGCCCGCCACCGACACCTGAAAAGCGCCGAGCACCGCGACGTCGAGGTGGCGGCCGCGGATCATTGCGAACGAATCGGCGTGATGGAAAAAGCAGCCGCCGGTGACGAGCGTAGCGGGCTCCTTGCCGGCGTTCATCATGTCGTCGTCCTCCTGACCGGGCAGGGGCTTCGGGCCGAGGCCGAGGACGCCGTTCTCGCTATGCAGAATGATCTCGCGGCCTTTCGGCAGCTGGTCGGCGACAAGCGTCGGCAGGCCGATGCCGAGGTTGACGTAGGCGCCCTCGGGAATGTCGCGGGCTACGCGTGCGGCGATCTGCTTGTGGTCGAGCTTTTTCATCAAGCGGCCCTTTTCAATGTCGCGGCGACCTTCACCACGCGCTTCACGAAAATCCCCGGCGTCACCACTACCTCCGGGTCGATGGCGCCGAGCTCGACGGTTTCGCGAACCTGCACGACGGTGCACTGGGCCGCCATGGCCATGATCGGCGCGAAATTGCGCGCGCTCAAGCGGTAGGTAAGGTTGCCCCAGCGGTCGGCGCGGTCCGCCTTGATGATCGCGTAGTCCGCGTGGATCGGATACTCGAGGACATAGTCGCGTTCGCCGATCCGGCGCGTCTCCTTGCCTTCGGCGAGCTTGGTGCCGTAGGCGGTCGGCGTGAAGAACGCGCCGATGCCGGCGCCGGCAGCGCGGATTCGCTCGGCGAGCGTGCCCTGCGGCACGAGCTCCAGCTCGATCTCGCCGGCCCGGTACAGGCGATCGAAGTGCCACGAATCGGCCTGCCGCGGGAACGAGCACAGGATCTTGCGCACGCGCTTGGCGCCGATCAGCGCAGCAAGGCCGGCGTCGGCGTTGCCCGCGTTGTTGTTGACGATGGTGAGGTCGCGCGCGCCTTGCGCAATCAGGGCATCGATCAGGGCGGACGGCATCCCGGCATTACCGAAGCCGCCGATCATGATGGTGGCACCGTTCGGGACGTCGGCTAGGGCGGCCTCGGGGCTGGCGACGAGCTTATTCATCATGAGGGTGGAAATTATGGCACCCGGCGCAAGACACTAGACTCTTCAGAATCCACTTTCAGTAGAAAATATAAACAATTGATAGATAAGTCTATTTTATAAGGAAGATTCAACATACAAAATCGAAGCTAAGTGCCTGTCCGGTTTGGAGAAAACCCTTGACTGCTCGGCTTGCCCAGCCGTACAGTGGCAAAAGGTAGAAAAAAGTGGGAAAAGCTACCAATGGGTGGATCGTTTCACGGAGCCGCGGTCATCACGCTCGACGCGAAGGGACGCATCGCTGTCCCGACGCGCCATCGGCAGGCTTTGCTTGACGGTGGTGCATCGCTCGTGATCACCGCGCACCCGGATGGCTGCGTGCTGATCTACCCCGAAGCAGCTTGGGAGCCGGTGCGCGCGCGCGTCGAGGAATTCCCCGCCTTCAATCCGCAGGCGAGCTGGTGGAAGCGTCTGCTGCTCGGCTTCGAGGAGCACATCGTCCCTGACGGCTCCGGCCGCGTGCTGCTGTCGCCGGCGCTGCGCCTGCACGCCAAGCTCGAGCGTGAGGCGATGATGGTCGGCCAGGGGCGCTACTTCGAGCTGTGGGACTCGGGCGTCTGGTCGGCGAAGCTCGGCCAGGCGCTTGCCGGCCCGGCCGCGCCGCCGCCTGGCATGGAGGGTTTCTCGCTTTGAGGGCCCCGCATGCATCTACCGGTCCTCGTCCACGAAGCGATTCAAGCGCTCGCCATCCGCGCCGACGGCACCTATGTCGACGGCACCTTCGGGCGGGGTGGGCACAGCCGCGCGATCCTCGAGCGGCTGGGGCCGAACGGGCGCCTGATCGCCCTCGACCGCGACCCGCAGGCGGAAGAAGCCGCGCGCGGGATCTCGGATCCCCGCTTTTCCTTCGTCAGGGTCAAGTTCTCGGATCTTTCAAAAATACTGGAAGAACGGAAGGTCGAAGGGCTGCTCTTCGATCTGGGCGTCTCGTCGCCGCAGCTAGACGCCGCGGCGCGCGGCTTCTCGTTCCGGCGCGACGGGCCGCTCGACATGCGCATGGATCCGACCGAAGGCATTTCGGCCGCGCAATGGCTGGCGCAGGCAGAAGAACAAGAAATCCGGGAGGTGATCAGGGGGTATGGCGAAGAACGGTTTGCTAAACAGATTGCAGCGGCGATTGTTGCTGCTCGCCTCCGCGAACCCATCATCGGCACACGCCAACTGGCCGGCCTCGTGGGTCAGGCGGTCCGCACACGCGAGCCGGGCCAGGACCCGGCGACGCGCACCTTTCAAGCTCTACGGATTCACGTCAATCGGGAGCTTGAGGAAGTGTCGCTGATGCTCCCGCAGGCGCTCGAGCGGCTGGCGCCGGCGGGGCGCCTGGCGGTCATCGCTTTCCATTCGCTGGAGGATCGCATCGTCAAGCGTTTCCTGCAGGCGGCGGCGCGCCCCGATGTGCCACGGGGTTTGCCTCTGCGTGCCAGCGAAATGCCACAACCGACCCTCAAGATCGTGGGCCGGGCGGGCAAAGCATCTGCTGAGGAAATCCAGAGTAATCCGCGAGCACGCAGCGCCATCCTGCGGGTGGCCGAGCGCACCGCGACGCCGTACCTTGCGAACAACCGAATCGAG
Source organism: Burkholderiales bacterium (assembly GCA_036496555.1). Lineage (GTDB taxonomy): Bacteria > Pseudomonadota > Gammaproteobacteria > Burkholderiales > SG8-39 > SCGC-AG-212-J23. Next base: position 36,427 of record DASXKY010000085.1, on the reverse strand, counting down.
CCCGACGCGCGGTGGCGAAGCTGAACCTCCTCCTCCTCGCGGTTCTCGTCGCTTGCGCGATCGGGCTCGTCACCTCGCAGCATCGCGCGCGCAAGCTGTTCTCCGACCTGGAGCGGGAGCAGGCGCGCGCGCGTGCGCTAGACGTCGAGTACGGCCAGCTCCAGCTCGAGGCGAGCACTTGGGCGCTCCACGCGCGAGTCGAGTCGATCGCCGTGCGCAAGCTCGGGCTGCACGCCCCGGACCCGCGGCGCGTGCGCATCGTGCGCCCAGCGGAGGCTCAGTAATGTCCAAGCCGGGGACGCAGGGCCTCGTGCGCCTGCCGGTCTGGCGCGCGCGCTTCGTGGCGACTGCGCTCGTCGCCGCGTTCGCCGCTCTCGCCGCTCGCTCGGCTTACCTGCAGACGGTGCGCACCGATTTCCTGCAGGAGAAGGGCGAGGCGCGCTATTCGCGCGTCATCGAGGTGCCGGCGACCCGCGGCCGCATTCTCGACCGCAACGGCGAGGCGCTCGCCGTGTCCACGCCCGTGAAATCGATCTGGGCGCTCCCCGGCGACGTCGAATTCGGCGCGGGCCAGAAGCGCAAGCTGGCCTCGCTGCTAGGGATGGAGCCGAAGGACATCGACAAGCGGTTGGCCGACCGTTCGCGCGACTTCGTGTACCTCAAGCGGCAGGTATCGCCGGAGGTGGCGGACGATGTCGCGGCGCTTGGCTTGAAGGGCATCCACCAGCAGCGCGAGTACCGCCGTTATTACCCTGGCGGAGAAGTGACCGCTCACGTGGTGGGATTTACGGGGGTGGACGACGCGGGGCAGGAGGGCGTCGAGCTCGCCTATCAGGCGAGTCTCGGCGGCAAACCGGGCAGCCGCCGCGTCATCAAGGACCGGCTCGGCCGCATCGTCGAGGACGTCGAGTCGATCCGCGCTGGGCAGGACGGTACCGACCTGACGCTTTCGATCGACGGCAAGATCCAGAGCCTCGCCTACGGCGCGCTCAAGGCGGCTGTCGAGGAGAACCGCGCCAAAGCCGGCGGGCTGATCGTCATCGACGTGCGCACCGGCGAGATCCTAGCGCTCGCCAACTATCCGTCCTTCAATCCGAACAATCGTGCCCGTCTCACCGGGGCGCAACTGCGCAATCGCGTCATCACCGACCTTTTCGAGCCGGGATCGACGCTGAAGCCTTTCACCGTCGCGCTGGCGTTGGAGAGCGGCAAGGTGACCCCGAGCACCGCCATCTCCACCGCGCCCGGCAGCATGACCATCGCGCACTACACCATCCACGACACGCATCCGGCCGCGTGGCTCAGCCTGTCGCAGGTCATCCAGAAATCCTCCAACGTCGGCGCGGCCAAGGTAGCGCTCGCGATGCCGAGCGCGGCGATGTGGGGCATGTTCCAGAGCGTCGGCTTCGGCGAGGTGCCCCAGCTCGATTTTCCGGGCGCGGCCGCGGGCAAGCTGCGGCCCTACAAGAGCTGGCGGCCGATCGAGCAGGCCACCATGGCCTACGGCCACGGCATCTCGGTGAGCCTGCTGCAGCTCGCGCGCGCGTACACCGTGTTCGCCCGGGACGGGGAATTGGTTCCGCTGACGCTGGTCAAAACCGGGACCGAAGCGGCCGGCGAGAAAGTGCTGTCGGCCTCTTCCGCGCGCGCCGTGCGCACGATGCTCGAACTCGCGGTGCAGCCCGGCGGCACGGGGCCGCGCGCCCGCATCATGGGATGGCGGGTCGCCGGCAAGACCGGCACCGCGCACAAGCAGGAAAACGGAGCTTATGCACCCGACAAATACCTCGCGTCCTTCGCCGGGTTCGCGCCGGCCTCGGCGCCGCGCCTGGTGGTGGCGGTCATGATCGACGAGCCCTCGGCGGGGCAGTACTACGGCGGCGCCGTCGCGGCGCCGGTCTTCGCGCAAGTCATGCAAGGCGCGCTGCGCCTGCTCGGCGTGCCGTACGACGCGCCGCTCGTGCCGATCGAGAGCCCGGGCGCCGGCGAAGACGCTCGCGAGAGCACCTGATGAGCGAACCATGGCGACGAGCGATTCCGAACTACTACGGCGCCTTGCCGCGCAAGGAGCGATGATCGAGCGGCTCGCGTCGGACAGCCGCCGCTGCGCCCCGGGCGTGGCCTTTTTCGCTTATCCGGGCGAGGCTGCCGACGGTCGCCGCCACATCGGCGACGCGCTCGGCCGCGGTGCCGCGGCGGTGCTCTGGGAAGAAAAGGATTTCGCGTGGCGCGACGAGTGGCGCGTTCCAAACGCGCCGGTGGCCGGGCTCAAGCAGCGCGCCGGTGCGATCGCCGCGGCGTTCTACGGCCGCCCGTCGGAGTCGCTGTGGGTTTGCGGCGTGACGGGGACGAACGGCAAAACTTCGTGCAGCCATTGGATTGCCGCCGCGCTGAACAGGAAACAGGTGCGCGCGCAGGTGATCGGTACTCTCGGCTACGGCACGCCCGGCTCCCTCCAACCGTTGGGCAATACCACGCCCGACGCGCTGGAAGTGCAGGCGCTGCTCAAGACATTCGTCGAGCAAAGCGCCGAGGCGGTGGCGATGGAGGTCTCGTCGCACGGCCTCGAGCAAGGGCGCGTCAATGCGGTCGGATTCGATTGCGCGCTGTTCACGAACCTGTCGCACGATCATCTCGACTATCACGGCACGATGGCGGCCTACGCCGAAGCGAAGGCGCAGCTGTTCGAAGCGCCGGGATTGTCCGTGGCGGTCGTGAATCTGGACGACGCCGTCGGCACCCAATTCGCGGCGCGCGCGAAAAAGGCCGGCGCGCGCACGATCGGGTACGGCTTTGCCGACGCGCCGGCCGCGGCCGTCGACGAGTACCTGCCGGCATCGCTGCTTCCGGTTGACCACGCGCGGCAGCTTGGCCGCTTCAACGTCGCCAATGTGCTCGGCGTGCTCGGCTGCCTCGTCGCCTACGGCATCGAGCGCAAGGCGGCGCTCGCGCTCGTCGCCGACCTGCCGCCGGTGCCGGGACGGATGCAGCGCGTCGCCGAGCGGCCGCTGGTCGTAGTGGACTACGCGCACACGCCCGACGCGATCGAGAAGGTGTTGCAGGCTCTCCGACCGCTGGCGCAGGCGCGTGCAGGGAGGCTCGCAGTGGTGTTCGGCGCCGGCGGCGACCGCGACCCGGTGAAGCGGCCGCTGATGGGCGCGGCGGCGGCGCGATTCGCCGACCGCGCGCTGGTCACTTCCGACAACCCGCGCAGCGAGGACCCGCTGGCGATCATTTCCCAAATCGAGCAAGGCATGCCGGGCGGCCACGACGTCGAGGCCGACCGGGCGCGCGCGATCGAGCAGGTCATCCTCGAGGCGGCGCCGGAGGACGTGGTGCTGATCGCCGGCAAGGGCCATGAGGGCTACCAGGAGATCGCCGGGCGCCGGCTGCCGTTTTCGGACGCCGACGCGGCGCGCGCGGCGGTGGCGAAGCGCCGAGGGCCGCGATGATGAGCCTCGCCGAGGCCGCCGCGATGACGCAGGGACAGGCGAGCGGCGGCAACCCCGGCTTCGCCGGCGTGTCGAGCGACACGCGCACGCTGCGTGCGGGCGACCTCTTCGTCGCGCTGCGCGGCGAACGCTTCGACGGCCACGCCTTCCTCGACCGGGCGAAGGCCGGCGGCGCCGTCGCCGCGATGATCGACCGCCGCCACCGCGATGCGCCGCCGCTGCCGGTCGTAGCGGTCGAAGACACGAAGCGCGGTCTCGGCGACCTCGCGCGGAGCTGGCGCGCGCGCTTTTCGCCCGCGCTCGTCGCCGTCGCCGGCTCGAACGGCAAGACCACGGTAAAGGAGATGCTGGCCGCGATCCTGCGCCGCCATGCCGGCGAGGACGCCGTGCTCGCCACCGCCGGCAACCTGAACAACGACATCGGCCTGCCGCTCACGCTGTTGCGGCTGCGGCCGCAGCACCGCTTCTGCGCCATCGAGCTCGGCATGAACCACAGGGGCGAGATCGCCTACCTGGCCGGCATCGCCGCGCCGACGGTGGCCCTCGTCAACAACGCGCAGCGCGAGCACCTCGAGTTCATGAACTCGGTTGAGGAAGTCGCTGCGGAGAACGGCGGCGTCTACGAGGCGCTGCCGGCCGCCGGCGTCGCGGTGGTGAACGCGGACGACGCGCAGGCCGCGTTCTTCCGCGGCCGCGCCGGCGCGCGGCGGGTCGTCGACTTCGGCCTCGACGCGCCCGCGGCGGTGAGCGGCGGCTATGCGCTCAACCCGCTCACGAGCGAGATCACCCTCCGCACGCCCGCCGGCAGCGCGCACGCGACGCTCGCGATCCCGGGGCTGCACAACGTCCGCAATGCGCTGGCCGCGGCCGCCTGCGCTTTCGCGGTCGGCATCGATGAAAAAACCATCGGCGAGGGGCTCAGCGCTTTCCGGCCCTACACCGGCCGCCTGCAGGTCAAGCAGGCGAAGAGCGGTGCGACCGTGATCGACGACACATACAACGCGAATCCGGATTCGGTGCGCGCGGCGATCGACGTTCTGGCGTCCTGCCCGGGGCCGACCGCGCTCGTCCTGGGCGACATGGGCGAGGTGGGCTCGCAGGGCGAAGCGTTCCACCGCGAAGTGGGTTCCTATGCCTTGTCCAGAAAGATCACCAGCCTGTACGCGCTCGGCGAATCTACCAAGCACAGCGTCGAGGCGTTCGGTGCGGGGGCCCGTCACTTCGACTCCGTCGACGAGCTCGTTTCCAGCATCGAAGGCAGGAGCATCCTCGTCAAGGGTTCGCGCTTCATGAAGATGGAACGCGTCGTCGCCGCGCTGACCGGCGCCGCGCAGGGAGGTCACTGAATGCTGCTCGAGATCGCGCAATGGCTGGCGAAGGACGTGCGCCTTTTCAACGTCTTCAACTACATCACGCTGCGCGCGGTGCTCGCCTGCCTGACCGCGCTCGCCGTGTCGCTGATCCTCGGGCCGTATGTGATCCGCAAGCTCACCGCCTATAAGATCGGCCAGGCGGTGCGCGACGACGGCCCGCGCTCGCACCTCACCAAGGCGGGCACGCCGACCATGGGCGGCGCGCTGATCCTGGTGTCGATCGTCGTCACCACGCTGCTCTGGGGCGACCTCTCGAACCGCTTCGTGTGGGTGGTCCTGTTCGTCACGCTTGCCTTCGGCACCGTCGGCTGGATCGACGACTACCGCAAGGTCGTGCACCGCAACCCGAAGGGCCTCTCGGCCAGGGCCAAGTTCGCCTGGCAGGCGCTGATCGGCCTCGCCGCCGCCTGCTTCCTCGCCTACATCGCGCGCGACGCGCAAATGGGCGCGCTCAACCAGCTGATCGTGCCGTTCTTCAAGTTCATCGCCTATCCGCTCGGCACGTTCGGCTTCGTCGTGCTCACCTTTTTCGTCATCGTCGGCACCTCGAACGCGGTCAACCTTACCGACGGGCTCGATGGCCTCGCCATCATGCCGACGGTGATGGTGGGCAGCGCGCTCGGCATCTTCGCCTACGTCGCGGGCAACGCGGTGTTCTCGAAGTACCTCGCCGTTCCGTACGTGCCCGGCGCGGGCGAACTGGCGGTGATCTGCGGCGCGCTCGCCGGCGCGGGCCTCGGCTTCCTCTGGTTCAACGCTTACCCGGCGGAAGTATTCATGGGCGACGTCGGCGCGCTCGCGCTCGGCGCCGCGCTCGGCACCATCGCGGTGATCGTGCGGCAGGAGATCGTGCTGTTCATCATGGGCGGCGTGTTCGTCGCCGAGACGCTGTCGGTGATGCTGCAGGTGCTCTACTTCAAGGCGACCGGCGGCAAGCGCATCTTCCGCATGGCGCCGCTGCACCACCACTACGAGCTGGAAGGCTGGAAGGAGAGCCAGGTGGTGGTGCGCTTCTGGATCATCACCATGATGCTGGTGCTCTTCGGCCTGTCGACGCTCAAGCTCAGATGATGCGCGAGCCCGCTTTCTCGCTGCTGCCCAAACCGGCGCCAGTGGCGCTCAAGGGAAAGCTCGTGTTGGTGCTCGGCCTCGGCGACACCGGCCTCTCGGTCGCGCGCTGGGTCGAGCGCGAAGGCGGCGCCACGCGCGTCGCCGACACGCGCGCAGCGCCGCCGCGCGCGAAGGACTTCGCCGGCGAGCTGCGCACTGGGCCGTTTTCCAACGAGCTGCTGCGCGGCGTCGACCTGGTCTGCGTTAGCCCGGGGTTGTCGCTGAAGGAAGAGGTGATCCAGGAAGCCGTTGCGCGCCGCATCCCGGTGGTCGGCGACATCGAGCTCTTCGCGTGGCGCAACCGCGCGACGGTAGTCGCGATCACGGGCACCAACGGCAAGACCACGGTCACCTCGCTCACCGGACACCTGCTGAAGAGCGCCGGCTTCGATTGCGAGGTGGCGGGCAACATCGCGCCGCCGGTGCTCGACGCCGCCATGCGGCGCAGCCAGCCGCCGCGCGTGTGGGTGCTCGAGCTGTCGAGCTACCAGCTGGAGACGACCTGGTCGCTCGCGCCGTACGCGGCGGCGATGCTGAACCTGAGCGAGGACCACCTTGACCGCTACGCCGGCCTCGACCAGTACGGCGCCGCGAAGGAGCGCATCTTCCTCGGCGCCAAGGTGCAGGTGCTCAACCGCGACGACCCGCGCTCGCTCGCCATGGCGCGTCCTGACCGCAACGTCATCACCTTCGGCCTCGACGGCACCGGCGACTTTGGCCTGCGCGGCGACGTGCTGGTCTGCCGGGGGGTGGCGCTGCTCCCCGTCAGCGAACTGCGCATCCACGGCGCTCACAACGTCGCCAATGCGCTCGCCGCCTGCGCGCTCGCGAGCACGCTCGGCATCCAGACCAGCCGCCTCGCCATCGGCCTGCGCAGCTTCGCCGGGCTGCCGCACCGCGTCGAGCAGGTCGCGCTGCGTCGCGGCGTCGAGTGGTACGACGATTCGAAGGGGACCAACGTCGGCGCAACCGTCGCCGCGCTCAAAGGCCTGGGCAAGAGGGCGGTGGTGATTCTCGGCGGTGAGGGCAAGGGGCAGGACTTCTCGCCGCTCGCGCCGGTGGTCCGCCAGCATGCGAGCGCGGCGCTGCTGATCGGCCGCGACGCGCCGCTGATCGAAAAAGCACTCGATGGCTTCAGGACCGAAACGCTGAAGACGCTGGAAACCGCCGTCTTGCGCGCGGCCGAGCTGGCGCAGCCCGGCGAGGCGGTGCTGCTCTCGCCCGCCTGCGCGAGCTTCGACATGTTCCGCGACTACAAGCAACGCGGCGACGCATTCGCAGCGGCAGTGAAGGCGCTGCCCGCATGAGCGCGAGCTTCGTCTTCGCCCGCAATGCGCCCGACGCGGAGTACGACCGCGGCCTTGCCTGGGCGGCCTTGCTCCTCGCGGCAATCGGACTGGTGATGGTCTATTCGGCATCGATCGCCACCGCAGAGTCGGCGCGCTATACCGGGCACAACCCGGCGTGGTACCTGGCGCGCCACGGCGTGGTGCTCGGCGTCGCCTTCATCGCCGCGCTGACGGTATTCCTGGTGCCGGCCAAATGGTGGCAGCGCGCCGCACCGTGGCTGTTCCTCTTCGGCGTGGCGATGCTGGTGGTGGTGCTGATTCCCGGCTTCGGCCGCGAAGTGAACGGCGCGCGGCGCTGGCTCGACCTGCCGGCGTTCAGTCTGCAGCCCTCCGAGGTGGTGAAGCTCGCCGCCGTGCTCTATGCCGCCGACTACACCGCGCGCAAGCACGCCGTGCTGAAGAGCTTCCGCAAGGGGCTGCTGCCGATGCTGGGCGTGATGCTGCTCGTGTCGTGGCTGCTGCTGCGCGAGCCCGACTTCGGCGCGCTCGTCGTCATCGCGGTGACGACCTTCGGCATTCTGTTCCTCGGCGGCATGAACGGACGGCACTTCGCGGCGCTGATCGGCATGCTCGCGGCCGGCTTCGCGCTGCTGGTGGTGCTCTCGCCCTATCGGATGCAGCGCATCTTCGGCTTCATGGATCCGTGGGCCGACCCGCTCGGCAAGGGCTACCAGCTCTCGCATGCGCTGATCGCCTTCGGCCGCGGCGAATGGCTCGGCGTCGGTTTGGGCGCGAGCGTCGAGAAGCTGCACTATCTGCCCGAGGCGCACACCGACTTCCTGCTCGCCGTGATCGCCGAGGAGCTCGGCTTCGTCGGCGTCGCGGCAGTGATCGCGCTCTTCGTCTGGATCGTCGCACGCGCCTTCGCCATCGGCCGCCAGGCGAGCCTCAACGAGCGCCACTTCGCCACGCTCACGGCGCAGGGCATCGGCATCTGGCTCGGCTTCCAGGCGCTCATCAACATGGGCGTGAACATGGGCCTGCTGCCGACCAAGGGCCTCACGCTGCCACTCATGAGCTACGGCGGCTCGGGCTTGCTGGTGAACTTCGTCGCGCTCGCCATCCTGCTGCGTATCGACTGGGAGAACCGCCAGCTATCAAGAGGATTAAATGCTTGACGGATTGTATTCATGCCTCGCGTCGCTCTGATCATGGCGGGCGGCACCGGCGGGCACATCTTTCCCGGGCTTGCGGTCGCAGGCGAGCTGCGCGCGGCGGGCGGGGACGTAGTCTGGATGGGCGCGCGCGGCGGGATGGAGGAGCGGCTCGTGCCGCCGCACGGCTACCGCACGGCGTGGATCCGCGCGCGCGCGGCGCGCGGCAAGGGCTTCGCACAGAAGCTGCTGTTGCCGGCGAACCTGCTGTACTCGTTCTGGGAAAGCCTGCGCCAGCTGCGGCGCATCAAGCCCGACGTGGTGCTCGGCCTCGGCGGCTACGTCGCTTTCCCCGGCGGGATGATGGCGTCGCTGCTGGGAAAGCCGCTCGCGCTGCACGAGCAGAACGCGATCGCAGGGCTCGCGAACCGCGTGCTGGCCGAAATCTCCGACAAGGTGATGGTGGCGTTTCCCGGCGCCCTCAAGGACGCCGAATGGACCGGCAATCCGGTGCGCCGCGAGATTGCGGCGATGCCGCGCCCCGAGGCGCGCTTTGCAGGACGCAGCGGACCGCTGAAGGTCATGGTGGTGGGCGGCAGCCTGGGGGCGCAGGCGCTGAACGATGCGCTGCCGAAAGCGCTCGCCCTGCTCGCGGAGAAGCCGCTGGTCGTGCATCAGGCAGGCGAGAAGCACCTCGAGACGCTGAAGAGCAACTACGCGGCCGCCGGGGTCGAGGGACAGCTCCTCGCCTTCATCGACGACATGGCGGGCTGCTATGCGGAGGCGGATCTCGTCATCTGCCGCGCCGGGGCGGTGACCGTCGCCGAACTCTCTGCGGGCGGCATGGCGAGCGTCCTGGTGCCATTCCCGCATGCGGTGGACGACCACCAGACCGCCAACGCGCGCTTCCTCGCCGACCAGGGCGCGGCGATTCTTATTCAGCAGAGCGACCTCACGCCGCAGAAGCTGGCCGAGCTGCTCGGCTCGCTCGACCGCGCGCAGTTGCTCGAGATGGCACGCAAGGCGCGCGCGCTCGGCAAGCCCGACGCGGCGCAGATCGTGGCCAAGCGCTGCATGCAGCTCGCGGAGATGGGGATCGCATGAAGCACAAGGTGCGGCGCATCCATTTCGTCGGCATCGGCGGCGCCGGCATGTCGGGCATCGCCGAGGTGCTGGTCAACCTCGGCTACCAGGTGAGCGGCTCGGATCTTTCCGAAAGCGCGGCGACCAAGCGCCTCGCCAAGCTCGGCGCGAAGGTCCAGCTCAATCACCAGGCCGAGCACATCGAGGGCGCCGATGCGGTCGTGGTGTCGAGCGCGGTGCGCGGCGACAATCCCGAGGTGATGGCGGCGCGCGCGAGGCGCGTGCCGGTGGTGCCGCGCGCGCTGATGCTCGCCGAGCTGATGCGCCTCAAGCAGGGCATCGCCATCGCCGGCACGCACGGCAAGACCACCACCACTTCGCTGGTCGCGAGCGTGCTCGCCGAGGGCGGGCTCGATCCCACCTTCGTCATCGGCGGCCGGCTCACCGCCGCCGGCTCGCACGCGCGGCTGGGCGCCGGCGACTTCATCGTGGTAGAGGCCGACGAGTCGGATGCCTCCTTCCTGCATCTGCAGCCGGTGATCGCGGTCGTCACGAACATCGACGCCGACCATATGGATACCTACCAGCACGACTTCGCCCGCCTGCGCCAGGCGTTCGTGCAGTTCCTGCAGAACCTGCCTTTCTACGGTACGGCGGTCCTCTGCGCCGACGACCCGCACGTGCGCGAAATCCTGCCCTTCGTCTCCAAGCCGGTCCTCACCTACGGCACCGCCCCCGACGCCACGCTGCGCGCCGAGAATATCGCGCACGACGCCGGCCGCATGCGCTTCCGCGCGCTGCGCGGCAAGTCCGCCTTCGACGTGACGCTCAACCTGCCGGGCCACCATAACGTGCTCAACGCGCTCGCCGCCATCGCCGTCGCTACCGAGCTCGGCGTCCCGGAGAAGGCGATCGCCAAGGCGCTCGCCGAATTCCACGGCGTCGGCCGGCGCTTCCAGCGGTACGGCGAGGCGGCCCTCGAAGGCGGCGGCGCGTTCACCCTGATCGACGACTACGGACACCACCCCGCGGAGATGGCCGCCACGCTCGAGGCGGCGCGCGGCGCCTTTCCCGGCCGGCGCCTGGTACTCGCGTTCCAGCCTCACCGCTTCACGCGCACGCGCGACCTGTTCGAGGACTTCGTCAAGGTACTGTCGACCGTCGACGCGCTAGTGTTGGCCGAGGTCTACCCGGCGGGCGAGCCGCCGATCGTCGCCGCCGACGGCCGCTCGCTTGCGCGTGCGGTGCGCGTAGCCGGCAAGGTCGAGCCGGTGTTCGTCGAGGACATCGGCGAGATGCCGGCGGCGATCCGCCGCGTCGCCGCCGACGGCGACGTGGTCGTCACCATGGGCGCGGGCTCGATCGGCAATGTCGCCGCGCAGCTGACATGAACATGGCCGAACCGCTCCAGTTCACCACCCTGCGCGACGAGCCGATGGCGAGGCACGTCAGCTGGCGTGCCGGCGGGAAGGCGGATCGGTTCTTCGCTCCAAAGCAGTTGCGGGAGCTGTCTTCATTCCTCCGGACGCTTCCTAGCGACGAGCCGATATTGATGGTCGGTCTGGGATCGAACCTGTTGGTAAGGGACGGCGGCTACCGCGGAACGGTCATTCTGATGCACTCCGCCGAGCTGCGGCCCGAGGTGCGCGGCGGGCGAATCTACGCCGAGGCCGGCGTGGCGGCGCCGAAAGTCGCGCGCTTTGCCGCGACGCACGGCTTCGCCGGCGCCGAATTCCTCGCCGGCATTCCCGGAACGGTCGGCGGCGCGCTGGCGATGAACGCCGGCTGCTACGGCAGCGAAACATGGGATGTCGTGGATAGCGTAGAGACGGTCGACCGGGAGGGGACCGTCCACCGCAGAAAGAAGTCCGAGTTCGAGATCGGATACCGGCACTGCGCAGGTCCCAAGGATGAATGGTTTATCGGGGCGCTGTTCGAGCTCCCTCGAGGCGATGGCGAGGCTTCGCGCGCGCGCATCAAGGAACTTCTCGCCAAGCGCGTCGCCACCCAGCCGCTCTCGCTGCCGAACGCGGGGAGCGTGTTCCGCAACCCGCCCGGCGACCACGCCGCGCGGCTCATCGAGTCGTGCGGCCTGAAAGGCCTCGAGCGCGGCGGCGCACGCGTATCGGAAAAGCATGCCAACTTCATCGTCAACCCGAAAGGCGCTGCGCGCGCCTCGGACATCGAGTGGTTGATCGAAAAAACAAAATCGGTCGTGAAAGAAAAAGCCGGCATGGATCTGGTCGCCGAAGTGCGCATCGTGGGAGAGCCTGCATGAAGGTCGCGGTCCTCCTCGGCGGCAAGTCGGCTGAGCGCGAGGTGTCGCTGAAGAGCGGCTCGATGGTGCTCGCCGCCCTGCGCAAGAAGGGAGTCGACGCGCATCCGTTCGACCCGGCGGAAAAAGGCTTGGAACAGCTTGCAAGAGAACGCTTCGAAAAAGCCTTCATCGCATTGCACGGCCGCTTTGGCGAGGACGGCACGGTGCAAGCGGTGCTCGAATGGCTCGGCATCCCGTACACCGGCAGCGGCGTGCTCGCCTCGGCGCTCGCCATGGACAAGCTACGCACCAAGCGAATCTGGGAGGGCGACGGCCTGCCGAGCGCGCCATACCTGGTGCTGGGCGCCGATACGAAGTTCAACGCGGCGGCGAAGAAGCTCGGCCTGCCGATCTTCGTCAAGCCGGCGAGCGAAGGCTCTTCCGTCGGCATGACCAAGGTGCGCGCGGCCGCGAAGCTGAAAGCGGCCTACGAGGCTGCGGCCAAGTACGACCCGGTGGTGATCGCCGAGAAATTCATCGACGGGCCCGAACTCACCGTCGGCATCCTCGGCGAGCAGGCGTTGCCGACGATCCGCATCGAGACGCCGCGCGAGTTCTACGACTACGAGGCGAAATACCATGCGAACGACACCCGCTACCTGATCCCCTGCGGCCTGTCGAAGGCCGCGGAGCACCGGGTGCAGGCTCTCTGCCTTCGGGCCTTCCGCAGCCTGGGCTGCCGCGGCTGGGGGCGCGTCGACCTGATGCTCAACCGCCGAGGAAAGCCGTACTTGCTCGAGATCAACACCTCGCCCGGCATGACCGACCATTCGCTCGTGCCGATGGCGGCGAAAGCCGTCGGCATTTCGTACGAAGACCTGTGCGTGAAGATATTGGAGGGTGCCCGTGTGGGATAACCCGCGCCTGCTCAATCTCACCGCAGGAATCCTGGTGGGCCTCGCGGCGCTGGTCTTCGCGGCTGCGCTGGCCGTGAAGCTGCTGCACTCGCCGCTAGCGCCGGTGCGCGAGGTGATCGTCACCACCGCGCTCGAGCGCACCTCACCGAAGGAGATCGAGGACGCGCTGCGCGGGCGCATCGCCGGAAATTTTTTCGCGGTAGACGCCGCAGAGGTGCGCGGCGCTCTGCAGCAGCTGCCCTGGGTGCGCCGCGTGACGGTGCGCCGCGTCTGGCCCGACCGGCTCGAGGTCGGCATCGAGGAGCACATCGCCCTCGCGCGCTGGGGCAGCGACGCGCTGGTGAGCACCAACGGCGAGCGCTTCCCCGGCCGCACCGACGAGCGCCTGCCGCTCTTCGTCGGCCCTTCCGGCCACGAAGCGGAGATGGCGCGCCGCTATGCGGCGTTCGCCGCCGCGGTGGCGCCGCTCGGCACCACCGTCGAGCGGGTCCTGCTCTCGCCGCGCCTCGCCTGGCAACTGCGCCTCGCGAATGGCCTGCACGTGGTGCTGGGGCGCGATCCGGACGCCGCCGAAGCCCGCCTGCGCCGCTTCGTCGGCGTTTATGCCGACGCGCGGCAGGGCCTGAAGGGAAGCTTCGACTACGTCGACCTGCGCTATCGCAACGGCTTCGCCCTGCGCGCCGCCGAATCTCTTCCCAAGGTCAAAGGCTGAGGCGGATGCCCAAAGAGAACAAGAACCTCATCGTGGCCCTCGACATCGGCACCTCCAAGGTCGCCTGCCTGGTGGCCGAGCTGCGCCCCGACGGGCGGCCCGAGATCCTCGGCATGGGCGGCAACGAGTCGCGCGGCCTGAAGAAAGGGGTGGTGGTGAACATCGAGTCCACCGTCGGCGCGATCCAGCGCGCGCTGGAAGAGGCCGAGCTGATGGCCGACTGCAAGATCACCTCGGCCTTCGTCGGCATCGCCGGCAGCCACATCCGCAGCTTCAACTCGACCGGCATGGTGGCGGTGAAGGACAAGGAAGTGAACGCGCTCGACGTCGACCGGGCGATCGACACCGCGCGCGCCGTCAACATCCCCACCGACCAGCAGATCCTGCACGTGCTGCGCCAGGAATTCATCATCGACGGCCAGGAGGACGTGCGCGAGCCGATCGGCATGTCGGGCGTGCGCCTCGAGGTGAAGGTGCACATCGTCACTGGCGCCGTGTCGGCGGCACAGAACATCATCAAGTGCGTGCGCCGCTGCGGCCTCGAGGTGCACGACCTGATCTTGCAGCCGCTCGCCTCGGCGCGCGCGGTGCTCTCCGAGGACGAGAAGGACCTCGGCGTGTGCCTGCTCGACATCGGCGGCGGCACCACCGACATCGCCATCTTCACGCACGGCGCGATCCGCCACACGGCGGTGATCCCGATCGCCGGCGACCAGATTACCAACGACATCGCCATGGCGCTGCGCACGCCGACGGCCGACGCGGAGCTGATCAAGACGCGCCACGGCGTCGCGCTGCGCCAACTCGCCGATCCGAACGAGATGATCGAGGTGCCGGGCATCGGCGAGCGCGCGCCGCGCTCGATGTCGCGCCAGACCCTCGCCGAGGTGATCGAGCCGCGCGTCGAGGAGCTTTTCTCGCTGGTGCAGCAGACGCTGCGCGAGTCGGGCTTCGAGGAGCTGCTGTCGAGCGGCGTGGTGCTCACCGGCGGCTCCTCGGTGATGCAGGGCATGGTCGAGCTCGGCGAGGAGATCTTCCACATGCCGGTGCGGGTCGGGCTGCCGAAGTACCAGGGCGGTCTCGCCGAGGTGGTGCGCTCGCCGCGCTACGCCACCGCGGTGGGGCTGCTGCTCGACGGCGTCGCGCAGGTGCAGCACGGACAGCTTTCGCGCCAGGGCGGCTCGGTACGCGCCGTCCTCGGCCGGATGAGGGAGTGGTTTCAACGCAACTTTTGATGGTCCAACAAAGGCAAGGAGAGAGCTATGTTCGAGATAGTCGATAGTCAGGCAACCGGACCGATCATCAAGGTGATCGGTGTCGGCGGCGCCGGCGGCAACGCCGTGAACCACATGATCGAGCAGGGCGTCGAGGGCGTGGAGTTCATCGCCGTCAACACCGACGCGCAGGTGCTCGCCCGCAACAAGGCGCGTAACCAGATCCAGCTCGGCTCGAGCGGCCTCGGCGCCGGCGCGAAGCCGGAGCAGGCGCGCGCGGTGGCGATCGCCGACCGCGATCGCATCGAGGAGATGGTGTCGGGCGCGCACATGGTGTTCATCACTGCGGGCATGGGCGGCGGTACCGGCACCGGCGCGGCGCCGGTCATCGCCGAGGTGGCGCGCGGTCTGGGCATCCTCACCGTCGCGGTGGTGACCAAGCCGTTCACCTTCGAGGGCTCGAAGCGGATGAAGATCGCCGAGCAGGGCCTCGAGGAGCTCGCCCCGCACGTCGACTCGCTGATCGTCATCCTCAACGACAAGCTCGAAGAGGTGCTGGGCGAGGACGTGACGCAAGAAGACGCCTTCCGCGCCGCGGACGACGTGCTGAACAACGCCGTCGCCGGCATCGCCGAGATTATCAACCTGCCGGGCCTCGTCAACGTCGACTTCCAGGACGTGAAGACGGTGATGTCGGAGCAGGGCATGGCGATGATGGGCTCGGCCTCGGCGAGCGGCATCGACCGCGCGCGCATCGCGGCCGAGCAGGCGATCGCTTGCCCGCTGCTCGAGGGGGTCAACCTGGCCGGCGCGCGCGGCGTGCTGGTGAACATCACCGCCTCGCGGCCGAGCCTCAAGCTGCGCGAGACGAAGGAGGTGATGAACATCATCCGCACCTTCGCCGCGGAGGACGCCACCATCATCTACGGCGGTGTCTACGACGACTCGCTCGCCGACGACCTGCGCGTCACGGTGGTGGCGACGGGGCTGGGCATGGCGGGCGCGGCGCGGCAGCAGAAGCCGCAGCTGGTCCTGAACAACGTCGCCGCGCAGAAGACCGGCACCGACAACATGCCGCTACCGGGCGCGGTGGACTACAACCAGCTCGACTCCGTGCCGGCGGTGATCCGCCGCAATCGCGCCTCGACGGTCGAGGCCCTGCAGCAAAGCGGGGTGGACAAGTACGACATCCCCGCCTTCCTCCGCAAGCAGGCCGACTAGGCCGGGAAGAAGCGCAAGAAGCGTCGGGCGCCTCCCTTGCCGGGTGCCCGACGCTCGTTCCTGTGTCATCATAAGCACCTCATGGCAAAGGAAAAACCCGCAGACACCGAGACGTTGCCCGACGACGGCACGCTGTACCGCGAGATGGTCGACAGTCTTGCGAGCGGCATCGCGGTGTTCTCGATCGGCGGCCGCTTCCTGCGCGCGAATCCGGCGATGTGCCGCATGCTCGGCTACAGCGAAGCGGAGCTGCGCCAGAAGACGCACCTCGACGTGATTCATCTCGACGATCTCGAAGCCGCCGCCATGGGTCGCGCCCAGATCATCTCCGGTAAGGCGAAATCGCGCTTCGCCGAGCGCCGCTACGTCCACAAGGACGGCTCGACGGTGTGGGCGCAGGTCGCCGGCGGCGTGGTGCGCGACGCGTCGGGCGCGCCGAGCTGCACCGTGCTCATTGCAAACGACGTCAGTGCCCTCAAGCGCGGCGTGCGCTCCGCGGAGCAGCGCTTCCGCCGCATGGTCGAGATGAGCTCCGACTGGTACTGGGTGCAGGACGAGCAGTTCCATTTCGTCGAGGTGCCCGGGCTCGATCACCAGGGCGACGACACCGACATCGTGCTTGGCAAAGCGCGCTGGGAGATCCCCGGCCTCGCGCCGCTGCCCGAGAAGGTGTGGGAGCAGCACCGCACCAAGCTTGCGCGCCACGAGTCGTTCTCCGACTTCGTGTTCCTGCGCCACAACAAGGCCGGCGAGCTGCGCTACCTCTCGGTGAGCGGCGAGCCGCTGTTCGACGAGCAGGGCCGCTTTCGCGGCTTCCACGGCATCGGCAAGGACATCACCGATCGCGCGCGCGACCAGAAAGCGCTCGAGGACAGCGAGGAGCGCTACCGGATGCTCTTCGACGTGCAGCCGCAACCGATGTGGGTGGTCGACGCGCGCACGCTCGCCTTCCTCGCCGTCAACGGTGCCGCGATGCGCCTCTACGGCTACTCGAAGGAAGAGTTCCTGTCGATGACCGCCGACCAGATCCGTCCGCAGGAGGACGTCGAGGACCTGCGCCGCGCTTTCGAGGACCAAAGCCGCAACTACCGCCAGCGCGTCTGGCGCCACAAGAAGAGGAACGGCGAGCTGATCCAGGTGAAGGTGATCTCCTTCAATCTCGATTTCGACGGCCGGCCGGCGCGGCTCGGCGTGATCCACGACATGACCGAGCAGTTGAACGCGGAAGAGCGCGCGCGGGAGACCGAGGAGCGCTATCTCGCGCTGCTGCGGGAGCGCCAGGGTCCTTAAACTCGTGCGCGCCCGCCGCGGCTTACCTATAGAATCCGCCCCCCGATGCTTCGCCAGCGCACCCTCAAGTCCCTGATCAAGGCCTCCGGCGTCGGCCTGCACACCGGCCAGAAAGTGCGCATGGCGCTGCGGCCGGCGCCCGCCGACACCGGCGTGGTGTTCCGCCGTGTCGACCTCGCCTCGCCGGTCGACATTCCTGCGCGCGCCGAGCTGGTGGGCGAGGCGCGGCTCGCCTCCACGCTGGTCAAGGGCGAGGCCAAGGTTTACACCGTCGAGCACCTGATGTCGGCGCTCTCCGGCCTCGGCATCGACAACATCTATGTCGACCTCGACGCGCAGGAAGTGCCGATCATGGACGGCAGCGCCTCGCCCTTCGTCCTGCTGCTGCAGCAGGCGGGCATGGAGGAGCAGGCGGCGCCGAAGCGCTTCATGCGCGTCAAGCGCACCGTCGAAGTGAAGGACGGCGATAAATGGGCGCGCCTCGATCCCTACGAGGGCTACAAGCTCACCTTCTCGATCGACTTCCGCCACCCGGTGATCGAGCGCTCGACGCAGTCGGTGAGCATCGACTTCGCCGAAACGTCCTATCTCAAGGAGATCGCCCGCGCGCGCACCTTCGGCTTCATGCACGAGGTCGAAGCGCTGCGCGAGAGCGGCCTCGCGCTCGGCGGCGGCCTCGACAACGCCGTGGTGCTCGACGAGTACCGTGTGCTGAACGCAGACGGCCTGCGCTTCGCCGACGAGTTCATCCGCCACAAGATGCTCGACGCGGTGGGCGACCTGTATCTGCTGGGCCGGCCGCTGCTCGGCGCGTTCAGCGCGCACAAGTCGGGCCATGCCCTCAACAACCAGCTGTTGCGCGCGGCCATCGCCCAAGGTGCTTTCGAAACCGTCGTTTTCGAGCGCGCCGAGGAAGCCCCGGCCGGCGTAGCACGCCTAGCGGCGCACTTCGGCTAGCCCCGCTCCCTAATCTCGCCGTTTCCCGCCGTGGCGGCGCAAGAGGGCCTGCAGGGCTTCGCGCGCCGGCGAGTCGGTCATCCGGTCGTACAACCCTTGTAAGGAATCGAGCGTAGGTGTGGAGAAATACGCAGATTTCTGCGCTGCAGCAGAGGCCTTACGGGGCGTATTTGGTTGCACCCTCAGGGAAACTGAACTAACCTGCCATCGCTGTTCAACCAAGAAACGGCTCAGGGAAGGGGCCAGCAGCTTCAGTTTGGCCGCCGCGGCGGAATTTGCGGCGATCAGCACCACCTCACCCTCCCTGAAGTTGGCCACGCGGACCTGACGGGCCAGGTCCTGAGGCAGGAAGCCGTCGACGAGCCTGGCGAGCGCGGCTATATCCCGCGACTTCGCCACCAGGGGTTGCAATTCAACGTCGGTCGAGAGGATCCGGCCGAGTTTGGGTAGTCGCACGGGACCGCGCATCGGGAGGAAGTAGGTGCAGATTATCCTGATCTCCGACAGTCTGGCCAAGGCAAGGTCGGTGACCATATCGACTCGCCACTTGCTGGCGATGTCGCTGCTCGGGCTCTCGTTCGTCTTTGCCGGCAGCGTCGGCCTGTACTGGCTGACGCTGCGCTACGCCTCCGACGTGCCGTTGCCCGGCCTGCAGAGGCTGCTGCTTTCCGCCCAGGAGGCCGAAACCGAGCGCTCGCGCTCCTTCGTTCAGCAAAACCTCAACGCGATGGCGGTCAAGCTAGGCGAGATGCAGGCGCAGCTCACGCGCCTCGACGCCCTTGGCGAGCGCCTCTCGTCGATCGCCGGCGTGCGCGACTTCCGCTTCACCGAGGCGCCCGGCCTCGGCGGCGCGTCGCCCGCGCTGCTGCCGCCGCAGAACCTTTCGCTGGCCGAGTTCAGCGAGAAGCTGGCGCTGCTTTCGCGCCAAGTCGAGAGCCGCAACGACATGCTCGGTGTGCTCGACGCGCAGCTCTTCGAGCAGGCGGTCAAGAAGCGCCTGCTGCCGACGATGATGCCGGTGGCCGCGTCCTACAATGCCTCCAGCTTCGGCCGCCGCATCGACCCGTTCACCGGGCAGTGGGCGATGCATGAAGGCATCGACTTCCTCGCTGACCAGGGCTCGGCGGTGGTCGCCGCGGCGGCGGGCGTGGTGATCTTCGCCGGCTTCCATCCGCAATACGGCTACGTCGTCGACATCGACCACGGCAACGACCTGGTTACCCGCTACGCGCATCTCTCCAAGCTCCTCGTGCGCGAGGGCGACGTCCTGCAGCGCGGCCGCAAGATCGCCGAGTCGGGCTCGACCGGCCGCTCCACCGGGCCGCACCTGCACTTCGAGGTGCGCTACCGCGGCAGCGCGCAGAATCCGACCAAGTTCCTCGAAATGACTCAGGCCGTCGCGCGCGCCAAGTAGCACCTCGCTTTTCCGATAAAATCAGCGGTTTTGAGGGGCCTCGCGGCCCCTTTCATGCTGAACTTCCTCCTCGGAATGCTTAGAGCTCTAGCCAGCCTGCCGACTCGCATCTTCGGCAGCCGCAACCAGCGACTCATCAAGCAGTACTCGCTTGCGGTTGCGCAGGTCAATGCGTTCGAGCCGCAGCTGGAAAAACTGTCGGATCAGGCGCTCGCGGCAAAAACCGCCGAACTCAAAAAGCGCTTGGCTGAAGGAGCAACGCTGGACGACCTCCTGCCAGAGGCGTTCGCCGTGGTCCGTGAAGCGTCGAAGCGAACGCTTCGGATGCGGCACTTTGATGTGCAGCTCATCGGCGGGATGGTTTTGCACGACGGCAAGATCGCCGAGATGAAGACCGGCGAGGGCAAGACCCTCGCCGCCACGCTGCCCGCGTACCTCAACGCGCTGACCGCCCAAGGCGTCCACATCGTCACGGTGAACGACTACCTCGCCACGCGCGACGCCGAGTGGATGGGGAAGATCTACAACTTCCTCGGCCTGACGGTAGGCGTGAACCTGCCGCAAATGGAGCCGGAAGCCAAGCGCAAGGCCTACGCCGCCGACATCACCTACGGCACGAACAACGAGTTCGGCTTCGACTACCTGCGCGACAACATGGCGATGCACGCGGAAGAGCGTTACCAGCGCGGGCTGCGCTACGCCATCGTCGACGAGGTCGACTCGATCCTGATCGACGAGGCGCGCACGCCGCTCATCATCTCCGGCCAGGCGGAGGACCGCACCGAGCTCTACCAACGCATGGACCAGGTGCCGCCGCTGCTCACGCGGCAGAAGGAGGAGAAAAAGCCCGACCAGCCGGACCCGCCGGGCGATTTCTTCGTCGACGAGAAGAACCACCAGATCGTGCTGTCCGAAGCGGGCCACCAGAAGGGCGAGGAGATCCTCGGGCGCATCGGCCTGCTGCCCGAAGGCGCGAGCCTATACGAGCCGGCGTACATCAATCTGATGCACCATCTCTACGCTGCGCTGCGCGCGCACCATCTGTTCCATCGCGACCAGCACTATGTGGTGCAGGACGACGAGGTGATCATCGTCGATGAATTCACGGGCCGATTGATGCAGGGCCGCCGCTGGTCAG
The DNA here is from genome assembly GCA_036496555.1 of Burkholderiales bacterium. Classification (GTDB taxonomy): domain Bacteria; phylum Pseudomonadota; class Gammaproteobacteria; order Burkholderiales; family SG8-39; genus SCGC-AG-212-J23. The sequence continues at coordinate 15,846 of DASXKY010000085.1, read as the reverse complement.
ACGGCTTGCACCAGGCGGTGGAAGCGAAGGAGAAGGTGTCGATCCAGAACGAGAACCAGACCCTCGCCTCGATCACCTTCCAGAACTACTTCCGCATGTACGGCAAGCTAGGCGGCATGACCGGCACCGCCGATACCGAGGCCTACGAGTTCCAGCAGATCTACGGCCTCGAGACGGTGGTGATCCCGACGCACAGGCCGATGGTGCGCGACGACCGCCTCGACCAGGTGTACCGCACGGCGAAGGAGAAATACCGCGCGGTGATCAAGGACATCCAGGACTGCCAGGCGCGCGGGCAGCCGGTGCTGGTGGGCACCACTTCGATCGAGAACTCGGAACTGATCTCCGGATTGCTGGCGAAGGAAAAGCTGGCGCACCAAGTGCTGAACGCGAAGCAGCACGCGCGCGAGGCCGAGATCGTCGCGCAGGCCGGCCGGCCGAAGATGATCACCATCGCCACCAACATGGCGGGCCGCGGCACCGACATCGTGCTCGGCGGCAACGTCGAGAAACAGGTCGATTTCCTGCAGGCGGACGACAAGATCGCCGAGGACGAGAAGGCCGGGCGCACCGACAAGCTGCGCTCGGAATGGCAGTCGCTGCACGATGCGGTGGTCAAGGCCGGCGGCCTGCACATCATCGGCACCGAGCGCCACGAGTCGCGGCGCGTCGACAACCAGCTGCGCGGCCGCTCGGGCCGCCAGGGCGACCCGGGCAGCTCGCGCTTCTACATGGCGCTCGAGGATCCGCTGCTGCGCATCTTCGCCGGCGACCGCATCAACCGCATCATGGTGATGCTGAAGATGCCGGAGGGCGAGGCGATCGAGCACCGCATGGTGACGCGCTCGATCGAGAGCGCGCAGCGCAAGGTCGAGGCGCGCAACTTCGACATCCGCAAGCAGCTGCTCGAGTACGACGACGTCGCCAACGACCAGCGCAAGGAGATCTACTCGCTACGCAACGAGGTTCTCGACTCGAGCGACGTCAGCGGGACCGTCAAGCGGCTGCGCGAGAGCGTGCTCGGCGACATGCTGCGCGTCTACATCCCGCCGGACAGCGTCGAGGAGCAGTGGGACATCCCGGGCTTCGAGAACGCGCTGAAGGCGGACCTGCACCTCGAGCTGCCCCTGCGCAAGTGGCTGCAGGACGATCCCGAGCTCGACGACGCGGCGCTGCTGGCGCGCATCGCCGAGCGCGCGGAAGACGGCTACGCGGCCAAGGTGCCGGGGGGCGCCGAGGTCTCGTTCCGGCAGTACGAGCGCTACGTCATGCTGCAGATCCTCGACGCGCACTGGCGCGAGCACCTCGCGGCGCTCGACCACCTGCGCCAGGGCATCCACCTGCGCGGCTACGCGCAGAAGAACCCGAAGCAGGAGTACAAGCGCGAGGCGTTCGAGCTGTTCGGTGCGATGGTCGAGGCGGTGAAGCTCGAGGTGGTGAAGACGCTCACCGCGGTCGAGATCCGCGCCAAGGACGACGTGCCGCAGGCCGACGACAAGGCGCACGTGCAGAACGTGCAGCTGCAGCACGGCGGCGGTGCCGAGGAAGAAGGCGAGGCGGATGCCGAGCCGAAGAAGCAGCAGCCCACCGTGCGCCTCGCGCAGAAGGTCGGCCGCAACGACCCGTGCCCGTGCGGCTCGGGCAAGAAGTACAAGCACTGCCACGGCAAGCTCGCCTAGGCGGATGGCGGTCAACCTCGCGCCGCCCGGCCCCGGCTCGCTGCAGGCGGTGCGTGGGTTGGAGCTCGGCGTGGCGATGGCTGGCATCAAGAAGCCCGACCGCAAGGACCTGCTGGTCATGCGCCTGCAGCCCGGCGCCCAGGTGGCAGGCGTGTTCACGCAGAACCGCTTCTGCGCCGCGCCGGTCGTCATCGCGCGAAAGAACCTCGCCGTCAAGAAGGCTGCGATCCGGGCCCTGGTCGTCAATACCGGCAATGCCAATGCCGGCACGGGCGAGGACGGGCTGAAGCGCGCGACGCAGGTGTGTGAGGCGCTCGCCAGCCACCTCGGCTGCGACCGCTCGCAGGTGCTGCCGTTCTCGACCGGCGTGATCATGGAGCCGCTGCCCGCCGGGCGCATCACCGCGGCGCTACCCAAGGCGCTGCTCGGCCAGGCCGACTGGCTTTCTGCCGCGCAGGCGATCATGACCACCGACACGGTGCCGAAGGCGTTCTCCCGCAAGGTGCGGCTCGCCGCGGGCGAGGCGGTCGTCACCGGCATCGCCAAGGGCGCCGGCATGATCCATCCGGGGATGGCGACCATGCTCGGCTTCGTCGCCACCGACGCCGGCGTCTCGCGCAAGCACCTCGACGCTCTGGTCGGCAAGGTCGCCGACCGCTCGTTCAACTGCATCACCGTCGACGGCGATACCTCGACCAACGACTCGTTCATCCTGGTCGCCACCGGCAAGGGCCCGGCTGCCGCCACGCGCCGCGACCTGCTCAAGCTCGAGGTGGCGCTCACCGACGTCGCCCGCCACCTCGCGCAGGCGATCATCCGCGACGGCGAAGGCGCGACCAAGTTCGTCACGGTGCGCGTCGAGCGCGGGCGCAGCGAGGAAGAGTGCCGCAAGGTGGCCTACGCCATCGCGCACTCGCCGCTGGTGAAGACTGCGTTCTTCGCCTCGGACCCCAACCTCGGCCGCATCCTCGCCGCGATCGGCTACTCCGGCGTGCCGCTTGACACGGCGAAGGTCGACCTCTTTATCGACGAAGTGCGCGTCGCCACCGCAGGCGGCCGCGATCCGCAGTACCGCGAGGAGCAGGGTGCCGCCGCGATGAAGAAGCCCGAATTCACGGTGCGCGCGGTGCTGAACCGCGGCAAGTCCGACGCGACCGTATGGACTTGCGACTTGTCGTTCGACTACGTGAAGATCAACGCCGAATACCGCACATGAGCAAAGAACTGGAAAAAATCCTGGAGCGGCTGGACCAGCTCCTGCCGCCGCCGCCGCCGAAGACGGACTGGGACGCGAGCATCGCTTTTCGCTGGCGCAGCTCGGGGCGGCGCGGCAACCCGGGCTGGCTGCAGCCGGTGCGTCACGTCCACCGCATCAAGCTGTCTAATCTCTGTGGCATCGACAAGCAGATCGAGCGCGTCGAGCAGAACACCCGCCAGTTCATCGAGGGCAAGCCCGCCAACAACGTGCTGCTGACCGGCGCGCGCGGCACGGGCAAGTCCTCGATCGTGAAGGGCCTGCTGAACAAGTACTCGAAGCAGGGGCTGCGCCTGATCGAGGTCGAGAAGAACGACCTCATCGACCTGCCGCAGATCGTAGACCAGGTGGCGCCGCGCAAGGAGCGCTTTCTCCTCTTCTGCGACGACCTCACGTTCCACGGCGCGGAGGAGGGCTACATCGCGCTCAAGGTGGCGCTCGACGGCTCCATCTCGACGACCTCGGAGAATCTGCTGATCTACGCCACCTCCAACCGCCGGCACCTGATGCCCGAGCACATGTCGGAGAACCTCGAGACGAAGTACGTCGACGACGAGATCCACCCGGGCGAGACGGTGGAGGAGAAGATCTCGCTTTCCGAGCGCTTCGGCCTGTGGGTCAGCTTCTATCCGTTCGACCAGGACGAGTACCTCGAGATCGTCGGCCAGTGGCTCAAGTCCTTCGGCTGCGCACCTTCCGACAAGACCACCGAGGAGGCGCTGCAATGGGCTCTGCAGCGAGGCTCGCGCAGCGGCCGCGTGGCGTATCAGTTCGCCAGAGACTGGGCGGGCAGGCACTCCAAGAAGCCTAAGTGATCGAGGTAGCGGCCGCGGTCATCGAGCGGGCCGACGGCTCGTTCTTGCTCGCGCAGCGGCCCGCCGGCAAGGTCTACGCCGGCTACTGGGAATTCCCCGGCGGCAAGATCGAGGCGGGCGAGTCGCCGCCGGAAGCGCTCGCGCGCGAGCTCCATGAAGAACTCGGCATCGAGGTCGCGCGTGCGTTCCCCTGGATCACCCGCGTCTATACGTATCCGCACGGCACCGTGCGCCTGCACTTTTTCAGGATTACCTCCTTCAGGAGCGAGCCGCACCCGCGTGAAGGCCAGGCCATCGCCTGGCAGCGGCTCGACGCGCCGATGGTGACGCCGATGCTGCCGGCGAACGCACCCGTCCTTGCCGCGCTGGCGCTACCCCTGGAATACGCGGTGACCAACGCTTCGCAGGCCGGGGTCCCGGCCATGCTCGCGAGCATCGATCGGCGTCTCGAGAGCGGCCTCAGAATGATTCAGGTGAGGGAGCCGGACGATGCCAGGTCCTTAGCCGATCAGGTCATTGCGCGTGCGCATCGGCACGGCGCGAAGGTGCTGACCAAGCAGCCCCACGCCGGCGCCGACGGCATCCACTTCACGGCCGCGCAGCTGATGGCCCTGCGCGAGCGGCCGGGCAGCGGCCTCGCCGCCGCGTCTTGCCATACGCGCGAGGAGCTCGATCGCGCGATGCAGCTCGGCCTCGACTTCGTCGTGCTGGGGCCGGTGAAGGACAAGGCCGCGATCGGCTGGCGGCGCTTCGCCGAGCTCGCCGAAGGCGCGAGCCTTCCCGTCTACGCGATCGGCGGCCTGACGCTCGCCGATCTCGACGAGGCGCGCCGCGCCGGCGCGCACGGGCTCGCGATGATCCGCGGCGCGTGGAGCGGTGCCGATGCTTCACAACGCCTGACAAAGCTCTGACGTAGTTTGCCGATCTCCCGTCGCGACGGCGGTAGATTGAGCGCATGTCGCGCTGGATGTTTCTCGTGCTTGCCTTGTACGCCGCGCCGGGCGCGGCCCAGGCGCCGCTCCAGCTGTACTGCGCCCGCGGCACCGCTGACTATCCGGACGCGGAGATGACCTTCCACCCCGACGGCCGCCACGTGGTGGACATCGTCTTCGTCGGCTATCGGCCGTCGCGCGGACGCGCGGACTGGGCCCTGCGTGACTGCCTCAATACCGCCGCCAAGGTCGACAGCTCGCGACAGATCGTCGCGCGGCTCTGGTATCGCCAACGCGGCTGGCGCAGCCCGCGCGAGCCGCTCGCGCCCTATTCCTTGGCCTCGGGCTCCTCGGTCGCGGGTACGTCCTTGTCCTCGGCCGCGACGCGGTAGGACTCGTCCGCCCACCGCCCGAGATCGACCATCCGGCAGCGCTCGCTGCAAAAGGGCCGCCACTTGTTCTGCGGCGTGAACTCGGCCGCCCCGCCGCAGCGAGGGCAGGGAACGTTCTTTACAGGTTGCAAAACGTGAGCTCGAAGGCGACGTCTCCATCGGCCGTGCGCGGGCGCGGGTCGTCGCCGTTCTGCGCCATGAAGCGGATGTTGAGCACGTACTTGTTGGCGCTGATCTCGGGCACCACCGGCGCCGTCTGGTCGAGGCGCAGCCGCAGCATCTGCGCCGTCTTGCCGCCGAGCATCTGCTGGTACATGCCCTGCGGCGCGCTCTGCGCCTGCGGCTTGCCCGACTCGCGCAGGATGCGCAGGATGATCGCGGTGCCATCGCGCAGCGGGTAGAGCGGCCCGGTCCAGGCGGCGAGCTGGCCGGTGCGCTCCTCCGCCGGCCGGTGCAGCCAGTAGTGGTAGGAGGGCAGGTCGAACTCGCAGGCGCCGCCGGGGATGCCGGTGCGCTGCTTGATCGACATCAGCCAGTCGTTCTCGCGCAGGTACTGGCCGATCTTGCCGGTCATCGCGAACAGCGCCTGCGCCGCCTGCTCGATGTCGCGCACCACGCTCGCCAGCGCCTCCTCGGCGATGTCGGGGTTGTTGCGGAACGACAGCAGCACCTGCTTCTGGCGCTCGAGCTCCTGCAGCAGGTCGGACTTCAGGTCGGCGCGGCTGGCGACCTCCATGATCTCGAACAGCGTGAGCAGCGCCATGTGGTGGTCGTGCGGCTCGCTGCGCGCCACGAAATGCCGCGAGCGCTCGAACAGGTCCTCGAGCCGCAGCAGGGTCCGGATGCGCTCGTTGAGGGGGTATTCGTAGGTGATCACGGACGGCGGAATTGTAGATATTTTTCGTGCAGGACGGCGACCTGTTTGTGCAGCGCCTCGCGCGGGCCGGCGTTGTCGATGACGTCGTCGGCCGCGGCGAGCCGCGCCTCGCGCGTCGCCTGGGTCCGCATGATCGCCCGCACCTCGTCCTCGGCGAGGCCGCTGCGCGCCCGCACGCGGGCGACCTGCTCGGCCTCCGGGGCGTCGATCACCAGCACGCGGTTCACCCTGCGGCGGTAGCCCGGGGACTCGATGAGCAGCGGCACCACTTGGATCACATAGGGGCCGGTCGCCGCAGCGATGCGGCGCTCGGACTCGGCGCGGATCATGGGGTGCAGCAGCGCTTCGAGCGTGCTTTTCGCTGCGGGATCGGAGAAGACGCGCTCGCGCATGCGCTGGCGATCCATGCGACCGTCGCGGACGAACTCGGCGCCGAAGCGCCGCTCGATCTCCCCCAGCGCCTCGCCGCCTGCCTCGGTCAAATCGTGCGCGATCGCGTCGGCGTCCACCACCGTCGCGCCGAGGTGCGCGAACTCGTCGGCCGCCGCACTCTTGCCGCTGCCGATACCGCCGGTAAGGCCGACCACGAAGCGGCGAGACGCGGACGCGGCGGGTTGGTAGGTCACAACTGGCGGCTATACCACCGCAGTATGGGCTCGCCCCAATAGAGGGCGGCGATGCCGGCGATCGCGAGATAGGGGCCGAAATGGAAACGGAAGCCGGCGTCCCACTTGCCGCGCGCCGCGAGCATCTGCAGCGCGCCGAAGAAGACGCCCACCACCGACGAGAGCAATATCACCAGCGGCAGCAGCTTCCAGCCGAGGAAGGCGCCGACCGCGGCGTTCATCTTGAAGTCGCCATAGCCCATGCCTTCCTTGCCGGTGAGCAGCTTGAACGCCCAGTAGACCAGCCACAAGGAAAGGTAGCCGGCGAGCGCGCCGATCACCGCCTCCGGCAGCGGCACGAACGTGTGGCCGACGTTGAGCACCAGTCCCGTCCACAAGAGCGGCAACGTGATGTCGTCGGGCAGGAGGCCGGTCTCCTGGTCGATGAAGGCGAGCGCGATGGTCGCCCAAGTGAAGAGCGTCGCGCCGAGAGCGGCGAGCGAGAAGCCGAAGCGCCACGCGGCGTAGGCCGCGCCGAGGCCGCCGAGCAGCTCGACCAGCGGGTACTTCAGGCCGATCGGCGCCCGGCAGCCGGCGCAGCGCCCCCGCAGGAGTGCGTAGCTGACGAGCGGAATGTTCTCGAGCGCGCTGATCTGCCGGCTGCACGAAGGGCAGCGCGAGCGCGGCGCCATCAGGTTGAGCGGCGGCTCCTGCGCCGGCGCCTGGCCGGCGAGCGCGGCGCACTCGGCGCGCCACTCGCGCTCCATCATCTTCGGCAGCCGGTGGATGACGACGTTGAGGAACGAGCCGACGCACAGCCCGACGATCAGCGCCAGCCAGGGCAGCACGGCTGGCTGAGCGAGCCAGCCCTGCATCTCTTAGACGGCCTGGCCGATCTTGAAGATCGGCAGGTACATGGCGATCACCATGCCGCCGATCAGCGTGCCGAGAACCACCATGATCATCGGCTCCATCAGCGAGGAGAGCGCCTCGACGGCGTCGTCCACCTCGGCCTCGTAGAAGTCGGCGATCTTGCTGAGCATGGAGTCGAGCGCGCCGGTCTCCTCGCCGATCGACACCATCTGGATCACCATCGAGGGGAACACGCGGGCGTTCTCCATTGCCACGGTGAGCGCGCCGCCAGTCATCACTTCCGCCTGGATTTTCTTGGTAGCAATCTGGTAGACGTAGTTGCCCGAGGCGCCGCCGACCGAGTCGAGCGCCTCGACCAGTGGCACGCCGGCGGCGAACATGGTCGAGCAGGTCCGCGTCCAGCGCGCGATGGTCGACTTCCTCACCAGGTCGCCGAACACCGGCACCTTCAGCATGATGCGGTCCATCGCGATCTGCACCGGCAGCGAGCGTTTCCAGGCCTCGAAGAAGCCGTAAATGCCGCCACCGATGACGCCGAAGATCAGGTACCAGTATTGGACGAAGGCGTCCGATACCGCCATCACGAACAGCGTCGGAGCGGGCAGGTCTGCGCCGAAGCTGGTGAACACCTGCTTGAACGCCGGGATCACGAAGATCATGATCACCGCGGTGATGATGAACGCGACCGCGATGATCGCGACGGGGTAGAACAGCGCCGACTTGATCTTCGACTTGATGGCGAGGATCTTTTCCTTGTAGGTGGCCAGGCGTTCGAGCAGCTGCTCGAGAATACCGGCCTGCTCGCCGGCGGCCACCAGGTTGCAGAACAGCGCATCGAAGTGCAGCGGATACTTGCGGAAGGCTGCGGCGAGCGAGGAGCCGGTCTCGACCTCAGTCTTGATCTCGATCAGCAACTTCGCCACGCCCGGGTTGGAAGCGCCCTTCGCGACAATGTCGAACGACTGCAGCAGCGGCACGCCCGCCTTCATCATCGTCGCGAGCTGGCGCGTGAACAGCGTGATGTCCTTGTCGGAGACCCTGCCGCCGCCGCCACGCTTGCGCTTCTTGACCTTGGTGACGAGGATGCCCTGGCGTCGCAGGGTGGCGTTGACGACGGCCTCGCCGCCCGCGCGCATCTCGCCGCGCACGGTCTTGCCGGCCTTGTCCTTTCCCTCCCAAGCGAAGGTGGCTTCCTTGGGTCCCTTTGCGACTGCGGTGGCCATCCAGACTCTCCCTGACCCGCGAGCATAGCCTTAGGCCGCGCTTTTGGAAAGCCTGAGGTATGCCGCCTAAGCCGCTGACGCCTCGCTACTTTCGAGGGCTTCGGCGGGGCGGAAAATTCGCACGGTTTTCACCGTGCGGCCCTGGGCGTGAACGATTTCCATCGGCACGCCGGCGACGCGCAAGGAAACGTCGCCTTCGGGCAGGTCCTGCAGGTGCTCGACGATCAGCCCGCTCAGCGTTTTCGGACCGTCGGTCGGCAGCGACAGGCCGAGGGCGCGGTTCACCTCGCGCACCGGCATCGTCCCCTCCGCGCTGGCGCTGCCGTTGGTGTCCCAGACCAGCATCGGCGCCGCCGAGGGCAGCGTGGTGGTGAACTTGCCGATGATCTCCTCGAGGATGTCCTCGAGCGTCACCAGGCCGAGCAGCTCGCCGTACTCGTCGACGACGAGCGCGACGCGCTCGCGCTTTTCCTGGAAATACTGCAGCTGCGACAGCACCGGCGTGGTCGCCGGCACGTAGTAGGGCTCGTCGAGCACGGCCAGCAATGCCGGTTCGTCGAGCGAACCGGCGTACAGCGCCCCGAGGATCTTGCGCAGGTGGACGATGCCGGCGAGGTTGCCCTCGTGGTCGCGGAACACCGGCACGCGCATGTGATGGCTCGACACCAGCTGGCGCGACACGGTTTCCATGCCGTTCTCGAGGCACACCGACTCGATGCGGGTGCGCGGCAGCATGACGTCCTGCACCGTCACCGCGCCGAGATCGAACAGATTGAGCAGGATCGCGAGGTGCTTCTTCGGCATGAAGCTCGACGACTCGAGCACCAGCGTGCGGATCTCCTCCGGCGAGAGCTTGGGCGCATCGGCGTCCTGGCCCGGCCGGATGCCGACCAGTCGCAGCAGCGGGCGGGCGAACAGGTTGATGAACCAGGCGAGCGGGTCGAGCAGGCGCAGCGTGATCTTGAGCGGCAGGGAGAGCAGCAGCGCGGTGCTCTCGGGATGGGTGGCGCCGATGACCTTCGGTGTGATCTCGGAGAACACGATCAGCACCAGGCCGACCGCGATCGGGGTGAGGAACAGCACCGCCGTCTCTTCGCCGAACAGGCGCGCGGCAATGAAGCCGGCGACTGTCGTCGCGCCGGTGATGGAGAGCGTGTTGCCGATCAGGATCCCGCCGAGCAGCCGGTCGGTGCGCTTCAGCAGATCGGCGACGCGCATCGCCGCGGCGTCGCCCGCGCCGACCAGGTGCTTCAACCGGTACCGGTTGAAGGCCATCATGGCGGTCTCCGCGATCGAGAAGAACGCGGACGCCACCAGCATCACGACGAAGACCGCGACCAGCCAGCTGAGCGGGATATGCGTCGGGAGGGAGAACTCGTCCATCAGGCGCGCTGCAGCAGCACTTCGAGCACGAAGCGGCTGCCGACGTAGGCGAGCACGAGCAGCACGAAACCGCCGAGGGTCCAGCGCACCGCGGTACGGCCGCGCCAGCCGTAGAGCCAGCGGCCGGCGAGCAGTCCGCCGAAGGTGAGCCAGGAGAGGACCGCGAACACCGTCTTGTGGTCGGAGCGCATGGCGCGCCCGAACAGCGTCTCCGAGAACGCGATGCCCGTGAGCAGCGTGAGGGTGAGCAGCACGAAGGCCGCCGCCACAGTGCGGAACAGCAGCTGCTCGAGGGTGAGCAGCGGCGGCAGGTTGCGGAAGAACGCCTTGCGCTGGTGCAGGCCGCGCTCGACGACCAGCATCAGCGTCGCGTGGAGCACAGCGATGAGGAACAGTCCGTACGCCGACATCGCGAGCGCGAGGTGCAGCCGGAATTCCATCGCCTGCGCGTGCGCGCCGCTCGAGGCAAGGCCGGGAAAGAACGCCGGTAGCGGGACGGTCGCGGCGGCGGCGAGCAGCACCAGCGGCTCCATGCCGTCGAGGCGGTAGAAGAAGCTTTCGATCCAGTAGACCAGCACCGCCAGCCAGGTCATCACGGAGAGCGCCGGCGCGAAGCCGAAGCGCAGTTCGCGCGCGGCGAACAGGCCGTCATAGAGGAGCCCGCCGTGCAGGGCGAGCGCGGCGAGGATGGCGCCGCGCTCCCAGCCGCGCAGCCCGCCGCTCGCCTGGCGGCGCCAGCGGGTGTTCCAGAAGTGCCACGCCAGCCCCACGTACGCGGCGCACGCGATGGCGTGAATTACAATGTCTGGCACCTCCCCAGTTTATCACTCTGCCGTTGGGCTCTTTCTATGCTGGATAACCTGACTTCGCGCCTCACCAGCATCGTCAAGCACATCCGCGGCGAGGCGCGTCTCACCGAGGCGAACATCCAGGACGCGCTGCGCGAAGTGCGCGTGGCGCTGCTCGAGGCCGACGTCGCGCTGCCGGTGGTGAAGCACTTCATCGAGGCGGTGCGCGCGAAGGCGCTCGGCGAGGAGGTGGTCGGCAGCCTGACGCCGGGGCAGGCGCTGGTCGGCGTGGTGCACCGCGAGCTCGCCGCGCTGATGGGCGAGGCGAACGCCGGCCTCGAGCTCGCGGTGCAGCCGCCGGCGGTGATCCTGATGGCCGGCCTGCAGGGCTCGGGCAAAACCACCACCAGCGCAAAGCTCGCGCGATTGCTGCGCAACGACAAGAAGAAGGTGGCGCTCGTGTCGGCCGACGTCTACCGCCCGGCGGCGATCGAGCAGCTGAAGACCGTTGCCGGCCAGGTCGGCGCCGATTTTATTTCTTCTTCTACTTCAGAAAAACCTCTGGAAATCGCAAAGCGTGCCCTCGAATACGCGCGCACGCACTACATCGACGTCCTCATCGTCGACACCGCCGGCCGCCTCGCGATCGACGAGCAGATGATGCAGGAGATCGCTGCGCTGCACGCGGAGTTGAAGCCTGCCGAGACGCTGTTCGTCGTCGACGCCATGCAGGGCCAGGATGCGGTCAACGTCGCGCGCGCGTTCGGCGAGCGGCTGCCGCTCACCGGCGTGATCCTGACCAAGCTCGACGGCGACGCGCGCGGCGGCGCGGCGCTCTCCGTGCGCCACGTCACCGGCAAGCCGATCAAGTTCGCCGGCACCGGCGAGAAGCTCGAGGGCTTCGAGGCGTTCCATCCCGAGCGCATGGCGGCGCGCATCCTCGGCATGGGCGACATCCTGTCGCTGGTCGAGGAGGCGCACGCCAAGATCGATTTGGAGGAGGCCAAGCGGGTCGCCGAGAAGGTCAAGAAGGGGAAGGGCTTCGACCTCGAGGACTTCAAGCAGCAGATTCTGCAGATGAAGAAGATGGGCGGCGTGCAATCGTTGCTCGACAAGCTGCCGGCACAGCTCGTCGGCCAGATCAACCCCGCGCAGATGCAGGACGACAAGCAGTTCCGCCGCATCGAGGGCATCATCAACGCGATGACGCCGCAGGAGCGCGCCAAGCCCGAGCTGCTCAAGGCCTCGCGCAAGCGCCGCATCGCCGCCGGCGCTGGCGTGCCGGTGCAGGCAGTCAACCAGCTGCTCAACCAGTTCGAGCAGATGCAAAAGATGATGAAGATGATGAAGGGCGGCAATCTGGCGCGCATGATGCGCGGCATGAAGGGCATGCTGCCGGGAATGCGCTGAAGGCAACGTGAGCGAAGACCTCAACCGCACGCTGGTCTGCAGCGTGCTTTTCCTCGACATCGTCGACTACTCGAAGCACGACGTCACCGAGCAGGTGCGCCTGAAGCAGCGCTTCAACGCCGTGCTCGGCGGCGCGCTCGGCCACGTCGAGCCCGAGGAGCGCGTCATCATCGATACCGGCGACGGCGCCGCAATCGCCTTCCGCGGTGACCCCGAGCGCGCGCTCTACGTTGCGCTCGAGGTGTTCGACGCCAACGTCGAGGACCTGCCGGTGCGCATGGGCATCAACCTCGGCCCGGTCTCGCTGATGCGCGACATCAACGGCGCCGACAACGTCATCGGCGACGGCATCAACGTCGCGCAGCGCATCATGGGCTTCGCCTCGCGCGGCGAGCTGCTGGTGTCGCGCTCATTCTTCGAGGTGGTGTCGCTGCTTTCGGGCGACTACGCGAACATGTTCAAGGACGAGGGCGAGCGCGTCGACAAGCACAAGCGCTCGCACGACATCTATTCGATCAGCCAGACGGTGCGCGTCGCGCGCCGCGTCGCCGAGGTGCAGTCGAAGGCGAAGACCCAGCGCAAGAGCTTCGCGCTGCCACCGATCGACCGCATGCCGGCGCAGGTGTTCGACGCCGGCACGCACTACATGGTCTCGGGCTACAGCGAGGCGAGCGTGCGCGAGGCGGTGCAGAAGCTCGCGCTACAGGGCTGCACGCTGATCTCGGAGATCGCGAAGGTCGGCGCGAAGTGGATGGCGAGCGTCGACAACCCGAGCGCTGCCGGCGCAAGCATCGAGGAGTTCGGCTTCAAGCGCGTGATTTCCGGGCCGACGCGCGAGGCGGTGGAGGTGAAGGTGCGCGAGCTGCTCGAGCTCGGCGCGACGCTGGTGCAGGAGGCCGAGCTCGCCGACGGCGTGTGGACCGCGGTCTGCGAAAGAACCTAGGCGCGCTAGCGCAGCCTCAGCTCGACTTCCATCTCGTGCACGCCGCGCGGGTCGCCGGCGGCATGGCTCACCGTCTGCGCCCGCTCGAGGTAGCCGCGCGCCGCCTCGCGGTCGCCCACCGCGGCGCTGGTACGCGCGAGGTCGAGGAGGTCGGCGTGGATCTTGCGCGGATCGGCGAGCGAGTGGTCGATGGCGAGTGCCTGCTCGAAGGCGGCGCTCGCCGCAGCGGCCTCGCCGCCGGCGAGCCTGGCGCGGCCGAGGTTGCGCAGCGCGTTCGCCTGCTCGGAGCGCTCGCCGCGCGAGCGCGCGGCGTCGGCGGCCGCCTGCGCGAGGCTCGCCGCCTCGGCGGCCTGGCCGCCGCCCAGCATGAGCTGCGACTTCACGTTGAGCAGCGCGGCGCCGTTCTCGCAGGCCATGCGGGCGCAGCGGGCTTCGGCGCGCGCCGCGAAATCGGCGGCGGCGGGCAGGTTGCGCGAGGCGAGCTCGAGCAGGGCGCGGCGCAGCTCCGCCTGCAGACGGCGGCGCTCGGAATAGGGCCGCTGCGAATCCTCGAGCACGATCTTCAGCGCGTCGCGCGCCGCGCCGTCGCGGCCGAGCCACTGGTACACCACCGAAAGGTTGATCGCGTTGGCGGCGATGGCGTCGGCGTCCTCCACTGAGCGCGCGAGGGCGAGCGCCTCCTCGTAGCGCCGCGCGGCGCCGGCAAAGTCGCCTGCGCGCACCAGCGCCGCGGCGCGCGCGTTGGCGTCGGCGGTGCGCGCGCCCACCGGCGGCAGCGGCGCCGTGGGCGGCGTGGAGCAGCCCGCGCAGAGCACGACCGCGGCCGCCGCGCGGCCCCAGGCGCTCACGGGCGCACCGGCCCGGGCGCGGCCTGGCCCTCGAAGCTGTCGATGGGCAGCGTGGCGTCGGCCGGGTCCTTGAACGAGTCGGAGAGCGGCCAGACGCGCTTCGCCGCGCTGAACACCTCGCTCGCGTCGCGCAGCGTCGATTCGCTGCGGTCGATCACCGGGCGCACGCCGCGCAGCGTCTCCTGCGCCTCGGCGGCGGCCTGGCGCAGCTGCACCACTGCGCTGTCAACCGAGTCGAGCGTGGTGGCGAGCTTGCCGGCGAGCACCGGCGTGGTCTTCTCGATTGCCTCGCTCGCGCGCTGCGCCGACAGCAGCGTGGCGTTCGCTTGCTTGCTGATGTCCTGCGTGGCGCGGTCGGCATTGGCGATGAAGCGGCGCAGCGCCTTGTGCGTGGCGGGAAGCTCCTCCGCCTCGGCGCGCAGCGCCGCGAGCAGCCCGCCGAGGTCCTCGCTCGAGCGGTTGACCTGCGAGAGCGTGTTCTTCAGCTCGGCGAAGGCGGGCGCCGCCTGGCGGCGGAAGTCCTCGACGATCTCGGAGATGCCGCGGCTGCGCTCGAAATCGATCTGCTCGCCCTCGGCGAGCTCGCCGTTGATCGGCCTGCCGGGCAGGATCTCGATCACGCTCGCGCCGATCACGCCCGACTCGCGCGCGAAGCGCGCCTTGGACCCCTTCGGGATGCGCGGCATGTGCTCGGTCATGACGGCGAGCTGCACGTCGACGCCGCCCGGAACGAGCTGCATGTCGCTCACCGAGCCGATGGTGAAGCCGTACAGCTTCACCGGCATGCCCTTGCTGATGCCGAGCGCGTCGGGCGTGACGATGCGGATCATCGTCTGCTTGACGAACCAGCCCTGCTTGTGCGCGACGATGCTGCCGAAGGTCGCCACCAGCGCGAGCGCGATCAGCAGGAAGGCATTCACTTTGGCGAGCAGATGCGGAAAGCGCACCGGCGGCCTGAATTGTTCGCTCATACGGCTCCCTCCTCCGCCAAGTCGATGAACAGCAGCGCCCCTTCCGGCTGGCGAGCCCGATATTCTGCCTCGAAGCCCGCCGCGCGCGCGCTCTGCTGGCGGTTGAGGCCCTCGCCGAGCCCGTCGATGATCGCGAGCGGCGGCTCCTTCGCGAGCAGGCGCACGAAGGCGACCAGCTTCTTCTCGAACGCGTCCATCTCGTCTGGCAGGCGCGCGAGAAAGCTGCCGGGATCGGCGCCGAGCGCCTCGAGCGCGTCGTGCGCCGTCTTCGCCACCTGCGCGATCGGCCGCGTGCGGTGATAGGCCGCCGGCAGCGAGATGTTCTCCCAGGCGTTCAGATTCGAGATGAGACCCATCTCCTGGGTCAGCACGCCGATGCGGTCGTGCACCTTGGCGCGCTCCGCGCGTTTCAGCCCGCGCACCGGCTCGCCGAACAGCTCGAGCTCCTCGTCGACGGCGATGCGCGTGGTTAGCACAGCGGCGACGAGCCGCGTCCTCGCTTCGCCGTCGGGCAGGCGCGCGCGCTGCGTCGTGCCGCCCGCGACCGCGAGCGAGATGCCGGGGCGGCCCTCGCGCTTCAGGTCGTAGCGAAGGGCGACGGCGCTCACACCACCGCCTTGACCAGGCCGAAGAACAGCACGCCGAACACCAGGTAGGCGAACACCGCGTTGATGGTCAGCACCGCCACGGCGCTCTGCGTCACCGCGCGCGTCACCGCCTGCGGCACGCCGTTCAGCGTGAAGGCCGGCGGATTGAGGCCGTGGTAGCAGCAGGTCAGGGCGATGGCGAAGCCGAACATCATGCTCTTCAGGATCGAGTAGGCGAAGTCGATCGGCGCCACCAGCTCGAAGA
>DASXKY010000084.1:0-2238 GCA_036496555.1 Burkholderiales bacterium | reverse complement strand
TCCGGTCCGATATGCAGCATTTCCGTGCACTCACCATGGGCAAGCCGGTCATCATGGGGCGCAAGACCTTTCTTTCGATCGGCAAGCGGCTCAGGGGACGCACCACCATCGTCGTAAGCCGTGATCGCGAATTCACGGCTTCGGGCGCGGTGGTCGCGCCGAGCCTCGACGCCGCCCTTACCGCCGCCCGCGGGGACGCCCGGCGCCGGCAGGTGGACACGATCGTCGTCGCCGGCGGCGCCGAAATCTACGCCCAGGCGCTGCCCTTCGCGTCGCGCCTCATCATCACCAGGGTCCATCGCCGCGTCGCGGGCGACGCGTACTTTCCAGCGATTGATCCCGAAGTCTGGCGCGAGATCGCACGCGAGGAGCATGCGCCGGCCGAAGGCGACGACTGCGCTTTCGCCTTCGTCACCTGCCAGCGTCAATCCGCCGCCGTGGCGTCCGAACGAGAGAAGCGAGCTCGAGCGCCGGGCTGACCCGCAGGTCAAGGGCCAACGCGGCATTGCTGCGCGTTGCAAGGAGCAGTGCACTTCCCTATATCCGCATCCATGCCGGCTGGGTTGGCCCGGCGATCAGGAGATTTTTTACCCGATGCCGTGGAGCAACCAGTCCGGCGGCCCCTGGGGTTCGGGGCCGCGGGGACCCTGGGGCTCGGGTCCGCAGCAGCAAGGGCCGCGGCCGCCCGATCTCGAAGAATTCCTGCGCCGCAGCCAGGACCGATTGCGCAGCGTGCTGCCGGGCAATCTTGGCGGCCGCGGTGTGGCGCTGATCGCGCTGGCGGCAGTCGTGCTCTGGGGCTTCTCCGGCTTCTTCCGCGTCGAGCCGGACGAACTCGGTGTGGTGCTGCGGTTCGGAAAGTTCGTGCGCGAAGTGCAGCCGGGGCTGAACTACCACCTGCCCTATCCGATCGAGACCGCGCTGACGCCTCCGGCGTTGCGCGTCAACAAGATCGACGTCGGCACGCTCCCCGTCGAGAATGTGCGCCGCGGCGCGCCGGTGCGCGAAGTGCCGGAGGAAAGCCTGATGCTCACCGGCGACGAGAACATCGTCGACGTCGATTTCTCGGTGCTGTGGCGGGTCAAGCCAAACGGGGTCGGCGATTATCTGTTCAACATCCAGAACCCCGAGGGAACGGTGAAGGCGGTCGCCGAAAGCGCGATGCGCGAGGTGATCGGGCGCTCGACCATCCAGCCGATCCTCACCGGTGCGCGGCAGAACATCGAGACGGGGGTGCAGCAGCTGATGCAGAAGACCCTCGACAATTACGGCGCCGGCGTCCTGGTGCAGCAGGTGCAGCTGCAGAAGGTCGATCCGCCGACCCAGGTCATCGATTCCTTCCGTGACGTGCAGGCGGCGCGCTCGGACCTCGAACGCGCGCAGAACGAGGCGCAGACCTACGCCAATCGCGTGGTGCCGGAGGCGCGCGGCCGCGCCGCCAAGGTCACCCAGGACGCCGAGGCCTATCGCGAGCAGACCGTCGCCGAGGCCAAGGGCCAGACCTCGCGCTTCCTGCAGATCTACGACCAGTACAAGAAAGCGCCGGACGTGACCCGCGAGCGCATGTATCTCGAAACCATGGAACGCGTTCTCGGCGGCAGCGAGAAGACGATCATCGACACCGGCCCGCAGCAGACGAGCCCCGGCGTGGTGCCATACCTGCCGCTCACCGAGCTGCCGCGCCAGCGTCCGCCGTCCCCGGCCGGCAGCCCGTCGTCTTCCGGAGCCAGCCAATGAAGCCGAGCCTTGCCGGAGTGGCCTTCGCCATCCTGCTGCTGCTCGTCGTCATCGTCGGCTACAGCACCCTGTTCACCGTCAACCAGACCAAGCAGGCCCTGGTGGTGCGGCTCGGCGAGCCGGTGCGGGTGATCACCGAGCCCGGACTCAACGTGAAAGTGCCGTTCATCGACAGCGTGATCTACGTCGACAAACGCATCCTCGACCTCGAATCGCCGGCGCAGGAGGTGATTGCCTCGGACCAGAAGCGTCTCGTGGTCGACGCCTTCGCGCGCTATCGCGTCAAGGATCCGCTCAAATTCTACCAGACGGTGGGCGAGACCGGCGCCAACTCGCAACTCGCGATCCTGCTCAACTCGGCGCTGCGGCGCGTGCTCGGCGAGGCCACACTGACCGAGGTCGTGCGCGACGTGCGCGAGCAGCTGATGGCGCGCGTGCGCGAGCAGCTCGACCATGAGGCGCAGTCGTTCGGCATCCAGGTCGTCGACGTGCGCATCCGCC
>DASXKY010000083.1:0-5569 GCA_036496555.1 Burkholderiales bacterium | reverse complement strand
CTGGTCTACCTCGGAGTGCTGGTCGGCATGGCCGGCCCCTACGGCGTGCTGCGGATCCACGACCTGCGCGACTGGGCCCAGCGCCTGCCCTCGTGCCACGACTTTTTCTCGCACCGCCGCTCGCTGCTGGTGGACGCGTTCTGGCAGCTGCACTGCCGCTTCGATTTCGATCGGCCGCCGCGGTTCGTGCTCGAAGCGGACCTGCGCGCGGACCGCTGGCTGCTCTGGATGGAGCGCACCTGGATGCTGCAGCAGGCGCCGCTCGCAATTCTTCTCTACTTCCTCGGCGGCCTGCCTTGGGTCGTATGGGGAATCTGCTGCCGGGTCTCGGTCTCCGTGGCCGGACACTGGATCGTCACCTACCTCTGCCACAACCCGGGTCCGGGGCGCTGGCACGTCGTCGGCGCCGGCGTGCAGGCCGCCAACCTCACTGGCGTGGGCGCGATCACCATGGGCGAGTGCTGGCACAACAACCATCACGCGTTCCCGGAGTCGGCCCGCATGGGTCTCGAGCCCGGCCAGTTCGATCCGGGCTACTCCGTCATCGCGGCGCTCAACGCACTAGGGCTCGCATGGAACGTCGGCCAGCCGAGACAGGAACGGGAGTGCGAAGACCTCGAAGAAATAGTCGATGAACAACCTGCACTCCAACGATAGTTCGCCGCCCGAGCCAGAGCGACCCGTCGAGCGCCGCCTGCCGTTCGCGGCCTGGTGGCCCTTCGCAGCCGGCGTGATCACTGGAATCGCGCTGCGTCTGGCTTTCTCCGGCCAACCGGGCGGCGCCTATGCGGCGATGACGGCGTCATTCGTCTATCTCGCGCCTGCGATCGTCGGCGCAGTGACGGTGTACTTCGCCGAACGCCAGAAGAGGCGCGATTGGCCGTATTACATCTGGGCGCCGATTCTGGCCAACATGTTTTTCGTGATCGGCACCATGCTGATCATGATCGAAGGGCTTCTCTGCGCGGTCATCATCGCACCGCTGTTCGGACTCATCGGCGCAGTCGGCGGCTTGGTCATGGGTGCGGTCTGCCGCCTGACGAACTGGCCCAAGCAAACGTTGCTGGGCGTCGCCCTCGTTCCGCTGATCGCCGGCGCCATGGAGAGCGGGGAAGAGTTGCCGACCAGGATCAATGCGGTGGAACGCACCGTGCTGGTCAAGGCCAAGCCCGACGCGATCTGGCGGCAGATCATGAACGCACCAGAGATCCAGCCGCACGAGGTGGACCGCGCATGGGTCTTTCGGATGGGCATGCCACTACCCCTTGCCGGCGTAAGCCGCCAGGAGGCCGGAAGCCCGCTACGGCGAGTGACAATGGGCAAGCAGGTGTACTTCGACGAGGTCATCGATCAATCGCAGGAGAACCGGTATGTGCGCTGGAGCTATCGCTTCTACCAGGATTCTTTCCCGCGCTATGCGCTCGACGAACATGTTGTCGTTGGCGGCCACTATTTCGATCTGATCGATACAGCGTATACGTTGACGCCCGTGGAAGGCCATAGCGAGGTGAAGATGAAGATCACCTATCGAATCAGCACCCGGTTCAACTGGTACGCGGATCTCGTTGCGCAGCTTTTGCTTGGCAACGTCGAGGAAGGCAACCTTAACTTCTATCGCGAGCGCAGCGAGCGCCGCAAACCGTAACGAAGGAAAGTGAATGTCCTGGCTGATGGCCGCGGTCTACGACCGCTTCATGCGAGGCAGCGAGGAAGCCTGCCTGTCGAAATGGCGCGCCGAGCTGCTGCGCGATCTCTCCGGCGAGGTGCTCGAGGTCGGCGCCGGAACCGGCTCGACGCTCGGCCTGTACCCGAAGATGGTCACGCGCCTGGTGATGGCGGAGCCCGACCCGAGCATGCGCGCCAAGCTGCTGGCGAAAGACAGGCCTTCCCGCGTCGAGGTCGCGGACGCCTCCCTCGATGGATTGCCCTTCAAGGACCAGAGCTTCGACGCCGTCGTGTGCTCGCTGGTCCTTTGCTCGGTGCGCGACCAGAAGGCGGCCCTGGCCGAGATCGCACGCGTGCTGCGGCCCGGCGGCAGGCTCGTCTTCCTCGAGCACGTCGCCGCCGAGGGCAAGCCCTCACGCCTGAAGTGGCAGCGGCGCATCGAGCCGGTCTGGAAGCACCTGATGGGGAACTGCCACCTCACGCGGCGCACCGAGGCGGCGATCGCCGCCGCGGGACTGGATATTGAGCACATTCAGCGCGAAAGCATCCGCAAGGCGCTGCCGATTGTCCGGCCGAGCGTTCGTGGAGTTGCTCGAAAACGTCGCAAAGCAATGGAATAATTGCCAGGCTGATTCAAGGAGAAGACATGGAAGACTCGCGCAGGAACCTCAACGACGACAATCTCAACAGCCTGCTGCCCGACGTGCAGGTCGGCCGCCGCGGCTTCGTCGCTGCCTGTCTCGCCGCCGGCTTCGCCGTCACCGCCGAGCCGCTGCTCGCGCAAGCGATCAGGACGCCGATGGACGGGCTCGACGGCGGCGACGCCAAGATCGGCGACATCCCGATCTACTACGCCGCGCCGAAAGGCAAGACCAAGCGGCCGGTGGTCCTGGTGGTGGGGGAAATCTGGGGACTGCACGAGCACATCAAGGACGTCGTGCGCCGGCTGGCGAAGGCCGGCTACTTCGCGGTCTCGAACGAGCAATACTTCCGCATCGGCGAACTATGGAAGCTCGAAGACATCAAGGAGGTGCTCGCCGGCGCGAACAGGCTGACCGACGAGCAGGCATTCGCCGACCTCGACGCCGTGGTGGCCTGGGCCGGCAAGAACCCGCGCGCCAATACGAAGAAGCTCGGCATCACCGGCTTCTGCCGCGGCGGCCGCATGGTCTGGATGTACGTCGCGCACAACAGGAAGGTCGACGCCGGCGTGTCCTGGTACGGCGGCCTGTCGCCGACACCGCCGGCGCAGCCGCTCACGCCGATCGACGTCGCCGACAAGATCGACCGTCCGGTGCTGGGCCTCTACGGCGGCGCCGACCAGGGCATCCCGCTCGAGCGCGTCGAGATGCTGCGCGCGGGCCTCAAGGCGTTCGGCAACGACAAGAAATCGCAGGTCCACATCTACGAGGGCGCGCCGCACGCCTTCAACGCCGACTACCGGCCGAGCTATCGCAAGGAAGCGGCCGTGGACGGCTGGAAGCGGATGCTTGCCTGGTTCAAGAAGAACGGCGTGGGCTGAAAAGCAGGCTCAGTCCGCGTACTGACCCGCCTTCTTGATCAGCGGGGCCCACTTGTCGATCTCGGCCTTCAGGTGGGCCTGCAGCGCCGCCGGCGTCTGCTTGTCCTTCGGATAGGTCACCGCGCCGAGGTCGGAGAAGCGCTTCTGCACCTCCGCTTCGGCGAGCGCTTCCTGGAGCGACGACACCAGCTTGTCGAGCACCGGCTTCGGCGTCCCCTTCGGCGCGTACAGGCCGTGCCAGATGCCGACGCTGCTGCCCTTCAGGCCCTGCTCCTCGAGCGTCGGCACCTCCGGCAGCGACGGGATGCGCTGCAGCGAAGTGACGCCGTAGACGCGGATCTTGCCGCTCTTGATCTGCGAGGTGGTGCTGGTGGTCTGGTCGCACATGAAGTCAACCTGGCCGCCGAGCAGGTCGTTCATCGCCGGCCCGGTGCCCTTGTACGGCACGGTCAGGAAGTCGGTCTGGATCGCACTCATGAACAGCATGCCGCAAAGATGCGAGGCGGCGCCGATGCCGGCGTTGGCGTAGGTCACCTTGTCCTTGTTGGCCTTGATGTAGGTGAGGAACTCCTTCAGGTCCTTTGCCGGAAAATTCGGCCGCGCGACGATGGTCATCGGCACCTCGTTGATCAGGCCGATGTACTCGAAGTCGGTGAGCGGGTTGAAGCGCAGCTGGCGGTAAAGCGTGGGGATGGTCGCCATGCCGATGTGGTGGATCAGGATCGTGTAGCCGTCGGCCTTGGAGTTCTTCACCACCTCCGGCGCGAGGATGCCGCCGGCGCTCGGCCGGTTCTCGACGATCACCGTTTGCCCCATCGGCTTGGTCATCGCCTGCGCCACCACCCGGGCAACCGTGTCGGTCGGCCCGCCGGCGGCGTACGGCACCATCATGGTTACGCTATGGGTCGGATACTGCTGCGCCGGCACGGCAGCCGACGCTGCCATCGCCAGCACGGCGATGATCAGCTTGATGAACTTCATTTCGTCCTCCTCGGGTTGTTCTTTTGGCGCGCCCGGCGGGATTCGAACCCACGACCCTTGGCTTCGGAGGCCAATACTCTGATCCGCTGAGCTACGGGCGCTTTCAAGCTAAAATCATACCTTTATCTCCTATCGGGGCCAACGGCAGTGAGCGACCACGACGAGCATTCGTCCTTCATCAAGACGCCGCAGCAGTTGATCGTCGTCATCCTCGCTGCGTTCCTCGTGCCGATCATCGGCATCATCATGCTGGTGCAGCTGGTCACCGGCCGGCCGAGCGCCGATCCCGAGGCGATGACGCTTGAGAGGATCGCCGAGCGCATCAAGCCGGTCTCCAACATCGAGATGGGCGCGCCGGCCGCGGCACCCGGCGCGCGCAGCGGCGAGGCGATCGTGCAGGCGACCTGCTCTGCGTGCCACAAGGCCGGCGTCAACAAGGCGCCGAAGATCGGCGACAAGAACGACTGGGCGCCGCGCATCAAGCAGGGGCTCAGCACGCTGGTGCGGACCGCGATCAAGGGCGTGGGCAACATGCCGGCGAAGGGCAGCGACGCCTCGCTCACCGACGCGGAAGTCGCGCGCGCGGTAGTGTTCATGGCCAACTCCGCCGGCGCCGGCTTCAAGGAGCCCGCCGCCGCGCCCGCGGAGAAGAAGAAAAAGAGCAAGTAGCCTGGCCGCGCGGTTCCTGTTCGTCATCGACGCGCCTGGCTCGCTCAAGGCGTACAAGGACACGACCGTCGCGATGATGCGCGCCGCGCAGAAGCGCGGCCACCAGGTGTCCGTCTCCCAGCAGGAAGAGCTCTTCTTCCTGAAAAGCAGCGTCGCCGCACGCGCCACCCGCATCTCGCTCACCGACAACGACGAGGACTGGTACCGCGCGCACGAGCCGGTCGAGCAGCCGCTGAAGGACTTCGACGCGATCCTCATGCGCAAGGATCCGCCCTTCGACCTCGAGTACGTGACCAGCACCTGGCTGCTGTCGGCGGCGGTGCGCGAGGGCGCCCGCGTGTTCAACGCGCCCGACGCGGTCCGCGACCACAACGAGAAGCTCGCCATCGCCGAGTTCGCGCGCTTCACTTCGCCGACGCTGGTAAGCCGCGAGACCGGGCGCCTGCAGCGCTTCATCGACGAGCACAGCGACGTGGTCGTCAAGCGCCTCGACATGATGGGCGGCGAGAACGTGTTCCGCGTGCGGCGCGACGACCCCAACCGCAACGTGATCCTCGAGACCATCTCGCTGGGCGGGCGTCGCAGCGTGATGGCGCAGAAGTACATCCCCGAGATCAAGGACGGCGACAAGCGCGTGCTGCTGATCGACGGCAAGCTGGTGCCGCACTGTCTCGCGCGCATCCCGAAGGCAGGCGAGTCGCGCGGCAACCTCGCCGCCGGCGCGCGCGGCGT
>DASXKY010000082.1:0-10059 GCA_036496555.1 Burkholderiales bacterium | reverse complement strand
GACGCCGCTCGCGGCGTTCCGCGACCTGAAGATTCCGGTCCTCTACATGACCGGCAGCGACTCACCTGCCTCTTCGCTCGCCGTCGCGCGCCTGCTGACGCGCACGCTGCCGCAGGTGGAAGTCGTCGAGCTGAAAGGCCTCGGCCACATGGGCCCCGTGACGCACCCGGAGCGCGTCAACGAGGCCATCGCGCGATTTCTCTAGCCTCTACTCGGGCAGCACGACGCCCGAGCCGCCCATCTCCTTCGGCATGTCCTTCATCTTCGGCAGGCCGTCCTTCATGCGCAGCACGGTTTCCTGGTAGTTGACGTGCAGCCCGGCCTTGTAAGGGAAGTCGGCGATGGACGCGGCGTAGACGTCGATCACGCTCCACAGCGGATGGTCGGTGTAGACGTGGCCGCCGCAGAGCTTGCACCAGCGGCGATGGCTCTTCGCGGTCTTGTTGTAGCTGGCGATGTACTCGCCGCCGCGCGAGATCTTCACCGCGTCGGGCTTCCACAGCGTGAAGGCGTTGACGGGCGCCGCGGCCCAGCTGCGGCACGACTCGCAGTGGCAATAGCCCATGGCGGCGGGCTCGCCGTTGACGGTGAACTGGACGGCGCCGCAGAAGCAGCTGCCTGTATGCGTGGACAAGATCGGTTCCTTTGAGTTGGATGCGGGGTTGCTATGCGCGCCAGTTTCTGCGCCGGCCCGCACTCCGATTTGGCGGAAATGCCGCCGTTCTTGTCGGAAACGCCTACGCCGCGCGCCGCCGCCAGGCAGCCGGCGGCGTGCCGAAGGCCTGCTTGAACGCGCGGCAGAAGCCCGCTTCGGACTCGTAGCCGTACTCGCCGGCGAGCGCGGCGATCGGCCGGCGATTCTCCTTCAGCGCCGCAGCGGCGAGGCCGAGGCGCCAGCGCTTGAGGTATTGCATCGGCGCCTGGCCGACGAGGACCGAGAAGCGCTGCGTCAGCACCGAGCGCGAGGCGCCGGTGTCCGCAGCGAGCGTCTCTACCGTCCACTCGCGCATCGGCTGCGCGTGAATCAGCGTAAGCGCGCGGCCCACATGACGATCGCGCAGGCCCGCCAGCCAGCCGAGCTGGGGCGCCGGCTGCAACTGAAGATAGCGGCGCATCGCCTCGGCAAACAGCAGCTCGGCGAGCTTCGCCAGCACCGTGCGCGAACCCGGGCCCGGCGCGGAGTTCTCGTGCGCGCCGCGCTCGACCAGGCCGAGCAGCCACTGCGCCGCCGGGCCCTCGCCGAGCGGCACGCGCAGCACGCGCGGCAGCCCGTCGAGCAGCGGACGCCCCATCACCGGATCGCACGAGAGATAGCCGCACATCAGGCGCGTCTCCTCGCCGCCGCCGCCGTGCGCGAGGCTCATCAGCTCGCCGGGCGGCGCCGCGCGGACGAGCGTGCCGGCGTCGACCGGCGCGAGGTGCAGGTCGCTGCCGAGCAGGTGGCCGTCGTTGTGCGGCATCAGCAGCAGGTCGCCCGCCGACAATTCGAGCGGCTCGCCGCCGTTCGCGCGCACGCGGCAGCGGCCCGCCGTGACGACGTGGAAGAAGACGATATGCTCGCCCGGGGCGCACAGGCTCGGCGGACAACCGCTCAGCACGCACCACGGCGCGGTAAAGCGCGCCTCGAGGAAAAAGGCGCCCTTCAGTCGCATCACGTGCAGGAGATCGGAGAGCGCATCCATCAAGAAATGCGGCGGATCGGTCAACCGCGTTTTGTTGTGTGCGCCGATACTAGCGCCCCTTTCGCGGAGGCCCCGATGGGATTTGTTGCGCTTTTGTACGGCTTTGTTGTCTACGTGTTGTTCCTCGCCACGTTTGCATACGCCGCGCACTTCGTCGGCGGCTTCGTGGTGCCGAAAACCATCGACAGCGGCGCCGCCGGGCCGCTCGGCGAGGCGCTGCTCGTCAACCTCGCCCTGCTCGGCGTCTTCGCCGTGCAGCACAGCGTGATGGCGCGCCGCTCGTTCAAGCAATGGTGGACGCGCATCGTGCCGCCGGCGGTCGAGCGCAGCACCTATGTGCTCGCCGCTACGCTCGCCCTCGCGCTGCTCCTGTGGCAGTGGCGCCCGATCCCCGAGCCCGTGATCTGGCGCGTCGAGAACCCGCTCGCCGTGCAGGCGATCTGGACGCTGTTCGCGCTCGGCTGGGTGATCCTGCTGCTCGCCACCTTCCTCATCAACCACTTCGAGCTGTTCGGCCTGCGCCAGGTGTTCGCGCGGTTCACCGGCCGGCCGATTCCAGAGGCGGAGTTCAGGACGCCGTTCCTCTACCGCTACGTGCGCCACCCGATCTACCTGGGCTTCATGATGGCATTCTGGGCGGCGCCCGTGATGACCGCGGGGCACCTGCTCTTCGCCGCCGCCTGCACCGGCTACATCCTGATCGGCATCTGGTTCGAGGAGCGCGACCTGGTCGCGCAGTTCGGCGACAAGTACCGCGCGTACCGCGCCCAGGTCGGCATGCTGCTGCCGAGCCGCAAGTCGCGGTAGGCGGGCTCTACTGCCCCTCGATGCCCGGCACGCGGCTCACGTCCTGCGACCAGGGCAGCGCCGACTTGCACCAGATGCGCTTTTGCGGCGGCAGTTGCGCGCGCTGCTTGAGGCAACCGACGCGCAGCGAGTAGAACGGCGGGGAATCCGTATCCGCAGTCGCTGAGACCGGCGTGCCGCAGTTCGGGCAGAACGAGTGCCGGCGCTTAGTGCCGCTGTCGGCGGTCTTCACGTAGACCTTCGGCTTGCCGGTGAGCAGGCGGTAGGTCGCCGCCGGCGCCGGCACGGTGATGCGGAACACAGAGCCGGTCAGCATCTGGCAGTCGCTGCAGTGGCAGAGATTCACCTTCTCCGGGTCGAGCTCCGCTTCGTAGGTGATCTGGCCGCAATGGCACGCGCCCTGGACTTTCATTTCCCTTCCCCTAGCGGCTGCATTTGAAGATGACCTCGTAGGCCCTTTCGGCGATCGCGTCATCGTACAGGCAGGCGATCGCCTCGATGAAGTCGGGCGGCGCCTCTTTCGTCAGGAGCTCGGCCACCCAGGAGCGGACCAGCGTACGGCGCTCCAGGTCCGGCATGGCGAGGAGCTTCTGCAGGGACGCATTCATCTTCGCGTCGTCGCACGCGGCGCGCAGCATCGTGATGAAGCCTTCGATCTCGGCGACCGACCGACGACGCGGCAAGTCGACGAAGGCCTTCGGCGGCGCATACGGGTTGCGGCTCATCGGGGCATCTTAGGGCCGGCCCCGCTCCACTCATGTGACCGATTTCGCGCACCGTGAATTCGGTGCTACGACGCCTACTGCTCGTAGCTCTCCGGTTCCTTGCCCAGCCGCGCGGCGGCGAGCGCGAGGATTTGCCCCTGGTCCAGCCGCGCGCCGAGCGCCACCTGTTCGAGGAACGGCAGCAGCCACTCGCCCTGCGCGCTGGCGAAGTGCTCCCGCCAATGCGCCTCCAGGGCCTCGGCAGCGCTGAGCAGACTTCCCGCGTTGCCGTGCCCCACGCCGACCGCGAGGGCGAGCGGCTTTTCCACGCCCTCGAAGCACAACGAGATCGCATACGGCCACGGATAGTTGCCGGCGTACGGCAGCGCTTTCGTCCCTTTGGCGACGACGAAGTAGCGCGGCACAGCCGTCAGCGTTTTTTCTTCGGCGGCAGCTCGCCGACGTACGCGGCCGCCAGCTCGATCCACCCTTTGACGCTCTTCGAATCGCAGGCGGCGGGGTCGACCCAGATGAAGCCTTCCATCCGCCGCCCGTTGTGCATCATCGCCTTGGCGCCGCGCCGCTTCACCGCGGCAGCGTGCGCCTCCTTGCCGACGCGGAACAGGAAATTCCCGCTGCCCGTGCCGCAGAGCATGTTGTCGTGCAGCAGAAAGCATGTCCCGCCGAACATGCGCTTCTCGGTGACGCCTCTGCGCCTCGCGAGCGCGGCGCGCAGCCGCTCGGCGAGCTTCTGCTTTTCCTCCGGCGCGACTTTCTTCCACTTGGTCATGGGTTCAGTGCACTAGCGTTCCGCTTCAGCGACGGCGCGTCACCTAGTTATACCGTCCTTCGGCACTGGCGAGCAGGCAGGCGTAGAACGGGACGATCGGCTTCATGCGGCGCCCTCTGAGGAATGCGTCATCGCGGCCGGATGCCGCGGTTTGTATCATGCCCTTCCCCTCGACACAGCGCAGAGGTCAAGATGGAAGCGGGAAAAATCCGCCTGATCAACACCGGCAACCAGAATCCGGACAGCTTCACCCAGCAGATCGCCGTCAACGTCGGCAACCGCCTCTACCGCATTACGAACGACGGCCCCGGCGACAACCAGCCGGGCAACATGCGGATCTGGATCACGCGGCAGTACTTGTTCTGGACCAGCGTTTCGATCTTCGAGCTGCCGGCCGGGCGCTCGGTCGACGTCTACGGCTCCTCCGTCAAGGTCGAGGCGCTCGAGACGCTGCAGCTCTTCGGCAGCTACGACGCCTAGCGCCGAGCACTTAGTGCGCGCCCGCGCCGGCCCCGCCGGCCGCGCCGCGCGGAGGGCGCGCGAGCCATAGGAGCGGGATCAGCAGGACCAGCAGGATGGCGGAGCCGTAGAACAGATCGAGCGCGGACAGGGTGAAGGCCTGCACGTTGACCATGCGTTCGAGGACGGCGTAGCGCTGCGGCGCCTCCAGGCCCAGGCGGCCGAGCGACTCGAGCGTGGCGGCCGTCGCCGGATCGCCGGCGCTCATGTGCTCTACCAGGCGTGCGTGGTGCAGCGCGGCCCTGCTTTCCCATAGCGTGGTGGCGATCGAGGTGGCGAAAGCGCCGGCCGAGATGCGCAGGAAGTTGTTGAGCCCGGAAGCGGCGGCGATTTGCTCCTGCCGCAGGTCGCCGAGCGCGAGGCCGGTGAGCGGGATGAAGAAGCACGATATCGCCGCGCCCTGCAGGACGGTCGGCACGATGAGCGTCCAGAGGTCGACGTCGCTGCTGAAGCGCGAACGCATCCAGCCGACGACGGCGAAGATCACGAGCGAAGTGGTGGCGAGCAGCCGCGGATCGACCTTGCCGGAGCTGCGGCCGACGATCGGCGTGAGGATGATCGCGAGCAATCCTACCGGCGAGAGCACCAGGCCGGCGTCGGTCGCCGTGTAGCCCATGTACTGCTGCAGCCAGAGCGGCAGCAGGACGATGCTGCCGAAATACGCGCCGTAGGAGAGCGCGATGGCGACCGTGCCGGTGCTGAAATTGCGGTTGGCGAACAGCCGCAAATCCACCACCGGGTGCTCGTCGGTCAGCTCCCAGGCGAGGAACAGCGCGAAACCGAGGACTGTCGTGACCGCGAGCGTGACGATCACCGGCGAGGCGAACCAGTCGAGATCCTTGCCCTGGTCGAGCATCAGCTGCAGCGAGCCGACCCAGACCACCAGCAGCGCCAGCCCGACGCCGTCGATCGGCGTGCGCACCGTCGGCGTCTCGCGCTCGCGATAGATGAACCACGTCATGCCGAGCGCCACCAGGCCGACCGGCACGTTGATATAGAAGATCCACGGCCAGGCGAAGTTGTCGGTGATCCAGCCGCCGAGCAGCGGGCCGACCACCGGCGCGACCAGGATGGTGAGCGAGAAGGTGGCGAGCGCGACGCCCGCCTTCTCGCGCGGATAGCTGGACAGGAGCAGCGTCTGCGACAGCGGGATCATCGGCCCGGCGACCGCGCCCTGCACCACGCGGAAGAAGATCAGCATCGGCATCGACGGCGCGAGGCCGCAGAGGAGCGATGCGGCGACGAACAGCACGATGGTGGCGAGGAACAGGCGCACCTGCCCGAAGCGCTGCGTCAGCCAGCCGGTGAGCGGCACGGAGATCGCGTTCGCCACCGCGAACGAGGTGATCACCCAGGTGCCCTGGTTCGGCGACACGCCCAGGTCGCCGGCGATGGCGGGGATCGACACGTTGGCGATCGACGTGTCGAGCACGTTCATGAAGGTGGCGAGCCCTACGGCGAGCGAGGCGACGATGCGCGCGCCGCCCTCGAGCGGCGCGGCGCCGCGGCGCTCAGGGGCGGGCGCTTGCGCCACGCGCCGCTCCCTGCACCGACGACAGCGCCGGCGCGGCGCCGGTCGCCGGCGCGGGGCTGGTATTGGCGGCGATGATCTGCTCGATGCGCGCGTCGGTCTGCGGGTCGCTCGAGGCGAAGGCCTTGGTCTCGTACGCCGGCGCGCCGCGCTCCGCGCTCCGCAGGCGGCCCGCCGAGCGGTCGTGCGTGTCGACGTCGACCTTCATCGACAGGCCGACCTGCAGCGGATGCGCCTCGAGCTCCTTGCGCTCGAGCGCGATGCGCACCGGCACGCGCTGCACCACCTTGATCCAGTTGCCGCTCGCGTTCTGCGGCGGGAGGAGCGCGAAGGCGCCGCCCGTGCCGGCGCTGAACCCGGTGATCCGCCCATGGAACTCGAACGCGCCGCCGTACGCGTCGGCCTCGAGCGTGACCGGCTGCCCCGGGCGCAGGTTGGCGAGCTGGTTCTCCTTGAAGTTGGCGTCGACCCAGACGTCCGCCAGCGGCGCCACCGTCATCAGCACGTTGCCCGGCGCGACGCGCTGGCCGACCTGCACCGAGCGGCGCGCCACGAAGCCGGCGGTGGGCGCCGGCACTTCGGTGCGCGACAGCGCGAGATAGGCCTCGCGCACGCGCGCGGCGGCGGCAAGCACGTCCGGATGGTCCTGCACCTCGGTGCGGTCCACCATCGCGCGCTGCCCCTCGAGCTGCTTTTGCGCCGCGTCGAGCGCGGCACGGGCCGAATTGACCGCGTCGACGGCGTGCTGCAGCTCTTCGCCGGACACCGCGCCGGAGGATTGCACCGAGCGGCGCCGCGCCAGGTCCTGCTCCGCCTTGCGCAGCTCGGATCGCCGCACCGTGACGTTGGCCTCGCCTTCGGTGCTGGTGGCGCGCAGGGTGCGCACCGAGCGCACGGTCTTCGCGAGCTGCGCCTCGGCCTGCGCGACCAGGATCTGCGCATCGGACTTGTCGAGCGAGACCAGCGGCTTGCCGCTGTCCACGTACTCGGTGTCGTCGGCGTGGATGGCGAGCACGGTGCCGGCGACCTGCGGCGTGATCTGCACCAGGTTGCCGCCGACGTACGCATCGTCGGTCGTCTCGTGGTAGCGGCCATGCAGCAGCCAGTAAAGGGTGTAGCCGGCCCCGGCGAGCAGGAAGACGGACAGGATACCGGCGAGGAGCAGCCGCCGTTTGCTCTTGGGCTTCTGCGTTTCTTGAGCGCTCATTGCATCGCCACCTGCATATCGAATCCGCCGCCGAGCGCGCGCATGAGGTTGATCGAAACCGCGAGCTCGCGCGAGCGCAGCTCGGCCCGCAGCTGGCGCTGGTCGAGCACCTGCGTCTCGACCGTGATCAGCTGCAGCAGGCTGCCGAGCCCGGCCTTGTAGCGGGTGAGCGCGAGCTGGTACGCCTCTTCCGCCGACGCCAGCGCGGCGTCGGCCTCGACGCGCTGCGTCTGCACCGAGCGCATGGACGCGAGCTGGTCGACCACCTCGCGCAGCGCGTCGGCGAGCGCCTGGTTGTACTGCTCGACGGCGGCGTCGTACTCGGCATCGCGCACCGAGAGCGCGCCGCGCAGGCGGCCGCCGTCGAGGATCGGCAGGCGGATCGCCGCGCCGATCGAGGGAATCGCGCTGCCGCCCTCGAGCAGCTTCGACAGCGTCACCGACTGCACGCCGACCAGCGCGGTCAGGTTGATGTCGGGATAGAAGTCGGCCTTCGCCGACGCGATGTCGCGCGAGGCCGCTTCGGCGCGCAGGCGGCTCGCCACGATGTCGGGCCGGCGCCCGAGGAGGTCGGCGGGCACGCGCGAGGGCAGCGCCACGCTCGCCACGTGCAGCGCCGGGCGCTCGATCGTCAGCCCGCGGTCCGGGCCCCGCCCGAGCAGCGCGGCGAGCTGGTTGCGGGCGAGCGCGATCTCCTCCTCGGTCTGCGCGATGCGCGCGCGCGCCGCCGGAATGGAGGTCTCCACCTGCTTGAGCTCGAGCCGGGAGTCGAGCCCGGCGCGCACGCGATCGCCGGTCAGGCTCTGCACCTGCACGCGGTCCTCCAGCGTGCGCTGCGCTATATCGAGCTGCTCGTAGCCGTGGGCGAGCTGGACATAGGTGCCGGCGATGGCCGACGAAAGGACCAGCTGCGTGGCGAAGGCTTCGGCTTGCGCGGCGCGCGAGCGGCCGAGGGCCGCTTCGTACGCGGCGCGGTTCCGGCCCCACAAATCGAGGTTGTAGCTCGCGTTGAGCGCGAGCTGCGTGGTGGTGAAGGTCGCGCCGCCGATCGGCGGCGGGAAGATGTAGTTCTCGGAGAAGCGCTGGCGGGTCACGTCGGCGCCCGCCGCGACCTGGGGGCCGAGCGGCGCGTGGGCCAGTTGCGCGGCGCCGAGCGCCTGGTCGACGCGTGCCCGCGCAAGGCGGACATTCGGGCTGCCGGCGAGGCCCTCCTCCACCAGCCGGTCGAGCTGCGGGTCGCCGAAGCGCTTCCACCAGTCGAGCTCGGGCCAGGCCGCGGCCGGCCCCTCGCCGAGCGAGCGCTGCGCCTCGAGCGCCGCCGGGTCGAGCGGCGCGCCGCGGGGCTCAAGGCCCTTGTAGCTGGCGCAGCCGCCGGCGGCAGCGACGATCAGGATGGCCGGCCAGGCTCTCATGCGGCGTTTTCCAGGATCCGCAGGAGCAACCGCTCGAGCGTGCGCACTTCGCTGCGCGAGAAGCCGCGCAGCATCCGGTTCAGCATGTCGACCTGCACGCGCATCACGCGGGCGTACATGCTGCGGCCGTCCTTGGTCAGCTCGAGGCGCGCGCTGCGGCGGTCTTGCGACCCGCGCACGCGGCGCACCAGACGCATCGACTCCAGCTTGTCGACGATCCGCGTCATCGCCCCGGCGTCGTGCGCAAGCACGCGGCACAGCCCCGCCGCGGTGTCGCTGCGTTCCTCGCCAACCAGGAGGATGACCAGCGCCTGCTGCACGCTCAGGCCGAGCGGCGCGGCCTCGCGCGCGAACTCCTCCGCGATCGCCTTGCGCGCCAGCCCGACGCGCGCACCGACCGCGTCGACGCTGCGGAACGAGCGCAGGTCGTACACCGGAGAGGATTTACTTGCCTCGGCAACCATTGCGGAGGCAATATTAGCGGGCTTCACGTGACAGGGCAAGCAGCCATGCAAGCATCCTGCCGCTGTAGGCGGGCCCGCTACACGGCCGCCGGCGTCAGGCAGACTTCAGGAAAGGCCTAATCCTGATATGGAACGAAGCCGTGCTTCTCGTGCAGGTCGATCACCGCGCTCGACAATGCATAGTCGATCAGCTGCTTCTGCAGGCCGGTCGGCGTGTTGCGCGTCACCAGGCTCAGCGGTCGCGAGAGCAGATAGGTGTGATCGCGCACCGCGCGCGTCGAAGCGGGGATGCCGCCGTAGGCGAGCAGCTTGACCGCGGCGCCGGACTTGACGCTGCGCTCGGCCACGCCTAGCGCGACCACGCTGACCGCGTTGCGATCCTTCGCCACGAAGGCGATGGCGTCCGCATTTTCGAAAATCGTGGCGTGGCCGCGTATCTGCTCGGGCTTGAGTTTGAGGTGCTCCTGAATCAGATCGGGGATGGCCTGACCCTTCGCGCGCCAAGCCAGCCTGACGGCGCCGGGGTGCCCGCCGAGCTCTTTCCAGTCCGCTACCTTCCCCGTCAGCAGGTCGGTCAGCTGCTGGCTGCTCAAACCCTTCAGCGGGTTGCTGCGGTGGACGACGATCGCCGCCCCGTCCCGGCACAGCGGAAACGCGAACAGGTCGCGCTCATTGTCGAGCAATTGCCGGGACACCATCGCGATCTCGGCCCCGCCGCCGCGCAGATCCGCAATCCCCTTCGCGGAGCCGCCCGATCGAACCTCGATCGATGCGCGTGGATTCGCCCGCTTGAAGCGCTGGACGATCTCCAGCATCAGCGGATAGACCGTCGAGGAGCCCGCGACGACGATCGGCTTCTGCGACGAGCTCGCCGTACCGCCCGCCTTTTGCGCGCCGGCCAGCGCCGGCGCGAGCAATAGCCCTGCGAGGGCCACGGAGCGAA